>JANMIF010000392.1:0-47191 GCA_031375695.1 Planctomyces sp.
CACAAACGATAGAACGCTTCGAGGTCTTCCAGCCTCGGCAACTTCTGCGGCAGCGTTCCTCCCGGATGTCTTATCATCTGTTCCACCAACTTCGGCAGTCGCCGAGTTCGTCGTTCATCGCCCAAGTCCGCCGCACCAAAAATCCGCTCGGCAAAGCTCTTTCGAGGCTCTGTCATGACTGACCCGCTCCCTCATCGAACGGCCCCGGCCCCTTCCCAATGCCCGAACCCGCCCTCAACCGGCACTCCTCGTCATGCGAAACTCATGTGCCCAAATCTCGCCTCAACTGCAACATACAATCGCAGTTGCCGTCCAGCACAAGCTCGACTGCCAACCGATCACAGAACAAAACTTGTGCCATGAAGTCAGCGCTAGTCCCGGTTACTCACTGAACCGGACGCTAGCGCGTTCAGGCTGATGTTTGCCAAGCTTTGCGATCGTCTTTGCCAACGAAAACCCTCCGGCGAACGGAAGACTCAGGAAGACCTTGACCACGCCATCCGGCAACTCGTCTCGAAGGCCATCACCGCCGAAGAAAGGATGAAGTAGGAATGCAGAAGTATGAATCTCAGAATGCCAGTTTCATCATTCATCATTCTGACTTCAGCCTTCACCTACGTGGCAAGCGAAACGGCGTCCAGTCGCGAGCCTTCAGCGAGATGCTGCAAAAGACGCTGACCGCCTACCACAACCGAGCCATCGCCACCCAAGAGATGATCGACGAACTGATCCAACTGGCCAAAGAGATGCAAGCCGCACCCAACGCAGCGAAGACCTCGGCCTGAACGAAGACGAAATCTGCTTCTACGACGCCCTCGCCATGAACGAGAGCGCCGTGCAAGCAATGGGAAACGACGAACTCAAAGTCATCGCCGCCGAACTCGTCGTTCTCGCGGACTCCGTTTTGTTCGGCTTCAGAGCCAGCGGTCACGATTGTTGAATCGTCGCCCTCTCTTTGTGATTGAGAATGAGGCCCAGAACTTTCGGGGTCGGATGTGGGAACAGGACTTTGTCGGGGATGGCTTTGCCTACCGAACGCTCGACAGTGCAATCAGCAACCAACACGAGATGACGCACCCCAATGTAAAGGCTCGGATGGCTCGATCGAAGCCCGCTCAAGTCATCAATAGACCTGTTCCGAAGCAGGCGCTATTTTGTTGGTCGACTCAACTCGGCCTGTTTCGGGAACTGCAGGCAATAGATCGATCGGTCTTCACTGACGAGCAGGATGTCATCGCCGTCCCACTCGCAGCCTTCAATGTCGGTAGTCTTGAATCGAACCGTGTGGCGTGGGCAATTTGCCAAGTCGTTGAGCGACTTGAGTCCCTGCCCCAGTTCAATGACCGTGACGTGATCGTAACTGCACAGCGCAAGCCGACTCGCACGCAGATCAAGCGCCACTCCGGTGACTCGCAAGCCCAGCGGCAATGACGCGATTTCTTCGAGCTTGATCGGAAGCGGCCGAGATTTAAGGGTTTCCGGTTTTTTGAGAGCCTTCGTTTCCGCGACTTCTCCGAGCCGCATTCGGAACAGTGGTGTCGGTGATTGACGCTGCTTGCCGACCAAGTAAACCGATCGCTCGCGCACGAACAAACCTTCCAAGTCCATCGGCTCGGTTGGGAATGTGAAGTGCCACTGCTTGACGATCGGAACAGAACGACGTTGCGGCAATTCGGACGGTGTGGTTGCGACTTCTTCATACGGATTCGGTTCTCGCACCTGATAGGTCCAGCGAGTCTTTAACGGTCCACCGGGAACATTATTCCCGATATCGCCGATCCACAGGTTTCCATGCTCGTCGGTATCGATCGATTCCCAATCGAGATTGATCGCGTCCCGCACGGCGTATTCCGCGAGCAACTTGCCTTCGCGAGTGATCGCATACAAATCCGGCGAGTTCCCCGAATCCGAGATCGTCCAGAACACGCCGTTGTGCTGGCGGCTCTTACACAAACCCGATGCCTCGCGAATCGTTTCGGGGAGCTTTCCGATCTGCTTGAGCGGAACCGATTCGTCATCCGCGCTGGCTGACGCAAGCAATAGCCAACAAACAAAGAGGACAGGCATTACGATGCTGTTGACATTGACACTCACAAATCCTAGGTGCGGTTCACACTGCAATTGTCCAGGAGCCCAAAACAAATAATGACACGCGATTGAGTTTCTCATTTTGTCCATGCTTCCCTCACGAGCCGATCGAACTCTGCGATACTCAGCGCTCGCCATGAGCCGTCGGGTTGCTCGATGATATACAGCAGGCGTTCGGCCAGGCTGTTGGTCAGGAGTCGGCGTTCTCCGCCGGCTGAGAAGACGCCAGAGCTGTTGTCATTCGTGGTGATCAAGCTGTCGCCGGCGCGGCCTTCGGTTGTGGACCAGAGCCGTAACAGGCCAGGTTCCGAGTTGATCGCCAGCCAGCGGTCGTCGGGAGACAGTGTGCTGGTCTTTGTCGCGAACCGGTCGAGCGGCCAAGTTCGTTCGATCGCGCCGTTCGTCCAGACGCTGACGTGCTGCCGATAGATCGGCGAGATGACGCTTCGTCCGTTCTTCGTCCAAGCTACACTGGCAACACCGCTGCTGTGCCGATGTTCGGAAACTCGTTCGCCCGTCGCGCGGAACACGGCCAGCCAATCGCCGTTCGCAACCGCGATACGATCGCCGGACGGTGACCACCGAACGCTCAACGATTCGCGGTGTTGATCAGGCAGGTCTGCCGCTTGCGATTCACCCGATTCGAGATTCCACAGCCAGAGTTTGCCCGGATGTCCGACCGCCGCAAGTTGCCGGCCATCGCGCGACCAATCCAGCGAATGCAGTCGCTGCGCGCCGGGAGCCGACAGCGTTGAGCCGGCTCGACCATTGAGATGCCACAACCGCACGAGGTTCTCGTCGCCGCATGTTGCCAGTTGCGAGCCGTCGGGATGCCATGCAATCGCCCTTGGTGTCGCGTCGAGTTTTGGCATGTCCGAAAGCACCGAAAAGTCGGGCTTGCAGATTCGAAGCAAATGGGAGTCAGCACACATCGCCACCAATCGGCCATCGGGCGACCAGCGAACGGCGTGAACACCGCCAATTTGTTGCCACTGCCGATTGATTTTTGTCGTTTGCGGATTCCATGTGCCGAGCGTTCCGTCGGGCAAACCGAACACCAGCGACTCGCCTGTTGGCGACCAATCGTGTGCCGAAGGAGTTGCCACGCCGCCATCGAAATCCTGAATCTGCTGCGTTTCCAAATCGACCAGTTGCAACCGCCGATGGTGATTGCGAGTCGCCAACCGCGTGCCGTTGGGACTGACGCTGATCCACGGTGACAACAACTTTTCGAGCGGCGGGAGCGGCTCCAGTTTTTCATTGTCCCAGTGAAAGAACAGGCCGGAGTTGTTGTTCGCGACCGCCAGCCAATTGCCGCGCGGATGCCACTTCACATCGAGAAACTGCGACTGTCCCGCCGGGTGATCATAAGCCAACCGCCAATTGCGGGTGTCCCAAATCTTCAGCGTCTCTTGATCTCCAACCGCTGCCAACCAGCGACCGTCGGGACTCACCGACATCTGCTGCAAATTCGGTTTGCTCCACGGCAATGAGCGGATCGGTTCGCACTTCGGCCACGACCAGACTGTGATCGCCTCGCCGCCGAACACCGCCGTCGCAAGCCAATCGTTAGTCGAACTCCAGACGACAAAAGATGCCATCTGGGGGACCAGAACACGCCTTATCGTGCGACCAAATTCGTCGAACACTTGCAGTTCATGCGAAGCCCCGACCAACAGCCGATCACTCTGCGGGTTCCAAGCCAGCGATTTTACATCATTCCGAATAGGCAATGACCAACGCAGCGTCTTGCGTTTCGCATCAATCAGCGTCACCCGCTGATCAATTCCCCCGATCGCAATCCATTGGCCATCTGGTGACCACACGATAGCGTTCATTGGCGTTTCGCCTATCGGGAGCACTCCGGTAGTGCGACCATTTGCCACATCAAACCAACGAACGAATCCATCTGTGCCAACGAATACTCCTTCCAAACCATCTGGCCGAAATACCGGCCCAGCGGTGATCGACGATGTCCCCCAAATCAATTGCCAGCGCCCCACGTTGGGCAATTTCGCCGGACGGCTGACCAAGCCGGACAGTCCGACGTCGTTGTTGGGCTTCCACAACCACGCGGCTCGCGCATTCACTCGCCCCGCCGCTGGAACCATCAAAGTCGCAGGCGTCATACGCATCTGAGCCAACGAACTCCGATCACCCGTCACCACATCAGTCCCATCAGTCGCATCAGCCAGCGAACCGATTCGCAACCGATACTTTCCTGCCGGAATATTCGTTTCCCCCTGTCCGTTCGCTTCCAGCTTCACCGACTTGGGCTCAGTGCCGTCCGATTCCAAAATCACTGTCAGCGGCTCAGGCCATTCTGATTCCAAGCTGACTGTTCCGAGATTCGCCTCCAGTAGTTTGAGGTCCGACTCCGCGACCTGCGCCGCGCCCTCGTGAGCCGACTTCAACTTCGTCGCCAACTTGAGCAACTCATTCGCCGGTCCTGGTTGATTCAAACGCAACGCTCGCTGAGCGAGCACGACAGCCGACAACGCGCGAGTCGGCTCGTCCAAAGTCGGAGCCAGCGTCTTCCAGCCGAGCAGCCCAAAACTCCCTTTCCAGGTCACGCCGAACTGCACGACCTGCCCTGACTTCAACGAGCCACTCACGAGCACTCCGTCTATGACGTGCTCAGCTAATTCCCAACTCAGCGCCTCATGTGCCGTATCACTAACGTCGCCCAACGCATTCCGCCGAATGAACTCCGCCCCGAACACATGCAACGGAACACACAGCCGCTGCCGCATCGTGACTTGATCGAAGGCATACCGTCGTGCCCATTCGCGGCCGCGCGATGTACGCCACATGTGCCGCAGAGTCGTCTCCATGGACGCCGAACTGATCGCCGCTCGAACCAACGCGGAGACGGCACCCAACCCGCCGAATTGGCCGAGAGCCGACATGATCTTTTCCGACTCGAATTGCATCGGCTCATCCGCCAACGATCCGAGAATCATCTCGTCAACGAACCCACTGCCCGTGATGCCCGGTGCATGTTGGTGGTCGCGAGTTCGCCGCAAAGCGTCTCGCCACAATTGCTCCGCCTGCCGGCCCGCCCCGCGCCGTTCCAACAGAAAACCTTTCATCAACGCCGCCGAAGATAACGCATGCGCACCCCACCCCAATCGCCCACCCGTGACCAACACCGCATCGGACTGCACTTCCGCGTTCGTCCAGTCTTCCAGCGCGATATACGACCGAGCCGCTTCGATCCGTAATTCATCGAACAGCTCATCAGGCCGATCCTTGCGAGCATCGAACCAATCAAACACGAACTTCAACGCATCGCGCGGCCGACCAACCTGACGCAGCAATCGAGCTTTGTGACGCAACAGAATGCGATCCTCACCGTGATCAGGAGGCGGTAACGATCCTTCCAAAACACGCAGCGCGTCCTCCAACCGGTCCTCGAACCGATATGCCCGATGCAATTCAATCTGCACCATCAGCGATCCACGACCATCCGGGCTGAGCAACCGATCGATCGCCGCGACACGCTCCAAATTCCGCACTCGCTCTGGCTCATGCCGGAAGAGTTGCTCCACGACCTGAAACTGATGCGCGTTCTGCTTGACGATGCGATCTCGCGTCTCTCGCGTGATGAGCCGAGCCAATTGCTCCGGTCGATACCGAGCTTGCAGTAACTCAAAGATCGAATCCGCGTCCACTCCCTTCTTTTGTTCGAGCCGCACCAACCACAACTGACATCCCGCCGCCGGTGACAACCGCTCATCTTCAACGGCCAGCAATTGCTCGAATAACGCTGCCGACTCATCCGACCGCTGCAACTCACGCAGACACAGGCCGCGCTTGAATTGAGCCTCACGCTGCGTCTCGATATTGACGTCGCCTCCGGACAATTCTTGATACAGCCGCTCCGCCTCAGCCCACGCTCGTTTCACAAAATGTTCGTCCGCACGCTGCAACGGATTCAATGATTCGCCAGCCAGCCGCTTTGAGACCCGCAAACCGATCAGCGATGCCGCACTTGGCCAGTCCAAAGTCAGCGTGGGTGATTCGCCTGACTCCGGCGGCAACACATCATCAAACCGCAGCGTTTCCAGATCATTCAGCCGCGCGGTCAACCGCGTTCCGTCTCGCTCAACAAGCAACCGCAAAGGCCCAGTCGGAATTTGACTGGCGAGCAACTCCAACTTTTGCAGCACGATCTCGCCGCGTCGCAATTCCAATGTCACACGTTCGCCATGCACCCGCGCCGCCGCGAATGTCCCACGCTGAGCTTGTGGCAATTCAGACAACTCTGGTTCCGATTTGTTCGCCGCTTCGCCAGCCTGAATCGCGTTCGACGGACCTGACTTCGCAGACGACAAGAACGAGCCGTCGTCATCTCCTCCACGAATCGAATTTGCCGGTGCTTCCAACCGGAATTGATGCGTCCCCAATTTCGGATCACCCAACGACACGCCGAATCGCCGCGCCTGATCCCAATCGGCATCAAACGTCAGCTCACACCGCAAGCTGCCGCTCACGCTGATCGACGACTTGACCGGCAACTCAGTCACTTCGGTTTCTCCCGGCAACGGCTGGCCGAGCAAAACGTTTGCCACCTTCAATCGCTCATTCACAACCGTCACGCGTCCCGTCGGCAGAAACGAATCTAGTTTTGCAAACGGTGACGCCAAATCGGTCACGATTTCCCAGCCACCAAGCCGCTTCGTGAACTCATCCCGCAGCCGCTTCGTCGCAACGGCATCACGAGACATCAACAAGTCGAGCGCCACTTCAATGCGGTTCCGATCCGTATCACTCAACCGCGGCTGCTTGATCGCCCGCTCGAGCAGCAACTGAAACCGCTCATCCAATTTCTGGCGAGCCTCTTTAGCAGTCTTTCGATCAAACGTCCCAAGCGCGGCGATCGACGCTTCCAACGGCCTCAAACTTCCCGCTTCCAACGCGAGTTCATCCATTCCGCTGGCAAACGCCAGTTGCAATGATCCCAATTGAGTTGCCCGATCCGCCGCCAGCCGCGCTTGCCACGCGATCGACATCGCCGAGACCGCCAACAACCCTGCGACGATCGAACCGACCACCAGCGGCTTTCGCTTGCACCATCGCCATCCCCGCGCGATCGGCCCGACCGGCCGAGCAAGAACAGGCTCACCCTTCAAGAACCGCCGCAGATCATCTGCCAACTCGCCAGCCGATACGTACCGCCGCTCCGTCGGTTTTTCGAGACACTTCAAACAGATCGTTTCCAAATCGCGATCGATGTTCGGATTCAAAAGCCGCAACTTGACCGGCTCTTGTTCGATCACTTGCCGCAACGTTTGCACCACGCTTGCCGCTCGAAACGGCGGACGCCCCACGAGCATCTCGTATAAGATCGCTCCGAGGGAATACACGTCACTCTTCGGCGAGATGTCATGAATTCGCCCGGCCGCTTGCTCCGGAGGCATGTAGCTGGGCGTTCCGACAATCTGTCCGCTCGACGTCATCCCGCTGTCCGCTTCGGTCTGTTTCGCCAACCCGAAGTCGGTCACTTTTGGCAAGTATCCAAATGCGCCGCCATCGTCTTTCGTCACGCCGTGAGCCGTACTCGACGACCCGCTCTTGGGAACTCCCGACTTCACCGAACTTCGATGCGAGGTCGACAGCCGTGTCGTGTCCGCATCGCTCTTCGACCCACGGCCTTCGATCCGCTGCAATAGGACGTTCGCCGGTTTCAGATCGCGGTGAATGATTTTCTGCTGGTGAGCGTAGTGCACCGCGTCCGCAATCTTCGCCAACAAGTCGGCCGCATCACGTGGAGCCAACGGCCCGTCTTGCAACAGCTTCGATAAGCTTGGCCCATCCACATATCCCATCGAAAAATAATGCTGCCCGTTGTGCTCGCCGACTTCGTGAATCGGCACGATATGTGGATGTTCGAGCTTCGCCGCTGATTCCGCTTCAGAGTAGAATCGTTTGACGTCAGAGGCCGACGCCAACTGCCCAGCCAAAATCATCTTCACCGCGACCAACCGATTCAGCCGCTTCTGCCGCGCGAGATAAACCACTCCCATGCCGCCGCGCGCTATCTCGTTCAGAATCTCGTAATCCCCAATCTCCCGCAGCGGCACCGCCGACTTCGCCGCTCGCTGCGGTTCGACGGTGGCATTCGACACCGTGGCCGCGTTCACATCCGGCGTCTCACTAACATTCGGATGGCTAGCCTCAGGAATCGGACTCGGTTGCAACACCGTGTTCAAAAACGGTGACTCATCAAACCCGGTGCCGTTGTCGATCGGTTCCGAAGCCCCAAAGCCATCGCGCGGTTCGTCATTCGAGGCTGCCATCGCACCTCCATCCATCGGTTCGTCATCAGGCTCAGCGCGACACAAGCAGCCACGCGACACCGTCGTCTTAACTCGACTTCACCGTCGGCACAACTCAGGACGACACGATATGGTAGAATCCGCCCCACTTCTGTTCCGGTGCCGACCTGCATCGTTCGATCGGATTGTATTTGCTGTGATATGGTGGGTAGTAGATCAGCAGAACTTCCAAGCCGCTCCAATCCACGAAGGCGATCATCCGGTTGAGAAACAGTATCCGACTACCCACCCGACCACCAAGACCAAGCCACCAAGCAGGTGCTGGAACAAGCCGAAGTTCTGTGCGCGGATTTGGCCACCTGACTCAATGCCTCTAATGCGATACTGACTCACCTCATTTGCATCGCTTCTCCAGTTTTCAATCGAAGGAATCCTGTCCGAGTGCTCGCCGAACTGATCGCTTGCAAATCAAGTACAGTCGCGGTGGACCGTTTTGCTCGGCAACGAAATGCACAGCAGCGACGATCACGGCGAAGCACTCCAGCAACCTCATGGCCGAGACGGCGCGGCATTGTTGGCCGTGACGTGGAAGTCAAACGCGATGACTTCCATCAACATCGCAGTGGTCCATCACCGGGATCAAGGATCCGTTGCTCTATTGCGGAAGTAGCTACGCCCGCTAAGCATTGTTTTCGGTCGCTTGTAGCTGTTCAGAGCAGACGCGGCGAAGCGATCAAACATTGAAAAACACGGCATTTGTTGCTTGTCCTGAAAACGTCCGCAGCGACACTGTTTTGCTTAAAACTCCGTTGCTCTATCCAACTGAGCTATGGGCGCACAAACAACTTTCCACATTCCGCCGGGGACTGGGCTAAATGATCCGTGGCAAGCAGCACGTTTTTGGATCTGGGAATGATTTCGATGCCGCTCTGAAAAAGTATCTGACCCAAGAGGACGACTTGCAAGCAGGCCGGACACATCGCGAATCCCGCAACAATTCTTGGTTCCGATGTCATGGCCGGCTCGAATCTGAAGGACCATCCACTTCGATTTCGATGCCGTCGATCAAGTCATCGTCATCCAAGATTGGCTGGCTCTTGACGGCTAACGCGGATGTCGGCGTTTCGTCGTCTTCAGGAAGTTGCAGCAGCGGTTCGTCGGCATCGTCGTCGGGTGTGTCGTAATGGCCTTCCACTTCGATCTCAATGCCGTCGAATTCGTCGTCCTCGGTGATCGCCAATGCCGACGGCTTGATGGACTCTGGTTTCGGCGACGGACGCGAATCGACGGGCTTGGATTGGCTGGACGACACCGCGTTCGTCGTCGAAACAGGCCCCGCCGAGCGTTTGCCCGTCGAATTCGACTTAGCGGCTTTACCTAAAAACAGTTCGCCGTAGAAATCGTCGGTTTCATCGGGTTTCGATTTTGCCTGTGCCGAAACGGAAGCAGGTTGACTCTTCGCGACGGCCGCCTTTCGTTTACGTTCGATCACCTTTTTCTTTTCGATGTCTTCATGGGCTTTTCGCAACGGAACCAACATTTCGCTGAGCGTTGACCAACGATCGTCCGGGTTCGATTTCAGACCGCGCATGATCACTTCGGCCACACGCTGGTCGATGTTGGGAACCAATTTGTCGATCGGCCGCGGCGGCTTGTTCATGTGCTGCAAGACTGTGTCCAACGTCTCTTGAGCGGCCACGTCCCAAGGGAGTTTTTTCGTATACATCTCGTAGGCAGTGACTGCGAACGAATACACGTCGAGCCGATGATCGGTTCGTTGCCGCTTGATCAATTCCGGAGCCATGTAGTTGGCCGTTCCGGTTCGATTGCCAGGCTTTTGAAAATCGGGAGTGTTCGGGACCACCAGTCCAAAGTCGATCAGCTTGACGATGTTGTCCTGGTCGACCATCACATTGCGGGGGCATAAGTCGCGATGAATCCAGTTTTGACGGTGTAAATAATCGACCGCCTCGCCAATTTGGATGATGTAGTTCAAGCAGTTTTCTTTCATTTGCTCGTTCTGCGCGTCAACCAAATAACTAAGACTCAGCCCTTCGACAAACTCCATCACGAGATACGGTTCATCGGCGGTCGTGGTACCGAACTCGATCGTCTTGACGATATTCAGATGCTGCAGACTTGAGGCAATGACCCCTTCTCTAGGTTTGTTGAGTCCCTGAAAGCGAGCTTCAAAGCGATCAGTCTTGGCTTTATCGAGCACCTTAATCGCCAGAATGCGACCGCTCATGGAGTCGCGCGCGCGCCAGACTTTCGACATGCTCCCCTGACCGACGCGTGCCAGCAATTCAAACCGCCGGGCGAGATCGACTTTCTCGCCCTTTTTATCGAACAGATTTTTAAGAAATTTGGCCATGTGCTCTGTGACGTAACGAGGGGAGTAACCCAAAGCGCAGTCATCGTCGTGGATGTGATGCTGGGACTCAAGCGCTGAGGGACGGAAGATACAAGCCCGAAGAGCAAGCGAGTGAGTGTGTGCGTTGATATCTAGTCGCTTGAGCATCGGGCTTTTAATGCGGCACATTCATCGTTCTTCGGAATGCTCGCCCACGCTGACATTTCGGGTGAGTTCGGAATTCTTCCACCAGCGGATGAGCGACAGCAGAACCATCAACAACACCAGCGACACTCCGATCAGAATGGCTAGGCCGATGGCATCGCCGAAGAGTCGCCGGATCGACACGCGCGGGAGCGGTTCCGATTGCCAGATCCATTTCCAAAAGAACGTCACCAGAAGTGCGGCGAGGCTCAAGAACGGGCCATACGGGATGTAAGTCCGATTGAATAACAACTTGGCCACCAAGGCGACGATGATTCCGCAAAACGGCGCGATGGCAAACACAATCACTACCGGCTGCCAACCTAGGAAGGCTCCGATCATCGCCATCAAGGTCACGTCGCCGAGCCCCATCGCTTCTTGGCCAAGTATCCCCGAGGAAATCCCTCGCGCGACCCAGGTAATGCCCGCTCCAGTGGCCGCGCCAACGAGACTCCATGCCAGTCCGTGCCAATGCGGGTGCCGTCCGATCCATTCGGGAACGTACTGGCCAGACATTTCGACCAGCGGATGATTCCAGTCGACCCACAGGTGAATGAGCTGCACGTCTCCACTGGCGGTCGCGATTGTGACACCGAGCAGAATGCCAAGGTACGCGACTTCGTCGGGGATGATGTATTCGCGCAGATCGGTGGCGGTCGCGGTCAATAACAACGCCAACAAGATCAGATGGAATCCCAAGCGACCGAACCGCCAGGACAAGTCTGGCCGGACTTCCGGAATCCACTGACCTTCGCAATCCACAATAATCCACGTTGCCAGCGCGAACATGATCGCCGTCGAAATCGCCAGCGCGATTCGTTCATGTTGGCCGGGGGGCGAGTCGCACAGCCGATTCGTACAGGCCGCCAACAGAGGACCGATCGCTAAACCCACGACGAATACGACGGCGACGAGCATCCACGTCTGTGCCGGTGTGACATGGAAAAACCCACTTGAGGCGAGAGCCGCCACCATCTCAACCCTCTTGGTCGAATTGATCGATCAACCGAATAAATGGAATGAAGTTGGCTGAAAGGTAGTCTCGCCGATCGGTCGTTCCAATGCCGAAGGGCATTACTAGGCACTGTCCGCAAATCTTGGTTCTTTGGATGAAAGACAATAGCTGCCAATCGTGCTGGATTTTTTGTCTCGTTGGACTGGCACAGGAAATAGTCATGCGGTGTGTTTTCGCGGACGAAGAATGGGATCAATTGCAACCGTTGTTGCCTTCGGAGAAGCCTCGGCGTGGCCGCCCGTGGGTGACTCATCGGTTGGTGGCCCGCGTCATCTGTTGGTTGCTCGCGACGAGTGTGCCCTGTCGCGATCTTCCGGAAGAGTTTGGGAAATGGAAGACGGTCTTCAATAAGTTTCGGCGTTGGATACGTGCGGGAGTGTAGGACGACGTGTTGACGGCGTTCGACCGCCAGCGTGATGCAAAAGGACTCATTGATCGCAAGCAGTGGGACGTGGATGGCAGCAACATTCGCGCTCATCGCTGTGCGTGGGGAACCACGAAGAGCGCCCCGTTGGAGCCGGAAGATCACGGCCTGGGATATTCAAAAGGCGGCTTCGGCACGAAGTTGCACGTCGTTGATGGCGGTCAAGCGCCACTGAACGTGATCGGCACACCAGGCCAAACTCACGAAACCACGCAATTCGAGACCGCGTCAAAACCGTTCCGCTATACTCACGGATAAACTCAGCGTGGCCCTAAACTGTGGCGGGCGAAAAGCGCTACAGTGGGAAGAAGAATCTCACCTGGCTCAAACGCCGCCACATCGAAGACGTCATTGCCAGCAAGACGAACGAACAACGTGATCTCGATTTCGACAAAGCCAAATACTGCCGCCGCAACGTGGTCGAAAGAGCCATCGGCTGGCCCAACGAGAAACGCAGCATCACCGCTCGTTACGAGAATAAGATCCGCCACTACCTCGCCGTTGTAAAAACCGGGATCATCCGCTGGCTGTTGAAATGAGATTTAAGGGACAGTGCCTAGAAGTCTGTCTCACGCGATGCAGGTCCCGTTAACCCCGGTTGCTGATCAACTTGCCGATTACGAGTTCCGGCTGATCAAAACTCGGTTCGATTCAACGCATCGACACTTCGTCCTTAGATTGTTCGCGGAAGAACTGAATCTTCAAGTTGACGGCGAAGCGAGCGGGGTCGGTTTGAAAACGATCACGCGTGGCAGCGTTGGTGAAGAAATACAGTCGGCCTTCGTGTGTAGCAGACCAGTGCGTCTTGCCGGCGGAAAGTTTTCGTTCCGATTGAAACACGATCGGATCGCAGCCGTGCAAGCTGGGGACATAGCGATCCGGCTCAGCTTGGAATTCGGCGAGTTCATCGGCGTCGCATAGACGGTAACTCACGCCGCGATGTGTCACCGCGAATTCGGATGATCCCGATTTCCAAATCCCTTCGCGATTGAAAGTCACCGGCGATTGGCCGTTCAGGCCCACCACATAACCACGGTCTCGTTCGGATCGAAATAAACATCCGTCGGGAGTGCGGTAACTCGCAGGCGTTGAGTCAGCGCCGCTTGCTGGTCGCTGTTAATTTTGACTCCGACAATCGTCTTGCCGAACTGCTGTTTCAAGTCGGCCGAGTTGAGCACGCTTTGCTCCATGCTCTGACACGGACCGCACCAGTCGGCGTAAAAGTGAACCACTAACGGCAACCCAATTTGTTTGGCTTCTTTCTGAGCCTCTTCAAAGTTGGCATGCCAAGTCGTCTTGCTTACTGGAGTTGTTGGCGCCATTCGCATTGACGGGAGCCATGATCCGAACAAGTTCCCACGCCCTCCACGTTGACGTTCCTTTGAGTGTGAGTTGGAAGTTATGGCAAATGGCCTCCATCACGAAAAGCAATAGGGGAGTTTTCTGGACGGCCTATTTTTCCGAGAAGATGTTAATCGTCTTCAGTAGAATCAACCCAATCTGTCCATATTATCCAGTCATCCTAATTGACAAAGTCATCCATTTGATTAGATTCGTCGCCCTATGCTTTACCCAGGCGAGCCGGAGGGAGGTAGCCCCCAGACTTGTGTTGAGTTTCGAGGTCAAACGTACTTCGGATTGCCCTGTGAAAGTTCTGATTCGATTGTCGCTGGCCGAGTCCGGCACTCGTTCTGTGGACCGAATTCGAAATCTTGGTGAAGACGCATGGTGGCATGCGTCACCTCATTCTTAGACGCTGAAAAAAGGAGACGACTCATGCGCAAAGTCCTGGCTTGGATGGTGAAGGGAGCGTTGGTGGTGGCGATCGCGTCGGGTGCGTTGATGCCCTCGAAGGCATTTGCCAAGAAATACAAAGGTTCGTATGGGTCAAGTGGTTCATCGGGCTCGTCCGGCGGATCGTATGGCTCGCACGGTTCAAGTGGCTCCAGCGGTTCGTCCGGGTCCAGTGGATCGGGCTGGGTATCGTGGTCTCATGGCTCTAGCGGTTCGTCGGGTGGCAGCTATGGATCGCATGGTTCGAGCGGATCGAGTGGCAGCAGCGGGGCCAGTGGTGGTGCAGTGCACTACCATACACAACCAGCGGCTCCGGCTCAGCCGTCTGCTCCGCCTCAAGAAAAAGCTCCCGAGCCGAAGGCCGGAGCAGCGGAGCAGGGTATGTCGGCGCTGTTGATTTTGTCGGTGCCGGAGAACGCCGTAGTGTACTTGGTCGATCATCGGATGACGCTGACCGGAACA
This sequence comes from Planctomyces sp., assembly GCA_031375695.1. GTDB lineage: Bacteria > Planctomycetota > Planctomycetia > Planctomycetales > Planctomycetaceae > SXKJ01. The sequence continues at coordinate 14,622 of JANMIF010000392.1, forward strand.
ACTCGCCGTTTCCGCATCCCGTTGAAGGTTGCTGGCAAGGACTACACCTATCCAGTGCGAGTGGAAGTGGCTCGCGACGGTCAAACGTTGTCAGCAGAAGTCAGCCACAAGGTTCGAGTTGGTCAACAGCTCGAATTGGCGGTCATCGAGACCGATCAAAAGCAGTTGGCCGTGGCTCAGAAGTAACGGAGTTTCGTCACGAGAGAAGTTAATCGTGAGGGCGAAATCCGGTCTGCATCATGAGGCCAGCGAACCGAGTGATTTGGACAAGCTCGATCGAACGACAACTTGCGAGTTGATAGAAGGAGGGGAGTTTCGGCTCCCCTCCTCATTTATTCCGGGCCGATTTGATGACGATCACGCAACCAGAATTTGACGCGGGACATGACGTACCGAGCCTTGGTGATGAGCCATCACGGTCGCCGCGTTGGTTGAAGCGTGCTGGGTTTGGGTTGGTCAATGTTTGGTTGTGCTACCACTTATTTGCGATTGTGATCGCACCAGCGTCGGTGGCTCCGTCGTCGCGTGTGGAGCAACGGGGTTGGGAATTCGCCGCACCTTATTTGCAATTGATGTATTTGAATCACGGCTTTCATTTCTTTTCGCCGGAGCCAGGCGGGAGCACGTTGGTGTCGTACGTCTTGGAGTTTGACGACGGCTCGACGAAGACGGGGCGATTTCCCAACAGGCAGATTTGGCCTCGGCTGATGTATCACCGGCATTTCATGCTCAGTGAATTCTTGGGTGGGCAATCGCCGGAGCGACAGCAGGTGTTGGTGCGGTCGTATGCGCGGAATCTGTTGCGTGAGAACAAGGCCAAGCGAGTGACGGTATCACGCGTCACGCACTACTTGGCCTCGATGGAGCGAATCCGAGCGGGAGGGAGCCTCAATGATCCTGATTCATTCGAGGAAGAGCCGCTGGGGACGTTTACATGGGACGCGTTGTGAGGACCGCCGTGTCGTGGCTGACCGCTCGTGTCTGTCGCGTCGCCGCCGCCTGGGAACAATTCTGGTTTACTCCCGCCGATCCGATCGTCTTGGGCGTGATGCGGATATTGGTCGGGGGCATGCTTCTGTACACGCACATCGTATGGGGGACGAATTTGCCCGCCTTCTTCAGCGAGCGTGGCTGGATGAGTCCCGCGCTTATGGATGTGTTTCAGCGCGGGGAGTTGATCTTTTCATTCTGGTGGTACGTGCCGGAAGCGTGGCATGTGACCGCTCATGGGGTGTGCTTGTGCGTGATCTGTCTGTTTTGGCTAGGTTTGTGGACGCGAGTCACGTCGATCTTGTCGCTGATTATCTCGATTTCGTACTCGTATCGCGCGCAGTTCGCGAACTACGGATTGGACCAAGTCAACACGATCCTGACGTTTTACTTGGCGATTGGACCCTCGGGGGCAACGCTGTCGATTGACCGGCTGATTCAACGATATCGCACGGCGCGGCAGTCGTTGTCGGTGGGAGCGACACCGAATTTCGAGCGGACTCCGTGCGTTTCGACGGGGCTGGCGACGCGATTGACGCAGATTCATTTCTGCGTGATCTACTTCTATGCCGGCACGGCGAAGCTGCAAGGTGCCGCGTGGTGGAGCGGCGACGCGATGTGGCGTGCCTTCGCCAATTCAGAATACCAATCGACCGACATGACCTGGTTGGTGTGGTATCCGTGGATTGTCAATTGGATGACGCACGTCACGATTCTGTGGGAGCTGTCGTTCTCCGCCACGATCTGGAATCGGACATTGCGGCCATTCGTGCTGCTGATGGGGGTGTGTATGCACTTCGGCATCGGGGCGTTCATGGGAATGTGGACATTCGGGCTGATCATGACGTTCGGCTATTTGGCGTTCGTGCCGCCGGAGATCATGCAGCGTGCTCTGAGTTGCCTACATCGGCACAAGGTTGTGGTCCGGCGGTTGAATGTCGCCGAATCGCGAGACGTACGTCGTGCGGCGTGGCGATTGGCGTTCGATGGTGCGAACCACGTGCGGATCGTCTTCGGGGTGAAGGACGTGGCTGTTGGCGAAACGGCGGAATTGAAGATTGACGACCAATTAATGGCGTCACTAATGGCGAACTCGGCGGAAGAGACCGCCACGAAAGTCAGCGCATCGGTGAGGTTGGTGGCGACTCCGGTCAATGGTCACAAGCGGAACGGGCACTCGCCGACGATCCCCGTCAATTCGCGTTTGAATCTGGCCGAGGAAAGGCCGGTAGAGATGGACCGCGCGAAGCTGGCTCGGCCGATCGCACGGCCAATTACTTTGCGGGAGGAAACGAAGGTCGGGACGGCGATCGGCACGGAGCCCCAACCGACAATTCCGGTGGCGAAAGCGATTGCAATGCGGCCACTGAGCCGGCGCTGCGTACTGTGTCTGGAGCGCGATGCCGCGATTCAGCTCCGGCTGTTTCGGTATTTCACATCGCGAGGCTTTCGCTGTTTGTTGGCGGTTGAAATCGCCGACGCGATCGAGCAGGCCTGCGACTCGTATCCCGACGCGATACTGGTTATGGGTACACAGCTCAACGATGGCGAGATCGAAAGTTTTCACGCGCAATGCAAGGACGCCGAATGTAACGCGCCGATTGTGTATGTCTTGCAAGCCGATCAGCGGCAGCGGATCGGCAATTGGCTCGAATCCGATCATACGGCCATCTTGGATGCGGCACCGTCACTCGGCGAAACTCGGCGATTGATCGAACAAATGTTGGCTCACAACAAACGAGGTCACCCAGCAGAAATGTCTTTGTAACCGCGTTTCGCCAAAACGCGGCCGAATGGCCAAAGCCCGTGTTCTGGCGAAATACGGCTATCGAAATACGTCCTCAAATTCTAATAGCACTAGCCGTCACTGCGGACCGGTGACTTTACCCCTCGGAGAAAAATTATGAAGAGAATACACGCAGGTCTTGTCATCTGTGTTTTGGGTTTTCTCAGCGGTTGTTCGGAGTCGTCGAAAACGCCTGAGGTTCTCATCGAACGAGCGCGGGTGTTGGAACGGCAAGGGAAGTTTTCCGAGGCCGTGGAAGCGTATGGTGGTGCAATCGAGCAGCGACCGACGGAGGCAATGCTGCACTACGACCTCGGGGTCGTTTACGGGCAGTTGGATCAATTCGATCAGGCGGTCAAGGAATACACGAAGGCAATCAAGCTCGATCCTGCGTTAGCGCGGGCTTACAACAACCGCGCAGTGGCCCACGCTCAGCTCAAGGACTTCCAGGCGGCGATCAAAGACTGCGAGCGGGCGATTGATCTGGAGCCGAATAACGCGCTAGCGTTTCGGAATCGTGGCTTGGCGTATCACGACTTGAGCCAGTTCGACAAATCGCTCGCGGACTACGACACCTCGATCCGCAATGACGGACGCTCGGCCATCTCGTACTTTCATCGCGGCAACGTGTACCTCGACCTGAAGAAGTTCGACCGTGCGATCGAGGATTACGATCAGGCGCTCAAGCTCGATTCGAAACACGCGCTGTCGTTGCAGAACCGAGCGGTCGCGTTCGCATCCATCGGACAACGCGAGAACGCTGAAAGGGATTTCGCCGCCGCACGACGGATCAATCCGAAATTGGAACAGACTTGGCCGACGGAGGTCGCGGCTTCGGTCGGCGACGCGCCGGAATCTGGGATTCAACAAGTTTCCGCCGTCATGCCGCTGCCGTTGTCCGCCGTTGAACGAGATCTCGCTCGGTTGGCTCGTGCGATAGAAGTCGCCGCGAAACACTTGGAATCGGCCGGATTCCGAGTCGAACGTATGGCGGAATCCAAGCCGTGGCCATTGAAGTGCGCAGCAGACGCCTCCGAGTTTCTCGTACTCATCAAATTGACCGATGACGACGACGGCGAGCAGATCGAACTCAGCAAAGCCGAGATCGACGCGGCCCGCGAGTCTCAACAGCCGGTGCGATTGGTGATCGTGGCGGACGTTGTTGTCGCCACACAGCGACCGATCGACAACACCAGCCTCGCCACCGGCGGCGAAGTCACGCGAATCATCAACGGTGACTGGTTTCGCGACGATCGTCTGACCCCGATTCGATTTCGGTTGCCGGTGGGTGTGATTCAAGTGAAGTAGCGGCCAAAAGGAAGAACGTGCCCCGAAGCGTCGGAGCGCCTGCGAGGGGAAAGAACGAGTTCGGGCAGGTCGTGGATTTTGTCTGAACTTGTCTCTAAATTCCCGCCTCTTTTGGAAAAACTTGGCCTCTAACCGTTTGACCGCACATGTCCGCAGCCCCTGAATCAACCGATCGCCAGCAGCTTTTGAACGAACTCCGCTGGAAGAAAATCCCGGTTTTGGACGACGGATTCGTCTGCCTTGTGGATGTCATGGGGGAGGACAGTTCGATCGTGCAGGCGGCTCGCGTCAGTTATGGCGAGGGAACGAAGAAGGCTTCCGACGACCGGACCTTGATTCGCTACTTGCTACGGCACCGGCATACGACTCCGTTTGAAATGGCCGAGTTGAAATTTCTGGTTCGCGTCCCGATGGATTGTTGGCGGCAGTGGATTCGGCATCGGACGGCAAACGTCAACGAATACAGCACGCGGTATTCGATCGCCATCGACTCAACTCAGGCCACGTCCGCCGATCAGTGGCGGTCACAGTCTCAGACCAATCGCCAAGGGAGCGAAGAGTTCTTGCCGGCCGATGTCGGCGAAAAACTCTCGATGGCGGAGCGTGAGTTACAAGAGTTAACTCGCCGCACCTATCAGGAACGGCTCGACGTTGGCGTCGCGCGCGAGCAAGCTCGCAAGGACTTGCCGTTGTCAACATATACCGAGGCCTACTGGAAAGTTGACTTGCACAACTTGCTGCACTTCCTTGCTCTCCGTATGGACTCGCACGCTCAATTGGAAATCCGCGAGTACTCAACGGCGATCGGCCGACAGATCGTTCAGCCATTGTTCCCGGCAGTCTGGGAAGCATTCGAGGATTACCGCTTGCAAGCCTCCGGCCTGTCTCGCTTGGAAATTGGCTGCATTCAACGGCTGATGCAATTCGCCGCCGAACAAATGAAATTTCCCCCGCTATCGACTGCGGATTTTTTCACCGTGCAAGATCCTTCGTGGCGAGAATTGACTCGCAGCCGCGAACGAGATGAGTGCCTTGCCAAGCTAATCGAACTGGGATTGGTCACTGGTTCGCAGGTGTCACCAGACGCGTGATCGGGATTCGCAGAAAGAACAGTGCTGGGCCGCCGTCTTGATTCGGGTCCACGTCGTAAAACACGACACCGATCGTGTCGGCGTCGAGCTGCACGGTGCGCGGACAGGCTCGGCCGCCGATCGCTCGGCCAGGGTTGTAGTACTCGAAATGGTGATCCCAACTGACGCCGTCATCGCGCGAGATGCGATATCGAATGGTCTCGCCACCAACGCCGGGGCCGAGGATTTCCGAGGCCAACAGCCAGCCGTTCGACAGGCAAACCATTTCGTGCCGCCAACCTTGTTCTTTCAGGTTTGGAAATCTGGCGATCTCTTCCCAGGTTTTTCCGGAGTCGGTTGAACGCAATCCGGAACCGCTGATGAACGATCCTTTCGGCGTCTGCACGATCGGGATCAAGCCGTGCATGCGGTCATCACCAAACGACTGAATGTTGCCGGTTGTCGGGTCGAACACAAACGTTCGATCGCTTAGCGAGACCAGCCATTGATTGGCCGACAGTTCACAAATCGGATGCCGAATGACGCTCATCACATCGGGAGTTCGCGGCAACGGTTGCGACTCGCCCCACGTCAGGCCGTCGTCGCTGGAAAGCGAGTACAGCACCGAGCGCGGTTCCTTTTCGTTAGTCGGTTCGCTCCAACGATTCCAAGCGTGCAACAATCGACCGTCCGCCAACGTCGTCAGCGAACCTGGGTAATAGGTCTTATCGATTGTGTGCTGAAACGGTCTTGGCTCGGACCACGTCTTGCCGCTGTCGGTGGAGCGAGTGATCCGCAAGTCGCGGTGATTGACTCGGCCATAAGTGACGACGACCGTCCCTTTCTGGCTGACACAAGCGGCCGGATGAATGTGCCCATCGACCGGATTCGCGATCCGCACAGGACGGAGCGGTTCCGCTGAATCGCTGAATGACGGTGTCTCTGGAACCAACAACAGCACAGTGATCGCCAACCATCGAAACATCATGCCCGTTTTCCTTTTTCGATGCCGAGTCCAGCGTGATCCCGCCTCTGCCGAGTTCGTGGTTTTTGCTCCGCTCTGAAAACATTGAAAATCTCGATCTTGAGACGTTTCAGGTTCAGCTCAATCCGCTCAGCCTTCGCAGCCCGACGTCAACCGCGTAAATCAGCGTGATCAGTAGCAGTGTGAACCAGTTGTCCCAAATGCTGGCTTCACGGTGGACTGCGATCAACAGCGGTTCGCCTTTGAACAAGGCGGGGAGCGAAGCGAGGTCGGCGATAGAAATCACCTTGCCGTTCGTTGTGCTCGCGAGCGTTTCCAACATAGGGCGATTCAAATTCGGGTCGCGCAGTTCTTCGGACGACGGCATGACTCGCAATTGACCTTCGACTGATTTGGGGGAATCGGCCGGTTGATACAGCACTTTGTGGTCGCCGATTTCCTTGGGCGAGAACTTGCCGCTGAAGCGGCCTTTCACTTGCTTGTCGGCAACAAGCTCCAACATCTGCGAACCGGCGGGGCCGAGCGTACTCACCTTGACCGTTGAGTCCGTTCGCGGCTGGCCATCGGCGGTGAAGGCAAACAATTCGATCTCCGCTGATTCGCCCGGCTGAACTCGAACGGGACGCACGATGAGGCGACTTTCTTTTTTCTCGGAGCTGTCGTCGATGCGGCGGACGAAGCGAATCATCTGTCCCCAGAACTTGTAGAAAAATCGGTCGCCGACGTTCTGCCGCCATAAGTACGTCGCGTCCATGCCGACAAATGCGACCTTGCCATTCCCAGCGTATTGATACGCGATCAACGGTTGCTTGCCCCAGCGATTCTCCAAGCTCGGATTGCGCGCTAGCACTATCGCTGCAGGCGACGGACGTTCGACCGCCGAGGCCCAAAAGTACGTCGGCATCTGCGACCAGACTTGAACATTGCGGCCAGGATCATCGTTCAGCCGCAGCGATTCGTGCATCAAACCTTCGCCCGTGATCTCGATCTTGAACGGCTTATACGCCGGAGCCTCAATGCCGTTCACGGCCGCTTGTCCAGTTCGCAATACGACAGGCAGCAGCGATTGAAACTCGCGATCGAAGAGTTGCGGCATGAAGCGCGGTCCGGCTTCGATGATCAGCCCGACCCCTTTGTCCCGAACCGCTTCGATCAATGCTTTGCGAAAGTCATCGTGCAGAAGATCGGGCGACGCGTCGCCGATCACGATCGTGTGATATTCGCTCAGTTCTTTCACGGTGCTCGGCAGCCGAGCGGCTTGATCGTCGCTCGACATCCGTCGCCATTCCGCTTCGGTCAACACGTCCGGTTCGTCGCTGGTGCGACCTTTCAAGCCGTTGTCGCGGCGGATGTCGTTCTTTAAGAACCGAAAATCCCAACGCGGCAGCCCGTCCAACAATAGTACTTTCAGCTTCTCGTCGCTGACTCGCACGAACGCTAGGTCGATGTTGTTAGTTCGCAATTCCTCGGCTTCTTCGGGAAACGCCGGGATGTTGACCGTCAGATATTTGTCGCCCGCCTCTTTCGCCTCGAAGATCAATTCAGTCTGCTGCTGTTCCGTGCCGAGCAACACGAGTTCCTTCGTGTCGAGGATTTTGTCTCCCTCTTTGAGTTCGACTTTGACTGGCCGTTTGTTGAAACCATGCGATTCGATCGTCACGGAGATTCGCACCGTGTCGCCGATCGAGACTTCGCCGACGTTGTACAAGTCCACGATAGAGACATCCTGCAACCGTTTGGGCGACCCGAGCGGCACCGCGAAGATCGGCGCTCCGACTTGAGCTGCCGCGCGAGCCGCCTCAGCCGGAGATCGCCCGCCGGTGTTTTGCCCATCGCTGAACAACACCAGCCCCGCGATTTTCTGCCCAGCCGCGTCATCAACAACATGCTGCAAGACGCTGCCGAGCCACGACGACGGCCCGCTATTGACGTCCGGCAATTGCGATTCCGTCTTGTCTGGATCAAACACAAACGCTTCGACATCTCGCGCAAACGCCAAGTATTTGACATCAAACTTCTTGTCGAGCGGCTTCAGCAAATCATCCGCCGCAACTCGCACAGCCGTTTGCGACAAATTGGCTCGCGATATCTTTTGCAGCTTTAACCGCGATTCGTCCTCCAGTTTGTGGGGCAGGATTCCATTATGCGCGCTCTTCTCTGCTCCATGCTCACCCGACTTTTGATCTCCAGTTCCGGGTAGGTTGGAAACCTGCCCCACGTCCGTCTTCGCCGGATCCGAACTCGCCGACTCTGACTCGCGGATCAATCCCGCAGCACGAGCCGCCTCGCTCAGTTCGTCATCTGTCGTGAACGGCCCAGCCGGGAGTCTCATGCTTTGCGAATGATCGAACAAAAACGCAACGATTGGCTTCCGTTCAAACTTGTGATCGATCCGCAAGTACGGCCCCGACAACACCAAAAACAACAACGCCAAAATCGAAACACGAGTCACGCACAGGGTCGCCAACAACCATGTCGGCACGGTGTGCAGATTCAGCTTCTGCCGTCGATAAACCATCCACGCCAGCGGCAATAACAACACCGCCCCGATCCACAACACCTCGATCCGCTGAAACACCAACTCCGCACGATCCAAATGTTTCAGGACGTCTTCGTGAATGCCAAGCAGTTGTAGAAATCGTTCAAGCATGAGGCGGGTTGTGGATGTTTGAGGGATTGGCGATGTGGTGGGATGAATCGAGCGTAGACGTTCATCGCAAACGCTACGGCTGTGGCTTCACTTCAACTTGTTGAAGTGGCTGATAACGATAATAGATCTGCAAAGTCAAAGCACTGAAGCTGGTTGCCATCAATCGTCCGGCAACGTGCCCCTTGCCGTGGGGACTCCAACTTCCGTCGGCACATTCGTCTCGGCTTTGTTCCCAAATCAGTTGGACACGGTTCCTTTCGTTCCATCGTTGCCATTCCAAGCCCTGCCGATTGTGCATGGCTTGTGTCGCGTAGTATTGGAAGTAGGTGTTGTTCCGGGCTTGATTGAGATTGGCAACGAGATAGGCCATCCCTTCTTCCTGAGCGGGGTCATTGGGTTTTCGTCCCGCGCATTGGTTGCACAACAACGCGATCGCCGTCATCGTCGGAGTCGGTCCCGCATCGGGCGAGTAGCACGCCAGCCCCAGCGCCTTTCCTTTCGATACGCTCGCAAGGAATTGGCTGGCCCGATGAAATGTTTGCGGTTTAACTTTCAATCCGGCCATTTGAGCCGTGCGCAAGGCCATGATTTGCCAGCCCGTGACCGACAAATCGCCGACCGTTGGCGGACTCGGGCTGTAATGCCAGCCGCCGCTTTCAAAGTTCTGGGCATCCTCTAAAAATCGAACAGCCCCCTGCGCGGACTCACCGAGTTGCTTGTCCTGGCTCAAGCCATACGCCTCACACAATGCCATAGTTCCCAAGGCGTGCTCGTACATCGCATTGGAAAGTCGTCCAGATTCTGCGTCCTGCATCTTCGACATCGCGATCACGCCGTTTTGTATGACGTGTTGATACGCACCTTTGGACTCGTGCGACTGTCCCGCAGCCAGAAATGGCAACAAGCCGAACGCGGTTGCCGCGACGGGATAATCGGGGGCGTTCGCTTCGGAATGCAGAGCACAACTCGGATCTTTGCAGTGACCGAGACATTTGTGGCAGCCCCAACTTCCGTCCGGATTCTGATGTCGCGCCAACCAGTTGAGCGCCGCGGCGACGGCACGCTCCGATTCTTCGTTCGCGCCAGCAGCTGCGAGCGATTCCTTGGTTCGTCCCGCGCGTTGTCGAAAGCCCGCCGGAATGGACGCATCTGAATCAGCCGCGAGAAGCGAAGTGACGGAGGAAAAAGCGATCAACACAGCGGCCAGTGTCACGATCAATCGAAACGACATGACCCACCCTCCTGAGCCGACCGCGCTCGTCCTGAAGTGCGGTGGCTCGACACCGCCTCATTTCATTGGAAAGCCGACCTCATCAATCGCCAAACCGTATTACTTCTTTTTCTTGACCACCTTCTTTGCGGGCTTGGCGGCCGGCTTGGCTTTGGCCTTGGCCGGTTTGGCGGCGGGCTTGGATTTTTTCGGAGCGGGTTTGACCGCCTTGACGGTCTTTTTGGCGGCGAGCTTCGGCACGGGCTTGGCGGCCGGTTTTGATTTGGGCTTGATGGGTTTCGACGCGAGCCTAATTGGCTTCGCCGATTTGGTTTCGGCCTTCGCCTTTTCGGGCTTCGGCGGTTTCGGCGGGCCGAAGCGCAGTAGGTCGCCGTCGACCATTGAGCCATTATCCCAAACGACCGAGCCGTTTTCAACGTGCGCCGTCTTGAAGAATTTCTCGCTCAGTCGGACCTGTTTGTATTCCGGGCCTTGCACGTAAGGCGTGACATCGACCGTGCGGCTGAGTCCGTCGTCGAAGTCCAATTGCAGATGCAGGTCGTTCAACGCGACGACCGAAACAACGCGCACCGAACGTGGTGGCTCATGCATTTCGAGGCTCCCTTGAGAGTTTTTCTTTGGAACCGTGACCTCCTTGTAACGCTTCCGACCTTGTTGATCCCACGATGTCTCGGACACGCGGGGTAATTATTTCGTTGCCTGCCCCGCTTTGGTGAGGCGTTTGAAATAGTCGCGGATAAAACGTTGATAGCCTTCGGGACCTTCGTCGCGGAGACCTTGCAGCAACTCTTCGCGGAGACGCGGTTGCATTTTCAGGATCAGCGAACGAGTGGCTGGGTCGAGATCGCGCAACACCGCCTCCATTGCAAACTGCGTCCCTTTGTTTGGATCGAGATTGCCGATCGGCTTCGGGCTCGACTTCAGTAGCGGTGACTGAGTGCTGGGTGACTTGTCGGTTTTCTTGGCTTGTTGATCCGCTGATTCGCCCGTTTGAAGCGCCTGCATTCGAGCCGCCATTTGCATCGCCTTTTGAGCCTTCGGCGAGTTCAATAAATCGGTAAGTTCGGCCGATTGCTCCGGCGACAACGGCAAGTTCTTGGCATCTGGCTTTTCGCCCTGGCCTTCCGATGCCTGTGGCTGATCGGGCGAAGCCGCATCGGCGGGCATCGGCGAATCGTCGCTGGGCTTGTCGCCATCAGAGTTCATTAGTTCGCTCAGTTCGCCGAGCAACTCATCGAGCGCTCGCTGATCGGCCGCAAGACTTTCGTCAGCTTTTTTCAGTTGATCGAGCTTCTTTTCCTCGCGGTTGGCCAACGCTTCTCGGCGGCTTTCGGGAGTTTTCGTATCCGACTTTGCCTTCGTATCGGGCTTCGAATTCGGCTTGTCTTTCGATTTGGCTTGCGGTTTGTCCTTCGCCGGTTTTTGTTGAGACTTCGTGTTTGGCTTCGATTTCTGATCGACTGGCGAATCAAGCTGAGCCGCATCGGGCATCGGTTCGTCGGCCAAGACCGGTTTGAATTCGTCGGCTCCTTCGGTCGGCCCGGCATCTGGTTCGTTGAGGTCAGCGGCCATCTCAGCCTTTTCCTCGGCAGTCATTTCTGGAGCGTCCGACATCGGCTCATCACCGGTTGGGTCGTTCGCTTGCTGCGGGTTCGGCTTCTGCGGCGTTTGTTTTTGCTTCAGAGCTTTGTAGTCGTCTCGGCGTTGCAACTCTTTCGTCTTTGCCAGTTCTTTGTCAGCTCGGCGTTCAAGGTCGCGTTGTTTGTTGGTGATTTCGGGCAGCAGCGATTCCGGTGCTTCCGGCGTGAACTCCAACATCTGGCCTTCCTCGTCCGCGAGCTTTTGCAGCTTCTCGCGCAATGCTTCGATAGCGGCTCGCAACTGTTCCAATTCCTGAGCAGTCAGTTCGCCGCGCTGCTCGGTCATCTCGCGTTGCAATTGTTCCAGAGCTTTCGCCGCGTCCATCTTGGCATCTTTTTGCGCCTCGCGCAGAGCTTCAACCCGATTCTTCAACGCTTCCAGGTTCTCCTGAACTTGATCGGCCCTCGCTTCGAGTTGATCGAGATTCGGATCTTTCGATTTCGCGTCAGTCGATTTCTTGATCTCTTCGGCCAAGTTCTTAATAGGCTCGGTCGCCGCTTCCTTAAATGCTTCGGACAGCGCGGCGATTTCACGTTGTAATTCTGGCGGCAAAAGCTGTTGCTTCTCTGCTTCCTTGGCGAGGTCTTTCAGTTCCGCGTCGAGTTGCTTCGCGGTCTCGGCGTTCTTTTGTTCCTGCTGTTGAACCTGCCCCAATTCCTGCTTGAGTTCCGCCAACTGCTTCTGAGTCTCCTCGCCCAACTGCGGTTCAGCCAGTTTGGCGATTTCCGCAAGCTTGGCCGGATCGAGCTTCGGTGGCTGTTGCGGCTTTTCGTTTTGCTGATCCTTCGCCGCGACATTCGGCTTCGGCTGATCCTTGGTTGGCGGATTGTCTTTGTTCTTGTCCGCGTTGGCCGGATCCTTCTGAGCCTGTTCGGCGGCAGCTTGCTCAGCCTTCTCGATCGCTTCGGCAACAACATTCTCAGCCTTGTCCTGAGCGGCTTCGATCTTGGTGGTCAGCGGCTCGTATTTCTCGGCAATCTTTTCCAATTTCTCTTGAACCTTCGCTTGCTCTTCGATCAGCTTGTCGAGCTTCTTCTCGAACTCGTCTTCCTTTTTCTCCAACTGTGCCAACTGCTTGTCGGCCGCGTTCGGATCGTTCGAAACGATGCGGATTTGGTAATCCTGAGTTTGAGCTGACTGCCCTTTGCGGTCGCGAACTTCGGCGCGGTACTTCAAAACATCGCCGTTCTTCAGTCCTTCAGCCGAAAGGTCGAGCATCACGAGCGCCGTATCAGCTCGCGTGAGAGTCGAAAACGTTTTGACCGGTCGCCCGACGAACCCGCCGTCGCCGCGTTGCAGCGACAGAATTAATTCGCCCAATCCGAAATCGTCGAACGACGCAATCACGATCGGTACATTGACCGGTTCGCTGAGCACCAGATCGAATCCGGGCCGTTCGATCAGGATCTGTGGGGCATTGTCCGGGATCGCCGTGATTCGAGCTTCCCGCATCGGCAAGTTCGCCTTGTCGATCTCGTTCTTCAGTTCGACTCGATACCAGCCGTCATGCTCAATTGGAAACGCTCCAACCCAGTGTTTGGCTTCGCGAACTGCGGCGAAGTGCTTCCCGTAGTGCAAGCCTCCAGCTTGTGACTCTTGTTGCGATCCGTGACTTTGCGCAGCGCGATGTGTGTCATCTTCTTTCGTCGGCAAACTGGAAGCTTGCACTACGAGTGGAACTGTTCCTGCGATGACAAACTCTCGTACTTCGCGAGTCGCTGGCGGCAGCGTGCCGATTCGACCCCAGATTGCCTTGCCGCTGAACTGCGAGAAGTTCACTCCCCGAATCGAACGCCCTTCCAGGTCCAGCGCCCGAGCCGGCACTTCCAGCCGCACCCATTCGCCCGCTGTCGGCAGATCGCCCGATCGGCGGCGGCTTGGCGTGTCGATCGTGCCCGCTTCGATTTTGTTGTCGCCCCAAAACGCACGGTGCTCCCAATTCGCACCGTCATGAAATTGCAGCATCAACTCTTCCGGCTTTTGATCGGCCGGCAAGAAGACTTCAACAAACAAAACGTCACCGAGATGAACCTCAAACGGCACAGCCGCCGAATGAAACAAGTGATAGCTCAACCCAGCCGCTACCGGATGCGAATGCCATCTGCCACCTGGAATCGGTGCAGTGTAGTCCGCTCGCGCCGAGAGCGGAGCTGGGGCAGCCGACTTACTTGCATCGGCTGGTGCTTGCCATTCCCAAGTTCCTTCGACCGCATGACCCTTCGGCAGCATATCGCCAAACCACGGCCGTTCTTGCCGCTGCATTGATGAAATCTCGACTAAACGGACTTCTTCACGCAGCAGTTGAATCTCGCCGACCGACGCATCCCCTTCGACGTTCACTGACACTTCGACCGTGCTGCCGGCCGGCCCCGACACATCCGCCACATCGGGCGGATTGAGCCGCTTTTCGGGCATCTGCATATAAGTCGGATAAGTCACCGCCGCCTGCAAGCCGACAATCCGTGGCCGTTCAAGCATCGTGATTTTCGCTAGCTTCGTCCAAGTTCCTCCGCCGTGAACGCGATACTCAAACGAAGAATCGTAAGCCGGCAACCGAAACTTCCAAGTCGCGGCGTTCGCGACGTTCTGACCTTCTGCTAGCTCCGCGCGAAGTTCATGCCACAACGTTTTGCCAACTTCGTCTCCTTCGACCGGCCGAAATTCCAATCGCAGCCGATCGACTTTTCCTTTCGTCACAGTGGCAACAAATTCGACCGGCTCGCCGCGCAACACTTTTGTGGTGCCGGGTTGAACTTCAAAAAATACGCCGGTCACTGGAGGGATATCCGCAAATGGTTGAAAGATGCGAGCCAGCGCAGTCGGCAACCGATCCGAAAATATGCCGAGCGCCGTTGCGAACACCAACAGCCCGATCACTGCAAACAGTGCCGCACGTTTCAATGCCGCCTGATCGACAACACTTAACGGTTTGAAGTTCTTGACTCGCTCAAACGCTTCAGTAATGAGACGTCGCACAAACGCCAACGAAAATTTCTTCTGCTTGTCCGAATCGAGATCGACCACGCTAACGAGCCGGTTATGAATTCCCGGCAGCGTCGATTCAATGCGTCGTGCTACGAATCGGCTGGTCATGCGTCGAAACAACGGCCGCAGCACCCCATTCAAAAAAGCCCAACCGCTCGGCACAACGACCAGTAGCAATCCGGTCAACCGCAGTCCTTCGCGAAAGGCCATTGCCAAATCAGCCAGCGCCACGGTCACGAGCAAAACCAAGCCAAGCCCAACAGTGATCCCTAGCCCCGTTGCCGTCCAAGCCGCGCGCAGCAATCGCCGTGTTGAGGCGATAAGTCGATGCAGGAAACCAATTTCAGAGGCATCCAGTCGATCGTCAGCGGCCATGCTCGGGTCTCCGATTGAGGCAGGCTCCTCCACCAGATCAGCCCCGGTGGTGGGGAAAGGTTTCAATGGCTCGGCATTTCAGACAACTTGGTCCGAATTGGCAACGCCCAAATAGGTGAAATAGTGGTCAAAAACTGCAAAAGATCGTTGTAATTCTTTCAAAAGCCCACAATCTGGCAAGGAATCGCGCCGTAAGGCCTGCAAAGATTTTACAAATTTAACTTGTGAAATAGTCGCAGGTTGTGTGCGAAATTTCGGTTGGCGATCAGTTCTTGTTTCTCGGACGGCACGAATGCTGCTTTATGATTTGGCCGGCAGCGGACGTTCGCGTTCCGGCTGCCCGACTGCGAGAGAGGTCGGAGATTCTGAGGATCGCTGCGAGGCGAGGGACAAGTTCGGTGAGTCACCACTCGGCGGACCGTTTGAGACCACGGTTAGCCTGACAAAACCAACTCGATGACAAGAAAAGCCGAGCGGCTGGGAGAAGCCGCTCGGCTTTTTTGTTTTGTGATGACCAGAATGCCTGGCGCTTGAACCGCCGCTGTTTTTTGGCAATCGTTCCGCTTCGTCATTATCGTTTGCGTCTCATCCATTTTTCGAGGCTTGTCATGGCGGATCGTTGTTACTTGGCAGTTGATCTCGGAGCCGAAAGCGGCCGTGTGGTCGCTGGGCTGTTTGATGGCAAGCGAGTGCAATTGGAAGAGTTGCATCGGTTTTCAAATGGGTCGGTCAATGTTGGCGGAACGTTGCGCTGGGATGTGCTCAAGCTGTGGGCGGACATTCAGAATGGGCTGAGCGCGGCGGCGACGAAATTCGGATCGACGATTAGCAGCGTTGGGGTCGATACGTGGGGTGTCGATTACGTGCTGATGACGAAGTCGAATGAGATGCTCGGCGCTCCGTGGCATTACCGCGATACGCGGACTCACGGGATGCTGAACCATGCGCTAACGCGGGTTTCGAGAGAGGACATTTTCGCGGCGACCGGTTTGCAATTCATGGAGATCAACACGCTGTACCAATTGCTGGCGATGCGGTTGCAGAACCCAGAATTACTGGCGCTGGCTGACGTATTTTTGATGATCCCGGATTATTTGAATTGGCTGTTGTCAGGGAGTCGCGTGGTTGAGTTCACGAACGCGACGACGACGCAGTGCTTCGATGCGACTCGTCGGACGTGGGCGTTCGATCTGCTCAAGCGACTCGACGTTCCGACCGGATTTTTTCCGGAGGTTGTGTCCCCGGGAACGAAACTCGGCGCCTTGCGTGAAGATGTGGCTCGTCGCACGGGGTTGAGCAAGATCAACGTCGTCGCGCCGGCGACTCATGATACGGGGAGTGCGGTCGTGGCGGTGCCGACGAGCAACACCGGATCGTCGAATTGGGCGTACATCAGTTCGGGGACGTGGTCGTTGATGGGTGTCGAGGTCCAACAAGCAGTGCTCACACCGCGAGCTTTGCAACTGAACGTCACGAACGAAGGGGGAATCGACGGGACGTACCGGCTGCTGAAAAACATCATGGGATTGTGGCTGATTCAAGAATGTCGCCGTTCGTTTGAACGTCACGGAAAGCCGTTGGATTACGCTCAAATGACCCACATGGCCGGAGCGGCCGCGCCGTATCGATCGATCATTGATCCGGATGATCCGCGATTTCTCAGCCCGGAAGACATGCCGACGGCGATTCGGGAATTCTGCCGCGATACGAATCAGCCGGAACCGGAGACGGAAGGCCAGATCACACGGTGTTGTGCCGAAAGCTTGGCGTTGAAATACCGCGTGGTCATGGGCTGGATGGAAGAGTTGACTGGGACAAAGATCGAAGTGATTCACATCGTCGGCGGCGGAACCCGAAATGAGTTGCTGAATCAATTCACGGCAAACGCCTGCGGTCGTCCGGTCGTGACGGGACCAGTCGAGGCGACTGCGCTCGGCAATGTGCTCGTGCAAGCGCGGACATCGGGCGAGATTGGCTCATTGGCCGAAATCCGTGAAGTTGTGCGGCGATCTTCCGAGTTGAAACGTTACGATCCGGCCGATGCCTCGTCTTGGCAGGCGGCGAATGCGCGGTTTGCAGAATTATTGAAGCGACACAAGTGCTAACCTCTGCGCTCTTCGCTTCTCTGAGGTAAAAAAACGCATTTCTACCGTGGAGAAGTGAGGAGGGCGGAGCGTTAGGAAAAGCCGAACACTCGACCCCGGCACAACTCCATCAATCATGTCATCGAAAGGGAATTTTGAAATGCGACAACTGCTGACCTGTTGGCTGTTATTGACGACGACCTTATTCCTTGGCTGCGAATCTGGGGGACCGGTGAAAGAGCCGCCGTTGCTCATGGGCGAGCCGTTGCAAAAGCGAGCGGAGTTGGGACCGCCGGACAAGCTGGTAAAGTTTGAAACGTCAAAGGGAGAATTCGTGATCGGCGTTTACAAAAACTGGTCGCCGAAGGGAGCCGATCATTTTTTGGAATTGGTCGAAACGGGCTTTTACGACGACTGCCGGTTCTTCCGAGTCGTGCCGGGATTCATGGTGCAATGGGGCATCAATGGCGATCCGTCAGTGATGAAGAAATGGCGCGATGCCAATATTCCCGACGACCACCCGACCGGAGACGCTCGGCAGTCGAATCAGCGTGGCTTCGTTACGTTCGCGAAGTCCGGCGCTCCGAATTCGCGGACAACGCAATTGTTCATCAATTATGGGGACAACGGGCGGCTTGATCTGGACGGCTTCACGCCGTTTGGCAAGATCATGAGCGGCATGGAGGTTGTCGATGCGATCAACTCCAAGAACCTTGAGAAGCCCGATCAAGGGGCGATTCAAGAGCGCGGCAATGAGTACCTCAACAAGGCGTTCCCGGACCTCGACTATATCAAAACGGCGCAGATCATGGATTCACAGGCCAGTGGCCCACCGGGCGGTCAATCAACGAATCAGGACGAGTCCTCCGGCAGTAATGATCCAACGAAGTCCAATGAATGAGCGCGAGGTGGTGAGCTACTGCAGCTTGGCCTTGGAAAAATCTTCGGCCAGGAACGTGGCCTTGAGGTCGACGTTTTTGTAGGCGTAGAGTTCGATCAGTGTCGTCTGATCGAGTTGGTCGCGCTTCGCTCCGGCGATCTTGTCGGGCCAGCCATAACCTCGGATGCAGACCGGCAGCCGTGATTCGTTGTCGATGAAGATGATCAGCTTGCGGTACTCGTGCTTTTCGTCTGGAGACAATTCCGGGCGGTCATATTCTATGGTGAATGTGATCGCTTCGCGGTTGTCGAGCGACTGGCGTTCCAGCATCGTCACGTTCACGCCTGATTCTGCTTTGAGGTCTTGAGCGCGATGTAGGCGAATGATCTTCGTCAGTTGCAGCAGGCCGGCTTGTGTGACGGGGTAGCGCGAGTACTTCATCGCGATTGCCCCTTCTGGGTTCAGCGACAGCACACCCAGTCGAGCTTCAAAGCCTTTGGCTTTGCGGACCAGCATGTCGCCTTCGTTTTCGCCTTCCGAA
Organism: Planctomyces sp.; assembly: GCA_031375695.1. GTDB lineage: Bacteria > Planctomycetota > Planctomycetia > Planctomycetales > Planctomycetaceae > SXKJ01. The sequence goes on from JANMIF010000392.1 coordinate 33,148, forward strand.
TAGAGCACTCGTTGTCCGTCGTCTTTTCCTCCTTGCCACTTCATCATCACTTTCGTAGGGCCGTGCGACATCCGAAATTGAATCACTTGAAGTTCCGAGAGTGTTCCGGCAACTCGCTCTTGCTTCACGAACGTTGCGGCATACCCACCAAGCTTGGATAACTTGGCTTCCGTCTCGCCTAAGATGCGGTCGCATTCGAGCAATGCTTCTTTCCCCACGAGCTTGGGCGTGATGTCAACAGCCTGAGTCGACTCGCCCGTTCTGATGCCCGTCTTTGCGATCAACGGCTCGGCTGCGAACTGCTGAGCGGTGTCGGCGATAACTTGCTCGTTTGGTTCGCCAGCCGGATCGGAGCCTGCGGTAATCGGCTGCGTTTGGACGTACAAAAACGCCAACGCACACGAAACAACGACCGACCCAATGAGATTCGGCCCGTGTGGATTCTTTCGCAGGTGCTTGACGACGTGCGGAAACGCGCGACGCGGCGCGGATCGCCAATCCGCAATCTGCCACAAACGAGACAGTGACTCGATGCACTTCGACCTGATGAAATTCATCCGACAATCAACCTTGAGTGGCGCACAAGTCAACCTCGACACGACGAACCATCCGATGTTCGTCCGCAAAGTTGGGCTGGCAGAAAGCCTGAGTGAGCCGCAGTGATATGGTTGTTGTGATGCCCGCAGAATCCATCCGCGCGAGGCGCAGTTTCAGATTCGAGATCGGCGGTCGCGGGCCACCCCGATGAAGAGAATTTGAGCAGGGAAGCCAACCGTCATGACAAGCTTTTTGCTCCGAATGAGCAATGTTTTCCGGACTGCGAGACTTTCCGTGTGTTCCCGGATCGTTGCGACCCGAACAACTTGTCACAGCCGCAACGATTGCTCATGTGGACAATTCGTCAAGCGACTGGCATCCCATTCGGTCAATTCAGCATCAAGCCGCGTGAAAACGATCGGCAAGTCGACGGCTGCTAGCCCCGGACAATGTTCCGCGATGTCCGGGTGCTTACGCCCACCGTTTCGCCGACACTTCCACTTTAGTCACGCGGTTTCGTGTCAGCGGGTTTTGGTTTTGGTTCCGATGCCGGTGTTTTGTCGTCACGGCGTTCCTCAAATTCCGGAACCAATTCGATCAGCACTTCGGTGCCGATCGGCGGAATGTGTTCGGTCCAAGCTTCCCAGAGCAAATTGTTTTCGCCGTCCGCTGAACTTTTTCCTTTGATGTCCAACATCGCCGACGGGAAATTGGCAACGCAAATCAGCTCGCCCCCTTCGGCCAAATACGACTTCTTGCCCGTCGCTTGATCCACGTAAAAACCGCTCCCCGCAAAAACCCACGGTTCGGACATCGGCCGCGATTGAGTCAGCTCAAAGAATTTCTTGATGGCCGCGCGATACTTTTCGTCCTTGGACATCGCCAAGAATTCGTCACGCTGCTTCTCGGTCATGTGGCCGAACCAATACAACTCGTTGTGCTTTTCGTCCCACTTCAGTTCCGAACCTTCTTGCGGCGTGAACCCCGCCGGCTTCTTCTCGAACAACTCGACGAAGAACCGCTTCGAGGAATTTCGCACCCACGATTCGGCTGGTTCGCGGTGAGGCTTGCCGTCCTTATCGGTCCATTGGCAGAAGATGCGAATTCGCGTGCCGGATGGCGGCGAGTACTCCGGCTGAAACTTCACCGGCGTCCCTGGCTTGGCTCCCAAAGATAACAACCCGGCGTGAATGACATAGGCTTCCGAATCAATTGCCAAAATCGATTCATGCTCTTTCGTTTGCTTGATGCACCCAAACATCTCCAGCAATCCTTCTCGCAGGCAGATATTCGCTTTGATGAGCAACCGTTTTCCAATCACGTCGAGCAACACGGTCTTCTGTGGATTGAGCGGCACCGGCTCTTTCGGTTTCGGCGCAACTTTGCGATCTAACGTCGTAGATTTCGCACCTAATTTCTCGGTCGCCTCGACAGGCGATTGATCGGTCAACAAGCTCAAAGTCGCGATCGAACTTCCACAAATCAAACACTGCCACCAAATGAATCGGCGAGTTGTTCGCATGTCGCAAATCTCCTTAGTTTGGGGCGAGTTCGCCCGGCCACTGCAGACAATATAGCCAATCGAAGCGATTGTGGTGACTCTTGGTGACGAAATTTCGGTCTTGGAACGCGGTACTTGAAACGCCGGAGGGGCAGTGTCAGAATGCTCGCCCGCTGTTCAGTCGGTTCAGGTTGTGAACCGAAATTCGCGAGGTTCGTTGCGCGGCTGGTCGCTCACCACCAGCGGTTTAGAACGGTGATTTCGCTCCTCCGAGTCTTCCTCAAAAGGGTCCACGATGACGGTCAAAATGCTTCCCGGTGCGACGGTTGGTATCGACTTGGGAACGACGTATTCCACGTTGGCTCAGATCAACAAAGACGGGCATCCCACCGCGTTGAACAACTCGGACGGCAAGACGATCACGCCGTCGGTGGTGCTGTTGGGCGAAGATGGCAAGGTGATGGTCGGGCCGTCCTTTGAGCGGATCGCTGTGGAAGACCCGTCGCATGTGATCGAGGCCATCAAACGCGAAATGGGCAACAAGGCTTACTTCGTCGTTTATCAAGGGAAGAAACTGACGCCGGAGTTCATCTCGGCGTTGATTTTGAAGAAGCTCAAGCAGGATGCCGAAACGCAAGTTGGTCCGATTGCCAACGCGGTGATCACGGTGCCCTACTACTTCAACGACGTCCGTCGCAAGGCGACCCAGGATGCTGGCCGTATCGCGGGACTGAACGTCATCGACATCATCAACGAACCGACCGCCGCGACGTTGGCGTATGCCTGGATCAAAGGGGAATTGGGCCGGACCGATTTGGCGCAAACCGAACGAACCGTGCTGGTGTATGACCTGGGTGGCGGCACGTTCGACGTGACGGTGGTCCGTTACACGCCAACGCATTTCCGGGTGTTGGCAACGGACGGCGACGTGATGCTAGGCGGTCTCGACTGGACGCGCCGCATCGTGGATCACGTCGCGACCCAATTCAAGGCGAAGTACAACGCCGACCCCCGCGAGGATCCCGAAACGTTGCAGTCGCTCGGCCAGGACTGCGAATTGGCGAAACGCGAACTATCGTCGAAGGCTCAGACGCAGATTTCCATTTATTACAAGGGCAGCTCGCTGACGGTGGCGATTACTCGCGGCGATTTTGAGCGAGTCACGGCCGACCTTTTGCAGCGAACTCGCGATACGACGGAATTGGTCGTGCAGCAAGCAGGGATTGGGACCACAGGTTTGGATGACGTGATTGTGGTCGGCGGTTCGACGTACATGCCAATCGTCGACAAGATGCTGACCGAAATTTGTAAACGACCGCCTTCACGCGATGTGGTTCCCGAAGAGGCGGTCGCTCAAGGGGCCGCCATTCACGCGGCGATCTTGGAAGCGAAGGCAACCGGTGGCGAAAGCCGCATGGCCAAGGCGGTCATCAATCGGCTGCGGTCGGTCAACACCGTGGACGTGAACTCGCACTCACTGGGAGTCAAGATCACCGATCCGCAGAACCGCAGCCGCAAGATCAATCACATCATGATCCCGAAGAACTCTGCGATCCCAGCGCAGGTCAAGCAGAAGTTCGTCACCACGTCAATGAATCAACAAAGAATTCACGTCACCGTGCTGGAAGGTGACGCGACGGACCCGGACGCTTGCGAACAGATTGGTGATTTTTACATCACCGGCCTGCCGCCGAATCTGCCGGCTGGCTCGCCCGTGGAAGTGACGTATGCCTACGATTCCAGTGGGCGGATTTCGTGCTCGGCGATGGAGTTAACCAGCAAACTAGCCGCCGCCACCGAGATTGTGCGGACCGGCTTGCAAAACAAGGATGTCGATGTGTTTGAGGTTCTCGCGCGGGACTACCACATTGAGTAAATGACGAAATCCGAATGACTCTGAGTTTCCTCTATTGAGTTTCGTCATTCAGGCTTCGTCTTTCTTTCGGGCTTCGGATTTCGGTATTCGTCATTCCCCAGAGGTGTTCCGTGGCATTGGATGTCTATAAGGACTGGCTCGGTATTCCCGACGGGCCGCGGCCGCCCGATCATTACACGCTGCTGCGAGTCGTGCAGTTCGAAGATGACACGGAAAAGATTCGAGCCAACTACCGCAAGCTCAACGGGCACGTCCGCAAGTACGCCAGCGGACAGTACTCGATTCCGTCTCAGGATCTGCTCAACGAGCTGGCCAAGGCGATGCTCTGCCTGACCGACCCGGAGCGGAAACGCGAGTACGACGAAAGCCAAGGACGCGAGTTTCCCGAAGAGCTGACCCGCACCGGGACTCGCTTGACCGAGAATGTGCTTGCCGAACAAGGGGTGATTAGTAAGTCACAGATCAAAGACGTGAAAGAGTTCGCGGACAAGCGCGGGCTGACCGTTCGCGACAGCGTCGTGCAGATGAAGCTAACCGACATCGACACCGCCACACGAGCGTATGCCGTTGAATTGGGTTTGTCGTACGTCGATCTTGCGGAGACTGTGCCCGATGACTCGGTGCTGGATCGAGTCGGGCGATCCACGGTCAAACGCAATTCGATCATTCCACTGTTCGTGGACAACGACTACATCCTGGTCGCCTGCACCGACGAAATCACGCACGACCTGGAGCAAGAACTGCGACTCACGTTTGACCTGCCAGTTCGCCCTGTGCTCGCAGCACCGATGGCGATTAATCAAGCCATTACCAAGTACTACCCACCGGGCACACGCGAGACTCCTGTAGTCGTGAGGAGCGCGGCGGCCGAGGCTAAACCGGGAAAGAAGGCCGGCAAAGCAGCCGAGACCGCACCCAAGCCAAAAGCGGCAACCGGTCCGAAACGATACTTTGCCCAACTGTCGCCGGAAGAACAGCAGCAAAAGAAGCAAATGGGATATTTGGCCATGTGTTGGGCAACAATTGGCTCGGTGGTGATCGACCAATTTGTATTGTTTCCCGCCTGGACATCGGCTCCGGGCTTTTTGCTGTTCTTCACTCCGATTTTCATCGTGCCCCCCGTCGCTTGGTTCGTGACGAAAGTGTATTGGAAGTAGCGTGGCCCATAGCCGATGAATCTCGTCCGCAGTTGCAATTGAGGTGTTTGAACTCCGATGTCCGATTCCATTCAAGCGGTGGCTGTTCTTGGTTTAGGAACGATGGGTCCGGGCATCGCGCAAGCGTTCGCCGTCGCGGGCTGCGACGTGCACTGTTACGACGAGTCGCCCGCCGCTCGCGATTCGCTGCTCGAACGCGTGCGCCGTAACTTGGATGAGTTCGTGCGTGCGGAATTACTAACGTCCGAGCAAGCCGACAACGCATTGAGTAGCGTTTACGTCGCCGGGACCGAAGAGGAAGCGTTGCGCGACGCACAGTTCGTCACCGAAGCGATTCGCGAAGACTTGGTGGCGAAACAGGAGTTGTTCGCGCGGATCGAACGGCTGGTCGGTCCCGACGCGATCTTAGCCAGCAATTCTTCCACGTTTCCGATGTCGCAGACCGCTGCGCGTATGACGACTCCTGAACGAGCGATCGTTACACATTGGTTCAACCCGCCGCACATCATTCCGACGGTCGAAATCGTGCCGGGACCAAAGACTCGCGACAACGTCATGCAAGCGACGGTTGCTCTGATTAAACGGCTCGGAAAATTGGCGATCCCGCTGTCACAAGAGCTGCCAGGATTTTTGGTCAATCGAGTTCAGATCGCGGTGATGCGTGAAGTCTGGGACTTGCTGGATCGCGGTGTCGCATCGGCCGAGGACATCGACGCCGCGATCCGCGGAAGCATGGGTTTCCGCTTGGCGGCGATCGGCCCGCTGCAAGTTCACGACTTCGGTGGCTTGGACATTCAAGCGGCGGTGTTTCAAAACTTGGCCCCCGAAATTCGATCCAGTACCGAACTCCCGTCGGTCGTGCGGAAGATCGTGGACGCCGGGAACTACGGCTTCAAAACGGGTCGCGGCTTTTTTGAATACCCGCCCGAACGGGCCGAGCAAATCCGGTCCGAACGCGATCGCCGATTCCTCGAATTGCTGAAACTCCGGCTGGCAGGCGACGTGAACTCGCCGCAACACGCAAATTCCACCGAGCGATAACGCTCGTCGGGAAAACACGGTCGGTCGGCGGAACAAATTTCTGGCTACAACTGTCTGAATCAGCGCTGCTGGCAACGTTTTGTTGAACAGTATTAACAACGGTCGATGGGACTAAACTTTTGCATGGGCCTATCCGAAAGAGTTCGATTAGGACTGTGATGCGAATTTGCGTTGAACCGTAGCCAAGAGTCTTGTGTGGGAGTGTCGAGGCCATGTTGTTTCAAAAACCAGCCCGTCACAAGCGGAAATCGCTGAGCCATGGTGGGACTCAACCGGAACCACAAGCTTGTCAATTGCAATTAATCGTTGAGCAGCTCGAGGAACGCTGCGTGATGTCTGCCGATCCGATTTTGGATTGGAATGCGGTCGCGATCGAAGTCAATCGAGTTTCCTACAGCGGCGAGGTCCATCAAGATCAGGGTGGCCCCACACGCTCCAGTCGTGCTTTGGCGATCGTGCATGTGGCAATGTTTGACGCTTGGAATTCGATCCAACCGAAGTATACCCCGTATTTGGTTCGGGCTCCTCAAGCCACGAATGCGTCAGCCTCAGCCGCCGTCGCGCAAGCAGCGCACGACACGTTGGTGGCGATGTATCCGAGCCAGGTGGTCTATATTGACGGCAAGCTGGTTGAGGCACTGGCAGCAGTGCCCAATGGCACTAAGGAAAATCGCGGCATTAACGTCGGCCGCTTTGTCGCTCAGCGGATTCTGGCGGCCCGCCTCAATGACGGGTCGCAGATTGCCGGTTCGTACACTACCGACGGCCAACCGGGTAGCCATGCGGTCGATCCGCTGAATCCCGGCCAAGGCTTCTTGACTCCCGCTTGGGGCGGAGTGACCCCCTTTGGCATCGGCAACACGTCGCGCATTCCCGTCCGAACTGTTCCGGGCTTGAACACCGTCGAGTACGCGCAGGCGTATTATCAAGTCAAACGACTGGGTGAACTCGACAGCAGTGAGCGGACGACAGATCAGACGGAGATCGGCATCTATTGGGGATACGACGTGGCTCGCGGTCTGGGCGATCCTCCACGTCTTTACAATCAGATTGTGCGAGTCATCGCCGAACAGGAGCACAACAGTGTGGATGAAAATGCTCGGATGTTCGCCTTGGTCAACATCGCCATGGCGGATGCCGGGATCGTCTCTTGGGGCGTGAAATACCGCGATGACTTCTGGCGGCCGATCGTTGCCGTTCAGGATGGTAACACCGATGGCAATCCCGATACGATCGGTGACGTGAATTGGGAGCCGCTCGGCGCGCCCCGCACCAATCCGGCGAACAATGAAACGTTCAATTTTACTCCGCCGTTCCCGGCCTATGTGTCGGGGCATGCCACTTTCGGTGGAGCCGCGTTCAAAACACTCGCGAACCTCTACCGCACCGACGACGTCCACTTCAGCATTCCTTTCAGCTTCATTTCCGATGAAATGAATGGCATGTCCCGCGATGTTTACGAATCCATTCCCGATCTCGTCCAAAACAATATTCGACAAATACGCGAACGGCATTTCGACAGCTTCAGCCAAGCGGCAGCCGAGAACGCTGCCAGCCGAATTTTCCTCGGCATCCATTGGCGCTTCGACGCCACCGAAGGAGTCAGTGCCGGCAATCGAATCGCCGACTACACCTTCGATCATGTGATGCGTCCACGCGGACGTGCTCCGAAGCACATCGCCTCGGTCAACTTTGCCCACCAGATCGACGCCTACCTCAACAACACCTATATCACTACACCCGAATGGATCAGTGGCAGGCTGAACCAAATGGTTGTCGCGCCCGGTAAATTCAGCTTGGATGCGATGCACCACTTCGCCACGCCATTCGGCCCGTTGGTGGAGGATGTCATGACGGAGTTGATGACCTCGTCACGCGAATTCCGGACAACCGTCCAATCCTTAGATCGTATCGCCGCGATGAGCCATCCCAGCTCGAATCAACTCCGCATGCGACACCGTCTCGAAACCGCCATGCGAGACATCGTCTTCAGCTCTCGAAACCTCATCGACGACCTGGCTGCAACGTAGCAATCAAACAAGCGAGCATGAGACGCGCAAAGACTCCATTCTTCTTCATTCTTCGTCGTCATCCTCGTAGTGATCCGGGTGCAGCGGATCGTCCGGCGAGAAGAAGAAATCGCCCAGCCCCATCGGGACGACATTGCCTCCCAGCGTGGCTCGTTTGCGTTCGGCCAGTGACGCCAAATCGAGAGCCTCATCTCCCAGACAGCGTTGCAGCGATTCCAGCCAAGCGGCGTCTTTGGCTAGCGGATGCGTGGGGTCTTGGCTGGCTCGTTTGATCGCGTACCGCAACACGTTCATGCCGTCGCGCGTGCTGAAGTCCAGCTTCAATTCGTGAGACTGCTGCAAGAACTCGACCGTCAGATTCAGCATTTCGTCGTCGGCGAACGGCAGGTGGTATCGCAGGATCGACATTTCGTCCTCGCGATTCGGATGTCCCAATTCGAGCGTTGGCTGCAAGCGGCTTAAGATGTAATCGGGGATTTCAAACGTCGATTCGTCGTCGTTCATCGTCACCGCGCAACGGAAGGCGGGATCGGCCGGGATTGTGATCCCTGCCACGATCGACTCGACATATCGGCGATGATCCAGCAGCGACGCCAAGCTCGCCCAAGACTTTTCGTTCATCCGATTCCCTTCGTCGAGAACACAGATGCCGCCGGTGAGCATCGCCGAAACCAGGGGCGAGGCGTGATAGACGATCTTGCCGCTTTCGGCCAGCACCGGCGTGACCAGCAAATCTTCCGGCCGTGTGTCGGACGTGCATTGATAAATGTACAACGGCTGCTTCCGCAGATGAGCCCCCGCAATCCCCAGCGTGGTCTTGCCGATTCCCGGTGCCCCGACCAAGCGCGGCGTCAGCGGCCGATCCCGTTCATCGACCACCAGCCAGCAAGCCAGCAACTGCTTGAGCACTTCCTGTTGCCCAATCCACTGCCCCGGCGTCGGGTCCGGCGTCGCCAGAAACAGTCGTACTCCACCAATTTCCACATGATTCAACATCCACGCCTCGTTCCTGAAAAATAGCAGGCATCAGCCGGAACGCGCTAGCGCCCGGCTGCGATGGGTTTCTCGCGAACCGGCCGCTCGTGCGATCCGGCTAATTTCGTTCAGCCCACCCGTTGTATCGGCGACTGTGCGGTTCGTGGAGTCTGTTGACCGGCCGGATTACACTAGTTGCTCGAATTCTGACCAACTTTCTCGACGTGGAGACTTCAACCATGCGACGACAACCCCATCTTCTCACTCTGACTTGGCTCTGTGCGGCGACATTCAGCTTCGTCGCAGTCGCCGCCCAACTCGCGTCGGCTCAAGACAAGCCGCTGGTGCCGGATAAGAATCTAGAAACGGCGCTCAAGGCCGAACTGAAGAAGAAGGCGGAAGAACCGCTTAAGGAAGAAGACCTCAAGAATGTCTATTTCCTTGAGGCGAAGAAGAAAGAGATCGCCGACCTGACCGGGCTGGAGAAATGTCCCAATTTGGCGCTGATTAATCTGTCCGGCAACAAGATCGCGAATATCGCTCCGCTGGCTGGGTTGAGCAACCTGCAATCGCTCGATCTGTCGAAGAACCAGATCGCCGACGTTGGGCCGCTCGCGAAGTTGGAGAAGTTGCAATATGTGCAGCTTGAAGAGAATCAAATCGAAAAGGCGGATGCGTTAGCCGGACTCAAAAACCTAGCATCACTGTATTTGACCAAGAACAAGCTCGCGTCGGTCGAGCCGCTGGCCGGATTGAAGAAATTGGCGTCGCTGTATCTTGGCCATAACCAGTTGGCGGACATCGCACCGCTCAAGGAATTGAAGTGGGTCAACAATCTCGATCTGCGGAACAACAAACTGAAAGATTTGTCGCCGCTGGCCGGGTTTACCGAGTTGCGATTCACATTTCTGGGTGGCAATCAAGTGACCGAACTGGCCCCGCTGCTGGCGATGGCCAAAGCCGACAACGAAGGTCAACAGCGATTCGCGCCCTATTGGAAGCTGTATCTTGGTGAGAATCCGTTGTCGGACGTCGCGAAGGCTCAAGTCGAAGAGCTGAAGAAACTCGGTGTCCGTGTCGATCCGAAGTAAGCGATTCTCAATGGCATGGGCTACACGGCAAACGACCGGCGAATTGCTCGACGGCAACGATCCCCGTGATCGAATTGAAACATTGACGAACCGATCCGTATTCAGGCCACATTGCCGACTTGCGGCAAGATGCTTGGCCAACGACGAACGATTTCGCCAAAGACTTGGTCGACCGTCAGTTCTCGCATGCAACGATGATGCTGGAGCGGGCAGGCTCGCAGCTGACACGGGCCGCAATCCACTTTCCGTTGCAAATGAACGCCCTGAGGATGAAACGTCTCGCTCCAAACGATGTGTGTCGGTCCAAACAACGTCAGGCACGGAACTCCAAAAGCGGCAGCGAAGTGACGAGGCCCAGAGTCGGTTGTCACCAACAATCTGGCGTTCCGAACGGCGGACTTGGTCAAACCGATACTGAGCTGTTCGTTCGCGAGACTGACTACTCGCGGGTGTGCTGCGTCGGCGACGATTCGTTGAGCAATCGACCGCTCTTGTGGACCACAGGCCACGAGGACGGTGCGATCAAGTTCGAGAGCTAAACGGCGACTCAGTTCGATGAAATATTCCACGGGCCAGTCTTTCGCAGCCCCGAAGGCCCCGCCGGTATTGAAGCAAATATAGTCTGCAAGGTTGGCGGCTGGGTGTTGCCGCCAGAATGCGGAAAGTTGCCCATCGTGGTGCGGCGACGTCGAGAGTTCCATCTTCCGAGACAATGTTCGGCAGCCAAGTTGGCCAACCAGTTGCAGCATTTCGTCCAACACGGGATGCGGGATCGACTGCGACGGAGCTGAAATGGGGTCCGTAAGTAATAAGCCCCGTCCATCACGGGCATATCCCAGAGTTCGCTTCGCCCCAGATGCCCAAGCCCAAAATCCGGAACGGAGAGAATTCGGCAGAACAACGGCCAAATCAAATCGCTCGCGGCGTAGCGTCCACAGCATTCGCCAAGCGTCCCGGTTCGATTGCTTTGGATCGTGGATTATCCAGCGGTCAATCAGCTTCGTTCCGGCCAAGACATCCGCCACATATGGCCGCAAGACACCCACGATCTCGGCCGAAGCGAAGTGATCTCGTAACGCACGAAGCGCCGGAGTCGCCATCGCGACATCTCCGATCCAATTGGGTAGCCAGACTGCGAGCTTCATGAATCACTCGTCGAACCGCAACAAGCTTGCGCCAACTACTGCGCCCGCATTTCGCTTCGGATTTCACAATCAAAAAGCAAGGCATCGCCACATAACCGATTAAAACAACAACTCGAAGGGAGGTAACTTCTAAGCGGCCGTCTCACTCAGTTCGGAATTCATGCGGCTCGGTGTTGAATCGGCGAGGGTGGCCGTTCAAGTTTCATCTCGGTCGAATTTACTGCAGTTGAAGATAACCGACCCGCGTTCGTTGCTCGACGTTCTAGTTCCCATAAGGCGGCGTACTTTTGAAAATCTGAGAATGCCAACAAGCTGCTGATAACCAGCCCGATCTGCCCATCCCGAAAACCTAATTGAAGCACGTAGTGCTTGAGGAATCGAAACATCGGCCGCAGCATGAGGTTCACCCAGCCAGAGCGCTTTCCTTTAGCGAACAAATCCTCCGCGCTCCAGTAGGCATATCGTTCCAACTTGGCATTGAAGTGTTTCAGCGACCGAAATGTGTGATGCTCGAACGGCGAGCTGAGGTAGCCGGTCTTGTTCCACGCCACATCAAGTTCCGCATGGACTCGCCGTGTCTCGTAGCCGCATGATTTGCGAAACAGCCGTCGTACTCGATCGTGCTGCCAGCCCGAATACCGCACGAGTTGATTGAGAAAGAACACTCGACGAGCGATCGAGAACGCGTCGTGTGGAGTCCGCTCCAATTCGCCCGACTCTTTCAGACGCTGGATTTCCGCGGCCAGTTCGGGAGTCACACGTTCGTCGGCATCGACCAACAAAATCCAGTCGTATGTCGCCAGGGGAATCACCCAGTTCTTGAAATTGGCGGAGTTCACGTACTCTCGTTCAAGGATGCGGCAATCACCGCGTGCCTTGACCAGTTCCAATGTGCCGTCGGTCGAACCGGAATCCGCGACGATCAACTCGTCCGCCAGCGCGATGACTGAGTTGATACAGGCTTCGATGTTCGGCAACTCATCCTTGCAAGGAATGATGACGGTCAGGCGAGTGGTCATAGTTGGATCGCTTTCATAGACGAGGCATTTGAAAAATAGTTCAACAGCCAAAACTCGCCTAGACCGCTTTTCAGCAGTGTTTGTGTGTGTGTGTGCGGAACAGGGTTCGCGCGTGGGTGGCTGTTGTGTTACGAGTTGGTTTGGGGAATTGTCAGAGGGTTCCAACGACAAGGAAGTCGAAGATGGCACGGAATAATCCCAAGGTATCGCCAGAAGTGGCGGTGGAGTTGGTGAATTTGGCTCGGCAGATGAGGCGGTTGGTCTATGGGGGCGACGGGGTTCCGGAGTGGGGCACGAAGTTTTCGCTGATCGAGGCGGAGGCGTTGGAAGTGGGGCGGGAGTTGTCGCGTTTGATGATGGAGCAGGCGGTGGGTGAGCAGGCCCAGCGAGTCCCGTCGTCCACTTTGGAGGAGGCGAATTCGGGGGAACCGGCTGCCGTGATTGGGACGGAGCCGTCGGTGCTGGAAACGACGGCTGGCGAGGTTCAGTGGCAGCAGCCCAAGACCCGCTTGAGCAAAGCTCGGCGGGATTTTTTTCCCTCAGGCCAAGGCGCTGGGCGTTGATGTGGATCAAGAGTTGTCGCCGAGCTTGCAAGAGAAGGTGGCGCTGGTCGGTGAGTTGTTGAAGTCCTTTCCGCAGGCGGCCAGCGCGGTGGATCAGTTGCTGGGGCTGCCGATCGGGCGGATGCGCTTCGAGCGTCTCACGGAGCGGATCGGCGGCGAGCGTGTGGCGGAGCGTGATCGCGAGGCGGAGCAAGTCGCGCAGTTGCGGTTGATGGACAAGATCGACGGACCGGTCGGTGTCACTCCGCCGGTGGTCGCGGCGGTCATGGCGGATGGCGGACGCTTCCAACAGAACGTGGCTCAGCCCGATTCGGGCAAGCATTGGTACGAATACAAAGCGGTCTTGTGTCTGACTCTGGGGAGCCTGACGGACGCGAACGACACGACCGCGCCCCGCGGCGATCCGTGTCCCGAAGTGCCGCTGAGCCTGCTGAACTTCGAGCATGTCGAAACGCTGACACGCGAGATCGCGCAGCGCGTGGCGAGTTCTTCACGCAGCTTGCCCGGTGAACTGCGTCCCGACGAAACGGGCGTTTTGCTCGAGGAATTACAGGCTTCGACGAAGCTCGACGACATCGTCCGCGCGGCGGACAAAGTCGTTCGCGAAGCGCAACGCTCGCCACGCGAGTTGCCGTTCAGCCCGAAGATCAAGAGCCGCGAAGTCGTCGCGACGACCGGCAACGCTCACGAGTTCGGCCGGCTGCTGATCGCTCGCGCGTGGCGTGCGGGACTGTTCCAAGCGAAACGCAAAGGCTTCGTCGCCGACGGCGGCTCATGGCTCTGGACGCTGTTCGAACAGAAACTCAAGCCGTTCGGATTCGAAGGCATTCTGGACATCATCCACGCCGTAACCCACATCTTCGCCGCCGCGATGGCCGACCGCGATCGCGCCGCAGGTTGGGTGATCTACCGCCGCTGGATCACCTGGATCTGGCAAGGCCAAGTAACCCGCGTGATCGAAGAACTCCAAACCCGCGCCCTCGAATTGGAAGAGCCCACCGACACCGACCCAGTCACCAGTCCACGCCGCATCGTGGCCAGCACGCTGACGTACTTACAAAACCATCAGCAATTCATGAACTACCCGCGCTACCGCGAACTCGGCCTGC
>JANMIF010000413.1:0-22610 GCA_031375695.1 Planctomyces sp.
AACCGCCCATCAAACGCTTTCGCGAGTGACCTTCGATAACTGGCACTCTCCCGTAGGGGCGAACACTTGGCTGACCTTGGATTACTGACAGTCCCATGTTCGCCCCCGCCGGGACTGACCTCCGATTACTGACACTTGGCCCCTGACGACAAAGGAAACCGGCGACCTGACGATCCCGCCGGCGAAGGCGGTCATCGACGGCAAGATGCTGCTCAGCAAACGGCTGCCGCTGCGAGTCGCCGCCCCGAACCGCAAGACCTCGTAATCGTCGAGATCAAGCCGAGTCACACGAAGGTTTATCCCACACAGCCGTTCTCGGTTACATTGAAAATCCTCGTGAAGCCGATTCCCAAGAATGACGACACCGATCCGCTGTTGCCGCTCTGCCGCCGTCCGCCGCATGTGCAAATCAACTGGGTCGATCCGCCGGATGGCTTGGCGGTCGAGCAAAAAGCGTGCTGGCTGCAACCGTTGCTTTCCGAAGATGGAGCGGGCTTCACGCTCAACGATCTCAACATGCAGTCCCGATCGTTCTTCGATTTCGACGGAGCACGCTCGGCGGTTTTCAATCTGGCGAAGGGGCGTGAAACGCGCGACGGCTTGGACGGCAGCTCGATTCGCTACTTCGCGTATGAACTGCCGCGATCTTTCACGCCGGAGAAAACCGGGACGTATTCATTGGGTCCGGCGATCGTCAAAGGGACGTTCGTCGCCGGGTTCGACGGCAACGAGTACACGGCTCGCCGGCTCGTCGTGATCGCACCAGCCGTGCCGATCGACGTGGGCGAAGTCCCGCAGCCGCGCCCCGCAACGTTCTGCGGCGGCATCGGCGAGTACCAACTGACCGCCTCCGCCAGTCCGACCAATCTCCGTGTCGGCGATCCGCTCACGCTGACGCTCGAAATCGAACGGAGCAAACAAAGCGGTTCGCTGGAACTGATCTCCGCTCCCGATCTCTCCGCGAACCCGCAACTCGCCGCCGATTTCGATTTGCTCGACAAGAACCCGACCGGCCGCTTCGAAGGAGCGGTGAAGAAATTCTCGCCTACGCTCTGCGACCCAAACGAGCCAACGTCGGCATCCCCGCGCTCTCGGTCACGACGTTCGATCCGCTCGCCGAGAGATTTGCCGAGATGGCCACGAAGCCGATCTCGCTGGAGGTTTCGGAAGCCGCTCGCATCACCGGCGGCGACTTGGTCGGATCGTTACCAGCCACTTCGTCCAACGACATCAAGACACGAGCACAAGGCATCTTTCAGAACATCACCGACCCTACCGAATTGCGCGACGAACGCATCAACCTCGTCGCTTAGAGCGAGGCGGTCGCGGGTGTGTGGTGCGTCACGGGATGCTTCCTCGCCGCGTTGACCGTCTATCGCCGTCAATCGACCGATGCCACCTGGAAACGCCGTCAACAAGCCCGTCGCGCCGCGAATCGCCGATTGACCACCGCTCGCGAGTCGCTCGCTGAAGCGCAAGGACGCGACGCACTCGGACACGTCCGCGCGGCCCTCATCGGCCTCATCGCCGACACGCGCAACAAAGTCGCCGACGGCCTGACAACCTCCGGAGCCGCCGACCTGCTTTCCGAAGCCGCTGTTCCCGCCGACGATCGCGCGGCGGTCCTGAGTCTGCTCGAAGCCATCGAGTCCGCCGAATACGGCGGCGGCCATTCCACCAATCCCGCAACAGCGATCGACACCGCCGCCAGTTTGATCGCCCGCATCGCTCCCCATTTGGAACGAGGAGCGTGAACGATGAACGAGCAATCGCACATTCGTCATGACTGCATCAGCCGGAACGCGCTAGCGTCCGGTTCGCGTTCAGAACAGAGACTCGAAATGGGGGCTAGCGCCCTTCGGCTGATTGAATTGTGCTGGAGTGATTCGTTTCTGAAACGCTCGCCCTCGCTCGCGCTTCGGGTTAGCGTGATCTGTTTGCTGCTCAGCATGCTTCTGACATCACACGCCGTCGCCGCCGATCCCGGCGCGCGCGAACGAACATTTGTCCGAGCACTCGAAGTCTTCGACTCCGCCAAGTCGCCCGACGACTATTGCGAATCTGCCAAACTTTTGGAGTCCATTCTCGCCGACGGATTTCGGAGCGGAGCGGTCTATTACAACCTCGGCAACGCCTACTTCCGCTCCGGCGAATTCGGTCGAGTAATCTTGGCATATCGCAAAGCCAAACAGTATCGCCCGCGCGATCCGTATCTGACCGCCAACCTCCGACAAGCCCTCGCCGCCGCACCAGGCCGCTTGTCCGAGCCGCCGCGCCCGTGGTGGAGCCACGTCTTGTTCTGGATCGATTGGCTCTCGTTTCCGATGAAGGTCCAAACGTGTTTCTTCACGCTCACACTCCCCGCGGTCATCACTTCGCTGCGATCGCAATGAGCCTCTCGCGAGTTCATTGGCTGACCGCCGGACTGTTGGTAATCTCCGTCGGCTTCGGCAGTGACATTCTCCTCAGTCAGTCCGAGGCAACTGGCTCCCGCTGAGCCGTCATCACCGGAGAAACAATCGCTCGCAAAGGAACCGGTCACTCCTACGAGCCCGCTTTCGATCAACCGCTCCGTGACGGTGCTGAATTCCAAGTCCTTTCCGAAACTCCCGATTGGACCTTTGGCCATTTCGAGTCCATCGGCGATGGCTGGGTCCGCAACGAATTCGTGGCTCGATGATTGATCACGAACGCGGCAGGTATTTGTCGGTCGAGGGTTGCGGATCGATGACCGCATCGGCTTCGGGTATGCCGACGGCTTGGCGTTTCTCCGCGTCCCAGACGATTGGCTTTTGCATCCGCAATGCGAGCACGCCGAGCATTCCGACTTCGGTGATGCGGGCTCCGATTTCGAACGGCGAGTATGATTTCGCATCGCCGGCACAGGCCAACACCCACTCGAACATGTGCGAGTTATTCACGGCGCTCCACTTCGGCCGTTCGCCTTTAGCCGCGAGCTTCGGATCCCACTTCAACACTTCGGTGTCGATCCGCGGTTGGGTCTTCGGGATCGTTGCGATCTCTGGCTGATTGGCTCCTTGAAAGCCGCTCGCTCCCTTCAAGCGAATGTTGCAGTCGGTATTCCACAGTCCTGCTGAGAGTGTCCCTTCGCTACCCACGATCAAGCAGCCCGTCGAACCGACTGGACCTTGAGAGACCTGCTCGGGCGGCACATGTTTCTCGCCGGAGTAAAAGGCAAGTTTGACCGGCCCACGCTTCCCTTTGGCGGGGAACTCGAACGTCACTGTGCAGCGAGTCGGGAACGACTCGTGCCCCATGTCGTCCCCCGTCGCTTCGATGCGTGT
Organism: Planctomyces sp.; assembly: GCA_031375695.1. Taxonomy (GTDB): domain Bacteria; phylum Planctomycetota; class Planctomycetia; order Planctomycetales; family Planctomycetaceae; genus SXKJ01. The sequence continues at coordinate 3,306 of JANMIF010000413.1, forward strand.
GGGGGCGTCGAGTTCGAGGGCTCGATACGCCAACTGAAATCCGTGGCAGCAGAAGTCGGCCATCGAACCGCCGCCGAAGTCGTACCAGCCGCGCCATTTGCCGGGGTGATAGATCTCGTTCTTGTAGGGACGTGCCGGTGTCTTTCCCAACCAGAAGTCCCAATCGAGCCCTTCCGGAATCGGATCGCTCGTGTCCGGACGATCGACACCGTTGGGCCAAGCATGACCGGGATGCCAAACATGGACCTCGGTGATCGTGCCGAGCAGTCCCGATTGAATGACTTCAAAGCTCCGCCGAAAGCCCTCGGTCGAGCAGCCTTGATTACCCGTCTGAGTCGCCAGCTTGGGATGACTCGTCGCCAGCTTCTCCAACGCTCGGCATTCGGCGACGGAATGAGCCAGTGGCTTCTCGCAATAAACGTGCTTGCCCGCCTGCAACGCCGCCTGGCAAATCGGGACATGCCAATGATCCGGCGTGGCGATGATCACGGCATCGACGCCGGTCTCTTTGTCGAGCAGTTCGCGATAGTCGTGGTACGCCCTCGCGTTCGTCAGCCCCTTGGCTTGCAGCGCACTCTCGCGCTGCCGTTTGTCGACATCGCAAATGGCAACGATCTGCTGGTCAATCTTGCCGAGTTCCGGGACCAAGTAGCCGCGCATCTGGCCTCCCATCCCAATGCACGCAAACGACAGCCGCTCGTTGGGAGACGCACCGGCCAGAATGCCCGAAGGCAGAATCGTAGGAAAGCCAATGCCAGCCGCAGCGGCCGTTTGAACAAATCGACGACGGGAGATTTTGTGGGACATGATGAAGTCTGCTCCTATAGCGTTGCTGGAAATCGTTTATTTGGTCTCTTGGCGATGTGAAATTCGAACCGGCCTCACTTCGCGATGCAGACCAATTTCGTTCGTGTGCGCAGAAAGATTCGGCCATCGGCGATGGCGGGAGTTCCGATGATCGGCTCGCCCATGTCGTTCGTGGCCAGCGTCTTCGGCTTGGAGCTGTCTTCGATCACTATGACGACTCCGTTTTGGCCGGCCACATAAATTTTCCCATCACCGCAGACCGGTGATGCGAGATAGCTGCCTTCGTTACCGATCCGCTGTTTCTGCCACAGGGTCTCGCCGTTCGTTGCGTCGAAGCCACTAGAAAAACCACCACTTTTGACGAGCGTGATGCGGCCGTTGGCTACCAGCGGCGAGACCACATGGTCGGGAGCTTTGTTGACCTTCTTCCACAAAAGATGCGTCTTGCTGACATCGCCCGTACCTCCGCCGCGTACCGCTTGCAACGACGCTTCTTTTTGCGATTCGGCGTCAAACTTCTTCCAATCCTTTTCGTCCCCCGCGCGTGCCTGACTGTCTTTCGCCAGCAGACCGCCTTGGTTTTTCAAGTCGAGAAACGCCTTGTCGATCTCGTCTCCTTCAAGCACTCCGTCTTTGTTGACGTCGCCACGCTCGAACTTTTTCCAGAAGGCTTCCGGGATCGGCGTGTCCTTTTGCTTGCGGCTTTGCTGAATCTCTTCGCGAGTGATCTTGCCGTCGCCGTTCGTGTCGGCGGTCGCTCGCCATTGATATGAAATGCCGAAGCTCTCGACCGAAGTGTACACGATGCCGTCGTGGCTGACCGGTGTCGTCTTGATGTTGCGGCAGAAGAGGTCTGCCGACCATTTTCGCTTCCCGTTCTGCGGGTCATATCCAATCAACTTGCCGGTCCCGGCGACAACGAGTTCGCGGCCGTGTTCTGTTTCCACTGCGATCGGATGCGAATAACTCACGGCCATGTCGCTGCGATCGTCCTTCCAAATCAGATCGCCCGTCTGGCGGTTGAAGGCGTACATCGCGGGACTGAGATCGTCGTCCTGGCAGAAGATGACTTTGTCTTCGAATAACACCGGTGACATTCCGGCTCCCCAATCGAAGATGAAAAACGGTTCGGGGATATCACGCTTCCAAACTGTCTGACCATCGCGAACGTCGAACGCCGTCAAACCGAGTCGCGTGAAGTAAACGTAGACCCTCTCGTCATCCGCTGCCGGTGTGGATGAGGCGTAACTGTTGGGATCGGTGATCGTCGGCAATGGTGCTTTGCCGGGGTCGAACTCTCGTTTCCAGAGCGGCTTTCCGGTCGCCGCCTCGAAGCACGAGACGACAAATTTCCATTCTTCCGGTTTGGCCCCAACCATGCCGGAAGTGAAGACTCGCCCCGCCGCAATCGTCGCCGAGCCAATGCCGTCACCCACTTCCGCCGACCAAGCGACGTTCTGCGTCGGAGAAAATTCAGTCGGCAGTGGCTTCTTCGACGTCGAGACACCGCTGCAATTCGGCCCGCGAAACTGTGGCCAGTCTTCAGCCGATATGAAACTCGGCAGCAGCCACATGACAGCCGCCACATATCGCCAATCGAACACCGAGTTGTTGTGAGCCGTACGCATAATGACTCCTTCTCGTTTACGATGGTTTGGATCTTTGATTCTCACCAGCCAGCATCTTGCAGCGTCTGTCTCAAAAATCAAAGTGTGGTTCACCGCTGACATTTGTTGGGCGAAACGAAACAATCCGCGAATGAACAGTGACGCCCCGCCGCAGCCGACGCATGTTTGTTCCTGGCGACGGATTGTCGGCCCGGCAATGCTGTTGCCGTCACTGGTGATTTTGGCTTGGTCGCTGCCGCTGCTGAAGCGGCCTGTTCAAGACGTGGCCTTCTTGGGCCGCTCAGCCGAAGAACGGCAACGTCTTCAGCGACTTTTGCACGAACCGCCAATGGACAGAACCGACCCACTGTCGGCCGACGTTGTTCGAGTCGCGTCGTCCAATAACATGACACCGCTCGGGGAGGATGCTCCGAGCCGTCGCTGGATTGATCCGTCGTTGCTGGCATCGATCAACGACAATCACTTCGGTATCCCAGCGGCGGAACGAGCGGCGTTTGAGCAATTTTTGTTCGCGGCTCGATCTGCGCCGCGGTTGGAATGGGAGCGGTTGGCTCAGACCGATGTTTCCTTTGGACTACTGATGCTTGAATCCGCCCGTTGGCGAGGTGAACTGATCACCGTGGAAGGTGAACTTCGGCGGCTCAATCGCGTCGTTGTGCCTGCCGGCAACGACGCGACCGGTGACACTTTTGAAGGGTGGCTGTTCACGACGGATTCCGGTCGGAATCCGTATCGAGTGATCGTCACTAGTCAACCGGCTGAATTGCAGTTGTCCGATTCGATTCAACCGCCGCGCCGAGTTCGTGTGACGGGACTATTCTTCAAACGCTTCAGTTACGCGACTGCAAACGGATTTCACTCGGCACCGCTGTTGATTGCTCCAGAATTGATCCCGCTGTCGCCAGCACGGTCGGTGGTCTCCAGCATTCCGAAACAAAGCGGGCTGCTGACGGTCGTCGCGGTGGGGGCGTTGTTGCTACTTTTGGGCGTCATCGCGATCGGACAGTTCGTTGCCCGACGCAGTCGCCGTGCCGCGCGTTCGGCCGCTCGCGAACTGCGGAATTCACAAACGTCCGACTTCGATTTCCTGAATGAATCTCTATGATTTCGCAATTCGCACTCCGACTGATCTGCGGCATGAGCTTGATGTGGGCGCTGATGCCTCGCCGTGCCGTGACCTCGGGGTTTTTCCGGATTCAGAATTTGGTGGTCATGGGCTTGGGAGTGCTCGCGGCGCTCGCGGCAGGGATGAATTCAAGTACGTTGACTTTGGCCTCTGGAGTAGCGACGCAATGGGTTTCCGGGACGATTGGCGTTGCAGGTTTTGTTGGGTCGGTCGTTTGGAAATTGGAACGACGATTGGCTGGCGAACGAATTGGATTCGGAATTCTGGCAGCCTCGGCCAGCCTCTTGATCGGCAATTATTTGACTCACGATGGCTGGCGGAATTGGGTGGAGTGGTTGTCACCGGTGTCACAGATTGTCAGCGGTGCGGTGCTCGGTTCGGTGACTGTCGGGATGTTGTTGGGCCACTGGTATTTGACCGCGCCGACGATGTCGATTGAGCCACTGAAGCGTATCAATACGTTTGTCGGTATGGCGGGCGGGCTGCAATTGATCATGTCGTCAACTGTGTTGGGTTTATTGTGGAGCGGACTGTGGCCCGCGAGTGACGCGGCTTTGCGACTGCCAGCGATTGCACAAGTTTGGCTTGCGCTGCGTTGGTTGGCCGGCATCGTCGGGCCGATGGTAATCAGCCTGATGGTTTGGCGAATCCTGAAGTACCGCAACACACAAGCGGCGACGGGCGTCTTGTTTGTCGGTGTGATTCTGGTTTTCCTCGGCGATCTGATGGCGGCGCTGTTGTTGCAAGAAACCAATCTGCCGTTTTGAATCGTCGGAGAAACGGTTGCAAAACGTAGCACGGGCAGCTCGCCTGTGTTTGTCTTTAGAGAATTCACCGGAGAGCCGCCCGGGCTACGGGTTTCGGCACGCCCACAAGCTCAGGAACTCGAAGGCGAGATTCGCGGCCAAGATGGCGGTGATTTGGCTGGGGTCGAATGGCGGCGCGACTTCGACCAGATCGCAGCCGATCAGATTCAGGCCGTGCAAGCCGCGAACGAGTTGCAGCATTTGATGGCTGGAGAACCCACCCACTTCGGGAGTGCCGGTACCGGGCGCGAAAGCAGGATCGACGGCGTCGATGTCGAGCGTGACGTACAGCGGCTTGTCGCCGATCAATTGACGGACCTCGGCCAACACGTCTTGCACGCCGCGCGCGGCGGCCTCGTCGAACGTGATCAGCCGAGCGCAGCAACGGAGCGCGTCGGCGTAATCGTTCGCGCTGCCGGTTGGACCTCGAATTCCAATCTGCACATAACGGGCGGTGTCGATCAAGCCTTCTTCGACAGCGCGGCGAAATGGTGTACCATGGCTGTACTTGTAGCCGGGATATTCTTCGTCCCAAGTGTCGGAATGCGCGTCGAAATGGACAACCGCCAGTGGACCGTATTTCGCCGCATGTGCTCGAAGTAGCGGCAGCGAGACCGAATGTTCTCCGCCCAGTGTGAGAAGGCGACAACCGACGGCAAGGATGTCGTGGGCAGTGGATTCGATCGCCTGATGCGTGGCGATGATATCGACGGGGACGACATCGACATCGCCGAAGTCGACGATCTTCAGCGATTGAAACGGCGCGACTTGCTGAGCGTTGTTGTACCCCCACAGCAGCAGCGACTGTTCGCGAATCGCTCGCGGGCCGAAGCGTGTGCCGCTGCGATACGAAACGCTGGCGTCGAACGGGACGCCGAGTATCGCCACATCCGCGCCGGCCACTTCTTGCGAATACGGTTGGCGACCGAACGTGGCAATTCCCTGATACGGCTGAGCGGCGAAAGGTGAGGTCATGTGGTTGTTTTCCGTAGCACACGCGGCTTGCGTGTGATCGGTTCGATGCCTGACGAAACGTAGGACGCACGAGAGCCGCGTGCGCCACAGGATCGCTGCATTCGACACAACTGGCCTGCGTTTGACCAGTCGGTCCGCTTCGGGAAAGCAGTCTGCGGATCAGCGGCGAAGCGTTCCGAAAACGAGCGGTGTGACCGCCACATTGAACCGCACCTTGCCCAGCGTTCCTCGACCCGCTCGACTTGCCTCGACGTGGGACGGTCAGTGTGTGCGTTTCGCCAGCCATGCGGAAGCGGATGTGGTCCGGTTGGCTCGACAACGCGCGGCGGAGTTGGCTTCCGCCACGGATCGCGAGTTACGTGAGTTGTGTCGGGCGCTGCGTGAATCGGTGGCGCGTCGCGGTGGAAAATTGTCCTCGGCGGAACAGCAGGCTCAGCGAGTGGTCGGTGCGGCGTTGGTTTTTGAGGCGGTTCGGCGGACGTGTGGTTGGAAGTTGTACAATGAACAACTGCTAGCAGGTTTGATTCTGGCGAACGGGCAGGTCGCCGAAATGGCGGACGGCGAGGGAAAGACACTGTCCGCGGCCGTCCCGGCTTTGATCGGATTCCTTGATGACGAGCCGGTTCACATCGCAACGACCAATGCCGCGCAGGCCATACGCGATTATCGGAGTGTCAGCCCCGTACTCGAACGCCTCGGCCTTAGTGTCTCCTTATTGCCTCGCGGGACCGATCTCGACGGCAAGTGTTCCGCATATCAAGCGGATATTGTTTACGGAGCCGCCGAGGAATTTGGCCGCGATCACTTGCGCGAGTGCGGTCGCTCAAACGATTGGATTCGACGCGGCGTGATGATCGTGGATGACTGCGACACGGTGCTGATCGACGAGGCTTCGACCCTGCTGACGCTCAACGCCGCGAACGCCCCCCCCGCACATCGTCGGCGATTCAGTCACGACAAGGTGTTGCGTCGCGATTCCGCTCACGAGCTGATGTCCCACGACGCGGAGTCGTCGGCACGAATCAGCCGGCAGCGTTTCTTTCGGCAATATGCGAAGCTGTGCGGGATGACTGGAACGGTGATCGGCTCGGAAGTGGAATTCGCGGCAATCTACGGATTGAAGTCGGTCGTGGTTCAACGCCGCCGCAAATGCCGGAGAATCGAATTACCGGATCGTTACTTTGCAACGGGCGACGACAAGTTGACCGCGATCGTGGAAGACATTTGGAATCGTCAGCGAACCGGTCAGCCGGTGTTTGTTGGAGCGGCGGCGGATCACGAACTTCCGGTGTTGTCCGAACGGCTGCGTCGCCTGAAGATTTCGCATCAGGTGTTGACAGGGAAGCAACCGAGTCGAGAAGCGCGATTAGCAGCGGATGCGGGGCGATTCGGCGCGGTGACTTTGGCCGCGACTCAAGCGGGTCAGGGAACGAGCATCCGGCTGGATGAGCGATCGTCGCAAGTTGGTGGACTGTACGTAATGGGCGTGAATCGACAGCGGTCACGGCGGCTGGATCAGCAACTGGCTAATCGCGCAGGGCAACGCGGCGAGTTTGGTTTTTGTCGATTCTTCGTCTCGGCCGACGATGAATTGCTCAATCGGCATTCTCGCGGCCTCGCGCGGCGACTTCAGCAAACCGCCGGCTCCGACGGAGAAGTTCACGATCAGTGCGATCTGCTAATTCAACAAGTTCAACATGCCGCGGAGCAATTGGCCTTTGCTCACCGACAAGAGCTAATTGCCGCTGATGGTTGGCTTGATGACGTGTTGACCAGTCTGGATGCGTAATGATCGTTGACAAACTTCCAACAGAATTATGACGTGACCGCCATTGGCGCGCGCGCCAGAATCCGAGCCTGCGCGGCGGACGTGTCCAGCGACAAGACAATTTGTACGCTCCAGGTTCGTTCGGCGTTTGCTCGCACGGTCCAGCGTGGAACGACCGTGCTGCTTTGATGAACCGCTTCAAAGCCCCCCTCCGAGTTGCTGACCGTTTGGATCGGGAACGTCCAGATGGCGGCGGGTTGCGACAGCTCAATGGCGACATCGAGACCCAGCCATTCGTCGACGAGGCCTAAGCGGTCGGTCTCCGGCAGGTCGAGCACGGTTTGTAATTGGCCGAGATTGCGACCTTGATCATCGTAGTAAAAGCGGTCATTCGCACCGGCGGCCATGCCCGCGAAATTGAATTCGACGGCGAATTCGAGCGGCTTGTTGGTCGGCAAGTTTTCCAAGACATACAAAATGTCGAGCGACAAGCTGCCACGCGCGTTGAGCGAGACTCGCTTCGTTAGTTTGATTTCATGGTCGCCGACGCGGCCGACTCGCGTGAGCACCGCTTCGACTCGTTCGGCCGATCGCCGCAACACTGACAGAAATTCTCCGAGCGCAAAATCGCCGATCTCACCGCGGCCGCGCTGAAAATCATCGAGTGTCGTCCCCTCCGCTAGAAAGTGATCGACCAACGATTTGCGCGGCGTCGTGTCATAGATCAATTTCTGATCCAGGTCCGGTTGCTTGAACTTCACGCCGCCGCTCGGATCGACCCCACCGGTTCCCGATTGCAGCGAAAGGTCGAGAGCCGCTTGCCGAATTTTGTCGTGATACGGTTCCGGCCGACGGTCGAGAGTCGCGAGCAAATTGTGTCGGATGCCTCGCAGATCGAACTCGTACAAATGGCCGCCTCGCGCCGGCGCGACGAAGGCCACCAGTCGATCACTGGACAATCGGATTTCCTTGCGAGCGTCAAAATCGAAATCGTCCGAGTCGATCCGCACCCACGAGCCGCTTCCCGGATGATTGGCCGATCCGAGACTGCCGGCGACCTCTTCGAGCAGCGTGTCGGCCGCGATCAAATGCCGGTAAATCGCGTTTCGCAGATGCGGCAGATACAGCCCGCCGAATGAACCGTGCCAGTACGGGCAGTTGCATTGACCGCGATACAACTCCGTGCGGGCGGCGGCCAACTTATCTCGATGCTCACCACGAGAATCGAGTCGCGTCAATTCTTCTAGCCGGCTGCTGACCATCACCGAGCGCGCGTACATTTCGTTCGATTCGGAATATTTTGTCCGAAAGTTTCGCCAGAAGCCGCCCCGAATGAACTGCTTCACTTCCGGCCAATCGACGTCGGCTTCGTGCCGCTTCGTCAGCGCGGCAAGCGACTGTTGCTTCTCCGGCGGTAGCACCCATTCAGTCATCTCGCGATAACTGCTATCGGGCAAAAACGTGCGGCCAATCGGCGGCGTACTGTCAACGCATTCGCCGAGAGTCGTCGTCTTCAGCCAATCGCAGTTCGCCTGCAAGGCTTCAAAAAACTTACGCAACCAGCCGCGTTTAAACACGAGTTCATGTGTGCCGGGCCAGACGCCAAACTTCTCACCGTCGTCGCCGCAAACGGCGATCGCATTCGGAATTGTCGCAGCCACACCGCGTAGATATTCGATACTCGCTTCGGGGTCTTGCCACGGGATCGTGTAGCGCAGCCGTTCGGCGATCGGGAAGATCGTGAGTAACTGGCCTTCGTCTTCGGTTAGGTAGTGCCCGAAGAGTTTGTCCGGCGGCAGCCCCGCATTGCGAAAGTGAGTGTCGTCGAGCACCGTATACTCGATCCCCGCTGCCGCAATGTCGCTGGCGAACGATTGCTCCCAAACTCGCTCCGGCACCCACATCCCACGCACCGGCTTGTTGAACAACCCTTCGAGGTAGTCGGTGTAAAGCCGCATCTGCCCGACTCGATCACGTCGCGGAATGCAGGCCAGAATCGGCTCGTAAAACGGTCCGCCGAGAATTTCGATCTGCCCCCGCTCGGCCAATTCGCGCAGCCCGTTGATGTATTCCGGATGCTTGGCCACCAACCATTCCAACAAGCTGCCGGAATTATGCAGCGTGATCTGCACATCGGGAAACTCACGAAGCACTTCGAGAAACGGCGCGTAACTCTCGCGATATGCTGCTTCAAAAACCCCCTCAAAGTTGCCAATCGGCTGATGATTATGAAGGACAAGGGCCAGACGAACTTGATGAGACACAGTGGCTTCCTTACTTCCGTTATGACGGTCGGTCCAATCGGTCAAAATAACACTTCGCGAATTCGACGAATTCCGCTTGGCAACGTTCCATAGAATTTGCGATCAAGAGTCCCATTGTGATCGCACTAAACGGGATCGTTAACCCGACGAATCCCAGATGAATCACTGTTAGGATACCGAACACAAAGCTAAAAAAACCGAACCAGCCAATCGCTTAAGCCATGACGATCCTCTTGGAATCAAATTTCTGTCTGCCGCAAGAACTCGCCCGCCTCTTCCGGCGGGACGGAGTTGATGTAGAAGCCACTGCCCCATTCGAAGCCAGCGATGCCGGTCAAACGCGGGATGATCTCCAGGTGCCAGTGATAATACTTCAGTTCGTAGGTGTCGAATGGCGACGTGTGCAGGATGTAGTTGTAGGGCGGGTCGTCGAGTGCGACTTCCAGCTTTTGCAGAACAGTTTTCAACACATGCGCCAGTTCGTCCACGTCCGGTTCCTGAACGGTTTCGTAATGGCTGAGATGCTTCTTCGGAATGATCCAGGTTTCAAAAGGAAAGCGGCTGGCGAAAGGGCAGAATACCACGAAATTGGGGGAATCCAGCACCATTCGACTTTGGTTATCCATTTCCTGGCGGAGCATGTCGCAGAAGACGCACCGGCCTCGCCAACCGAAAAAGTCCTTGGCTCCCCGCATCTCTTCCGCAACCTGAATCGGCACTACAGGCGTCACGATCAATTGCGAATGGCTATGTTCCAGCGACGCTCCCGCTGCCGCTCCTTGATTTTTGAAAACCATCGGATGCACGAGTCGCCGATCCCGCTTCAGATCCACGAGCCGGTCGTGATACATCCACAAGACTTCGCGAATCTGTGCCGCCGGTAGCCGAGCGAACCGCGTTTCGTGTTCCGGGCAATCGAGGATCACCTCATGGGCACCGAACCCTTGCATGACGTCGTACATGCCGACGCCTCGATTTTCGAGCTCCCCTTCGATCTTCAGTGCCGGAAACTTGTTTGGCACACACCGAACTCGCCAGCCGCGATCATTCGGCACGGAACCGTGATTCCGATAAGCGACGATTTCGTTCGGGCAAACCGATTCGTTCCCTTCGCAGAACGGACAAAACGCTTCATCAACACGAGGCAGCGGCGTACCAAAATCACTGGGTCGTTTGGCTCGGTCGGGAGCGATGATCACCCAGCGGCCGGTGATCGGATCTTTGCGAAGTTCGGGCATTGAGCGTCCGTGTCAATCGGATGTGAACGAAAGGCCGCAGCATCCCACCGCAGCCAGTTTTGGCGAGCGGATTTGACCGATTGCCGCCTCGCGAGGGAAGGGCGAGTGCCACTCAATTCCAGCGACCGCAATAACCGCTTGAGTCCCGGCCACGAATCCACGACCATGACCAAGTTATTCGGCGTCTTCTAATACGCTCGCCTTCGCTGGCGTTTCGGGTTCCTGAGAGGTTTCGTTGTGAGCGCCAACAATTTTTGTGATCTGAGCGGCCTAAAGGTCGTCATCACCGGCTCCACATCGGGGATCGGACGGGAGGTGGCTCGTGAATTTGCGAACGCTGGCGCGGAGTTACTGATTCACGGCCGGCAGGATTCGCAGGCAGCTCAAGAAGTACGTGAAGAGCTGAGTTCACTGACTCGCCGAGTCGTGTTTGACTCCTGCGATTTGAGCCACGAATCGGAATTGCCGGAGTTCGTGGAGCGCTGCCGACAGTTGTTAGGCACAATCGACATCTGGATCAACAACGCCGGCGCTGACTTGCTGACCGGTGATGCGGCGGCTTGGTCCTTCGCTCAAAAACTTCAACGCTTGTACGACGTCGACGTGCGTGCGACGGTGATCCTCAGTCGGCTCATAGGTCAGCGAATGCAAGTGGCCGGCGGCGGAGTCATCTTAAACGTTGGCTGGGATCAAGCGGATCGCGGCATGGAAGGTGACAGCGGCGAGCTGTTTGCCACGGCGAAGAATGCGATCATGGGTTTCACCCGGTCGCTGGCCGTCAGCTTGGCTCCGACGGTGAGAGTTAACTGCATCGCTCCCGGCTGGATTCGGACGAAGTGGGGCGAGCAGGCGAATGAAAACTGGCAATTGCGAGTACTGCGTGAGACGCCGTTGAAACGTTGGGGCACCCCCACGGACGTCGCCGTGACCGCTCGATTCTTATGCAGCCGAGAAGCCAGTTATCTGACTGGCCAAGTGATCAACATCAACGGCGGCGCGGAACGATAGAAACTGTCCCGAATCAGCCACCGATCAGTTCCGTCGTAGAAATTCGGCCGTGATATCGCATCGGGTGAATTAATTCTTCTCAATCTTTGCCAAGTCCTTTGCCAAGTCAAAATCGAACGTGTTCGGGCCGACTTTGAGTTCACGCACAATCTTGCTGTCTTGCAACGTATGAAATCGAACGGGGATTTCTTTTGGCGGTGGAGCCGGCTTGGTCTTTCCCGTCATCGCGTCCTGGTATTCCGGGGTGCCCGGTTGTGGTGCCGGTGGTTCCGGCGGGCGAATCATGACTTGATAGCGGCCAATCGGCAGCCCGACCGATTTCTGAGCGGCCGTGAGTGAATACTTTCCCAGTGAATCCACTTTTCCCGCTCCAGTGACCGCTTTGTCGATGGAATAAAATACGACCAAACTATCCAACGGGACCGGACTTCCATCATAGGTCACGCTTCCAGAAACAGATGCTTGCGGATCGGTTGGGTTGTCATCTTTGGCGCAACCAAATGACGCCAAAATTAGAAGCCCAATCCAAAAAGTTGATTGGGATTGGCCACACGATGTTGTCATGGTTACCAAAACCTCAAATGGTTTGAGCGTACCGAATCGGAATGAAAACAGGACTTGCCAATTCATGTCTGGCAAATCCTGTAGGTGAAAACGATGACTTGCCGCGAGGCAAGACGTTTTTTATTTCTTACAACTCACCGATGGGTTTCCCGTCGTTGCGAGTGCAGAGGCGTCGTAGCATCAGCATATCGACCTTGCTGTTAATGAAGCGAACCGTGCCGTCTCCCAGCAGTCCATGAACGCCACCGCCGGAATGGGCGGAATTCAAGGGAGGGTTCACCCCATAATTATCGCCGATCCCCGGGGTCGTGATGATGTCCGCCGGAAAGTTGGGAGCATATCGAACGGTCGTCAAATTGAATTGACGTCCAAACATTCCCCCGGGAGCTGCTTCAATTCGAAACAAGTTGGAGCTGCCCATCGTGACGCCATGAATGCCGTTGACTTGTGCAGTCTTTGTCCCGCCACTGGCGATGGCGTTTGTGTAAACAAAGTCCGAGTGCTCGCCAATGAAGAGGACGTTCGACAATCCGTCTGTGCATGAAGCCAGCTTCTTCGCTTCCAACGGTCCAAAAACCCCACCTGCTGTTACAATTCCGCTGGCTTGCATACCACCGCAACAGTCACAGCAGTTGGCAACTTGGCTCGCGGGGTTCGTAAAGCCGTTCCCATCAGTCGCTCCCATAATGCCCATGTAGTGCGCGTTCGGAATGACAATGTCGCCCGGACGGGATTGAGTCAAAGAACTCGACGGACACCAAACCCAAGCGGGAGCAGCGTTCGCCCAAGCACCACCGTTCTGAACGCCTTCCGACGTGAGAGTATACGCCCATCCCGGATGCGTTCCATTGAAGGTTAACCGTTTGTAGAGCGGCGCTTGGTCGACAAATGGGAGAATTCGGTTGTACCAAGACATTCCCCAGCCACTCACACTTGACGCCACATTTCCCGGTGCCAGCAAACCGGCCGACGTGTCGGCATAGTTGTGCAGCGCCAAGCCCATCTGTTTAAGGTTGTTCTTACACTGCGAACGACGAGCCGCCTCGCGAGCCTGTTGAACCGCAGGTAGGAGCAGAGCAATCAGGATGGCGATGATGGCGATCACCACCAACAACTCAATCAAAGTAAATCCGCGACGACGTCTAGGCATACTGAAGTCTCCCATTAAAAAGAAGAACCTGCGAAAATCGGGCGAACTGGAAAATCGCGTTCACGCCACAAAAAAAATCCCAAGGAAAACGCAAGCAGTTAAACACCACTTGCAGCTTACCCCAGCGGACCTAAATTTACCTCTCCCGGCTAAAAGTCACGGGGACTGTTTGATTTCGGGTGGCTACGGAGGTGTAAAGCCAATCGGCAAACTCTGACCTTGAATTAAAGTCCACTCCGAATGATCGGCTACCGCGTCCCAAGATTGTTTCGTTCCTCCCGGCCATTCGACTTCGATCTGGACAGACTTCGTCCCCAGCGGGAATCCAAAGCGAAGCCGGCTTTCATTCGTTGCCAGAAATCCGTCGCCAGCAGTTCGCAGCCGAACGAGTTCCATTCCGCCAGCCCGAACACGCACAATCGCACCGATCGGGTCACGACATCCCATCCGTCCGATGAGCCGAATTGACAACGTCTGATAGTTCGTGGGAGTGCGATTCGTGACCAGAGCCATCGGTCCCTGCAAGTGCGAGACCGCGAAATCAATGCGCCCGTCGCGGTTCCAATCCAAGGTCGCCAAACCGCGACCCAGATAACGGCCTTGAAAGAACGTGCCCAATTGTCGTGACGGAACCTCTTCAAATCGGCGGCCGTGATGGTTTCGAAAAAGTTGCGGCGGCATGTGGTCGGGATCGCCGCGTGAAGATCGCTGATCCACATGACCGTTCGTGACGACCAAATCGTCCCAGCCGTCCCCATCGAAGTCGGCAAACTGGCAGCCAAATCCGAGCATCCAAAAACTCGAATCGCGCAGGTTCAACGGGCGACTCAGGTCGTCGAAGAATCCGTCGGGACGTTGCGAGTACAGCGTGTTGGATTCGGCAAAGAAATTCGTGATGAACAAGTCGATGCGGCCATCGCCGTTCGCGTCAGTCGCCGCGACACCCATCGACGCCTGCGCATGGCCATCCTCATCGAACGCGACGCCGCGAACCAACGCGTCGTCTCGAAAGTGCGGCACGCCATCGTCGGAAGTCCCCTCGTTGATGAACAGGAAATTCGCCGTCGTATCATTCGCCACGAACAGATCGAGCCGGCCATCCGCATTGAAATCCCAAACGATCACGCCCAGTCCGCGACCATCCGGCACCCGAATTCCAGCCGCTTCCGAGACTTCTCGAAACGTGCCATTGCCTTGATTCACATAACAACGGTCGTGTTCGGCCGGCAACAGATCGGGTGTGCAGGCTTTCTGCCGTCCCATCGCTTCTTTGCATTCCCGTTCAGTGGTTTCCTTCAGCTTCGTGTAGTTGAGGACGTACAAGTCCGGCAGTCCATCGCCGTTGAAGTCTGCGAAAACGCTGCTGGTAGTCCATTCGTTTCCGGCCGTGCCTGCTTCCGCAGTCACCTCCTCGAAAGTGCCGTCACCATGATTTCGGTACATCCGATTTGGACCTTTATTGCCGACATACAGATCGGGAAATCCATCCTGATCGAAGTCTCCCACGGCCACGCCATGAGAGAAATCTGGATCGCCAAGTCCCGAAGCTTCCGACACGTCTTGAAAGCGTTCATCCATCCGATTTCGGTAGAGCTGATCCCGATAGACTGAGCTTGGTTTTTGATCACGCCAATTGTTGGCTTGTGCCAAATACAGATCCGGCCAGCCGTCGAGGTCGTAATCGAGAACGCCGATCCCGCCTCCCATCACATTGAATATGTGTTCCAGCCGATTGGACTCTGTGGTTCCCTCGAAATACTGAAAGTTGATCCCCACCTTGGCCGCGTCATCGGAAAAAGACCAAGCCGTTTCCGTCGCGGCATGTGACATCAGCGAGTCTGACGGAGCATCCGGAATCGGCCAGTGAGGAGTCGCAAAGTCCTGGCGATTCAGCCTGCGGCCGGGGAGCCGTTCCTTCGATTCCAAGCCTACCTGAGATCGTGCGATTGGCAACCAATCGCGAAGTCCCTGACGTGGAAACTCCTGCGGGATGGTCATTAAGGACATGACATAACACCAGCCGGCCGCTTCCCAGAATCGGCCAAGTTCCGCACACTTCTTGGCAACTTTCGTCATCTGTCGATAGTCCGAATCCCCCCGCAACAGGTTCAGCGTCGCTTCAACATCGACCAGCAATTCTGCTCGGCGAGCAAACTCAGCCGCTTCTTTCGTGCGGCCAATTTGCTCCAAACAACTGGCAATATGCACGTTCGCTCCCAAATGACTGGGCGACTGTTCGACGACTTCCAGAAAGCACCGAACGGCTCCCTCCAACAATCCCAATCGTTTCGCCTTCAAGCCTTGAGCAAACCAGACTTCCGGATGATGGCGAGCTTCATCGGGCAAGCTGCCGCGCCACTGCAAGAACTCGGTCAAGTCCCCGCGCTCCACAATCAGTCGCCCCAGACGTCCTTGAGCCTCTCCCAGTTCAGGATGCTCTTTCAGAATGTCACGCAAGAGCGACTCGGCTTCGGCGGATTGATTCTCAAACAGCAAGTTCCGCGCGGAGGCCAATCGAAGCACGGGATCGGGTGACGCGAGATACGGTCCCGGACGTTCCAAATGTTCTTCGCTCCGAAAGAAGCGATCATTCACCGCCACGCACAACAGCTCATCGCCAGTGCAAATTCCACTTTGCAGGTTCGCAAAGAAATGGGGAGTGGACTCCCAAACTCGACCTTGGAGTTGCAACAGGTGACCGACATGCTCGTTGGCTTCAATGTGATGTGGCATGAGCGCGAGGACTCGCCGCCAACTCCGCTCGGAAGACGTGAGGTGCCCCATGACTTCGTATCGACGGGCCAAGCCTCGTTCGGCAATCAACTCCCACCGACCGCCATCGCGAGGAAGACTGTCGAATAACTCCAGCGCGCGTGTCTGCGAATACTCAATCGCGGCCAATTCTGCGGCCAACGCTCGCCCCAAGATGTCCTTCGGAAATTGCCGCAGATGCTGTTCCGCAACGCTGAGCAGCAGGAGACGCCGCGACTGGACAGCCTCCGTAAGATTCGCAACCGATCGCTCCTGAACCGTCGGGAACAATTGCGGACGAACCGAAATCACGAGACCGATCGAGTAAATGAGCAGTGTCGAAAAAACCAAGACGTCGTTTCGACCAGCTAGCCATCTCCTCACTTCGGACATGAACCACTCCCTCTCACGAGTGCGGCTTTCAAGCGTTGGGCGTCTTCCGAACTTCGGACAACAGCCCCCAAACAAATAGCAAACTCCCCAAAACCAAAAACACCAACGAAGCCGGAGCCAGTACGGCAGCGGCCACATCATGATTTGGGAACTGCACCAACTGCGAATGCGCGAAGGCTTGTTCAGCCGCGTGAAGCAAGATGACTCCCGACAGCAGTTTCATACTTCGTAATCCGGTCACAAAAAGGACAAGCCCCGAACGATTGACATTAGCGGGCACCAGCCGCTGATCGGTCCAAATTGTAGCAACGATCCATCCCAAGTAGCGTCGATGTCGGTCCGTCGCAACTTATGTCAAATTCGACGTCGGCACTCCGATCCGTTTCAAAAGTTCACGGAGTTCCGCGTGTTCTTCGGCGTTGAGCGATCGTGTCGGTAAACGATTCGAGCCGCCGGGCCGTCCGCAGAGTTCCAGCGAGATTTTGATGGCCGGGCTTTCGGCGGCCGTGCGGTCCCATATCTTTGATCGAAAATCGGTCCACGGCTATTTGGCTTCCGTTTGCATTCGCTGAGCGGTCACATAGTCGCCAGCATCCAGCCGCTGTCACATTTCGACCTAATGCTCAGGCTAAAACGTCGCCAGGTGCGTGATGAAGCCGGTGGCCGAGTAGGTGATTCATCACGGGCAGCCCTTGGTTGTCCACGATCGTAACCCGATCGGCGAAAAGAATGAAATAACCCACTCCCGCTATCCCGCCAGTGCTCGCAACACTTGGATCAAGAACAATACAACTCCCAACAACATCACCCAGGCGTAGTTCGACACGAGGCCGTTTTGGATTGGTCGCACAATGCGGCCGGCGGTGGACGGGATCGAGCCGACGAAATCTAACAGCCCGTCGATCAAGTACCGGTCGAGCAACGTGCAAGTCAGCGCGAGGACTCGGACCGGAACCACGAGCAGGTAGTTGAACAACTCATCGAAAAAGAATTTGTTCAGCGACAGCCGATGCAGCGGTCGCAGGCTTGATTCCAGTTTGACTGGGATTGTGGGAGCTTGAACGTAAAAATAGCGAGCCAATCCGTAACCGGCTCCGAAGATCAATAGGCTCACGCCCATGATCAGGTAGTTGTGACCATGCGGCCCCGATTCCGGCAACGACGGCGATCGAGCCAAACAGCGGCCGTAAACTCCCGTCGGGCCGAGGAACAAGCCGATTAACAGCGAAAACCCGGCGAGCACAAACAGTGGCAAAGCCATCACCGGCGGCGATTCATGCGGATGATGAGCCTCGTCGGGAAAGCGTTCTTCGCCGTGAAAGGTCATGTAGTACGCTCGGAACGTGTAAAACGCCGTCAAGAACGCGGTCGCAATCGCCACGCCGAGAATGATCGTGAAGAACAGCCGATGCTCGCCGCCATGAGTTCCCGCCGCCAGCGCCGCGAGGATTTCGTCTTTGCTCCAGAAGCCCGACAGCAACGGGCAGCCCGCTAAGGCCAACGATCCTACCAAGAACGTAATGTGTGTCTGTGGCATCACGTGCCGCAAGCCGCTGAACCGTCGCATGTCGATCACGTCGCCCATCGCATGCATGACGCTGCCGGCTCCCAAGAACAGCAAGGCTTTGAAAAAGGCATGAGTGAACAGGTGAAACATCGCGGCCGTCACGCAAAACGTCGTCAGATGCTCGTCCACGCAAGCGGCCCCCAATGCCATGAACATGAAGCCAAGCTGACTAACCGTCGAATACGCGAGAACTCGCTTGAGGTCGTATTGCGTCAGTGCCGTCAGTGCTGCGAGCAACGCTGTGACCGCTCCGATACCGCTCACGACGAGTTGTGCGGTCGGAGCATGCACGAACAGAGGCGTGCTTCGAGCCACCAGGTAAACGCCCGCCGTGACCATCGTCGCCGCGTGAATCAACGCCGACACCGGCGTCGGACCTTCCATCGCGTCGGGCAACCAAACGTGCAGCGGGAACTGAGCCGACTTCCCCATCGCTCCGACGAATAGCAATAAGCAAATCGTCGTGAACACACTCGGATCGGACGCCGCTACTTCAGGAATCTTGGCAAACACCTCGGCGAAGTTGACCGTGCCAAAGGTCTTCCAGATCAGAAAAATTCCCATAATGAAGCCGAAGTCGCCGATGCGGTTGACGACGAACGCCTTGCGAGCCGCCGCCGCCGCGTTCGGTCGCTGAAACCAAAAACCGATCAGCAAATAGCTACACAGCCCGACCATTTCCCAAAACACAAACAGCAGCAAGTAATTGTCAGCCAGCACCAACATGCACATAGAAAACACAAACAGCGAGAATGCCGCGAAGAACCGCGGATATCCCGGGTCGCCGTGCATGTACCCACTGGCATAAATCGCCACCAGCAGGCTGACGAGCGTAATTGTCAGCAGCATTAACGCCGTCATCGAATCCGCTTGCAGATCGACTCGAACGTGCAAGTTGTCGGTGATCGACCAGTCGTATCCGGGTGACGTGACAATCGGCTTCAACTCAACCGCCGCAGCGTTGTCTGGATGCGCCGCCGGGTGACTCGCGTCCGGCTTCAGCGATGACGGCATCGCTAAAAATGCCAACAACATCATCCCCGACAGCGCCGTCGATACGAGCAAAGCCGCAGCGCAAGGGACATGACTTCGCCCGCGCAGCAACGTCTTGCCGAACAACGCGATCAACACGCTCGCGATCAGCGGTGCCCCCGGAATCAACCAGAGCATGGCCGGCGTGAGTTCAGACACTTTTGTAACTCCAGGTTTGAGGACTGGGGTCGGGCGGTAAAGATTAGAAAATAACGGAACAAAATATGA
>JANMIF010000423.1:0-3606 GCA_031375695.1 Planctomyces sp.
GATACCGCATGGGGCCTATGGTCGTCTTGAAGAACTGCGGAAAAGTCTAACATGCTCCCAACTGCATTCCACTATTAACCCGAGCATTTGCGAGAGCGAGCGTTCCTCTATTCTAAGCCTTTCGGAGCGTTCCCGCTAACGCCGAACGCTGCGAGTTAGTAAAGATCACCCGTCGTGCTCTTTCGCACAACACAGGAATGCCGATATGTTGATTCGTGGTTTCGAGACGCGATCCCGCTTGGAGGTCTGTCATGTTGACTCTGCCCGGACAACTTTATTCCACCGATTCCTTTTGTGACCGGCTGACCCGCCGGAATTTCTTGCGGATCGGGGCGCTCGGTTCGCTGACGTTGCCTCAGTTGTTGCGAGCGGAAGCGGCATCGGTTGAGACGACCGGAGCGAAGAAGCGACCGAAGTCCGTGATCATGATTTATTTGGTGGGTGGGCCGCCGCATCAGGACATGTTCGATTTGAAGCCACTGGCTCCGAAGGAAATCGCGGGACCGTGGCGACCGATCGCGACGAATGTCCCTGGTTTTGAAATCTGCGAAGCGTTGCCTCGGCTGGCTGGCATGGCAGACAAGCTGGCAGTGATTCGATCGCTGGTGGGGAATCAGGCGGATCACGATGCGATTCAGGTATTCAACGGGCATCATCCACGCAAGCCCGCTCCGTCGGGAGGCTGGCCGCAGTTCGGGTCAATGGTGGCAAAGAATCAAGGGCCGGCCGATGTCGCCACGCCGCCGTATGTCAGCTTGTGTTACACGTGCACTCACGGGCCGTACAACGAGCCGGGGCCGGGATTCCTCGGAGCCGCTCAGTCGCCGTTCCGACCAATGGGGCCGACGCGAGACGACATGGTGCTCAACGGCGTGACGTTTGAACGACTGAGCGACCGCCGCTCGCTAATGCGCGGCTTCGATCAATTCCGCCGAGATGCCGATGCGACTCGCATGATGCACGGCATGGATCACTTCACCGAACAGGCGATGGGATTGCTCACGTCATCGCGATTGGCCGAAGCTCTCGACCTGTCGAAAGAAGACCCTCGCGTGGTGGCTCGCTACGGGACCGGTAATACGAAAATCATGATGGACGGCAACGGCGCGCCGCGAGTCCCGCAAAGTCTGCTGATGGCTCGTCGGCTGATTGAAGCGGGCTGCCGAGTTGTCACGCTCAACTACAGCAAATGGGACTGGCACGGTGGCCTCAACGCCGAAGGTCGAGCCAACAACTCCATCTTTCTGCGCGAAGCCGAGGACTTCCCGGTCTTCGATCAATGCGTCAGTGCGTTAGTCGAAGACCTGCACGATCGCGGCCTCGCCGATGATTGCTCGGTCGTCATCTGGGGCGAGTTCGGTCGCACGCCCAAGATCAGCGCTCAAGTCGGTCGCGATCACTGGCCGCAAGTGAACTGCGCGTTGCTCGCAGGCGGTGGCATGAAGACCGGTCAAATCATCGGCTCAACCGACCGCATCGCCGGCGAAGCCGCCTCGCGCCCGGTGACGTTCGGCGATGTTTACGCCACGCTGTTTCACAATCTCGGCATCGACGCCACGCAAGCCACGATCAACGACCTCAACGGTCGCCCACAATACCTCGTCGAAGACAACGCGAAGCCGATCATGGAATTGGTGTAATCCACTTTCGTGCAAATAAGTAAGACTTAATGCTTGCTGAGAGAGGCGTGGAAATGGGACTAACGAAACACACAACTTGGGTCACATTGGTAATCGTCCTATTTGCGTATGTGTGTGCGTCAGCCCAACAACCTAAGACTCCAGCCAAGCTGGCTGCTGCAAGGGCCAAGTACTTGAAGGCGCTGGACAAGGCCAATGCGGAGTACGACGAATCAATCAAGCTTGCTGGTGAGGATTACAAGCAACAGCTAAATACGATGTAGGACGAGGCAACAAAAGCCGGAAATCTCGACGCGGCGATTCAGTTGCGTGAAGAGAGTCAGAGCATTGAGGAAGGACGTCCTCAAAATCGAAAGGTGTTCAGCAAAGCGGATCTGAAAAAGGCGCTGATTTGCACTCGATTGAATTGGGGAGCCGATGGACCATTCACATTTCAAGCGGATGGGCTTGTAAGGCACCCCGAATGGGAAGCTCGCAAACTCGTGACCAGGTGGGAGGTCGTCGATCGCCGGACGGTTCTGTTAATGATTGATAAAGGCCGCGACACCGAACGCGTAGCAGTTCTTGTATTTTCGGAATCGCTCGATGAGTTTGAAGGAGTTAGTTTCAACGATCAGCGGATAGTGCCCAAAAAGCGACTTCCAGCACGTGCGAAGAATTGAACTAGCCGGTCCAGACCAAAAGAACCGAGTCGCGAGCGCAGGAAAAGTTTTGAACGAAGAATCGCTCGTTCTGTTTTAGTGCGATAGAACTCTCACCTCGCGAAAGCATTCGGCCAAAGTTTTTCGTTTCGGTCAAGGGGACTCACCATGTTGCTTGAAGGGACCATTCGGAACGGCACGATTGTGTTGGACCAGCCGTCACCGATGCCGGATGGGCTTCGTGTGGAAGTGGAGATCAAGACGGCCATACATCCATCTTCGTCTCTCAGCGAAATGCTGTTGCGTCATGCGGGGAAAGCCGTCGGGTTGCCGGAGGATCTGGCGGCTCAACACGACCACTATTTGCATGGGACACCCAAGCAATGAGCCGAGTCTTCGCCGACACGTTCTACTTCTTGGCGTTGCTGAATCCCAAGGACGCGGCACATGTGCGAGTTGTTGAAGCAGCGCGAAGTCTTCAAGGCGAATTGCTGACGACAGCCTGGGTGCTCACTGAGTTCGCCGACGCGATGAGTTCACCCGAAAATCGGTTGGAATTCGTCGCTACGCTCGACGATCTGCGTCACAGCCCTCAGGTACGAATCGTCCCGCCTAATGTGGAACACTTCGATGCAGGCATCGAGTTGTATCGCCACCGCCAAGACAAGGATTGGTCGCTGACTGATTGCATTTCATTCGTCGTGATGCGAGAGGAAGGCATCACGGACGCACTGACCGGCGACAAGCATTTTGAACAGGCAGGCTTCAAGGCACTCTTGAAGTAGTCCCTGCCGTTCAACATCTCAATTTGAGAACATCAAGATGGCGAATCAAATCACGTTTCGACTGTCATACTTTGCTGTGGCGTTGATTGCTTCGCTTACCGACTCCAGCAAACTCACCGTTGCCGCTGCCGAACCGACCTTTGTGCGCGATGTGATTCCGGTGTTGACGAAGTCTGGATGCAACAGCGGCGCGTGTCATGGGGCGTTTGGAGGGCGAGGCGGATTTCGGTTGTCGTTGTTGGGGTTTGATCCGGAGGCCGATCACGATTCGCTGGTGAAGGATGCTCGTGGGCGGCGAGTTTCGGCGGCGGCGCCGGAGCAAAGTTTGATTTTGAGAAAAGCCTCCGGCGTGACTCCGCATGGAGGTGGGTTGCGATTACCGCCGGGGTCGGAATCGTTCGAGATCGTGCGACGGTGGCTGGATCGCGGGGCGGCGGGAGTCGATGCCGCGCGTCTGACGGTGACGGCGCTGAAGGTTGAACCGGGGGATGTGCTGCTCACACTAACCCGAAGTGCAAGCGAGGGCGGACGCTCCACAAC
>JANMIF010000437.1:0-8963 GCA_031375695.1 Planctomyces sp.
CACCGCCTCACGCTTGAACTCTTCCGTGAACGACCGACGACCACGCTTCGTCTTTGAAACCACTTTCCGTGACATCTTGATCTCCTTTCTGGACCCGCCAGATTAAGGAGTTGGACTGTCCGTGAAATCGACAGCACCTCATCGATCACGTCCTGAATCGCGGAGTCGATCGCGCGGACATCGTTCGCGACGACGAAGACCGGCACGAATGGTTTCGGCTCTGCAACCGCGTCGCCGCTTGCGCGATCGGCGCGGGTCTCCTGACCCCGCCACTTCGTTGGACCGAAGGCTGAACGGCGCTCTCGTTCATGGCCAGGGCGTCGTAGCTGGGAGCTCTCCGACATTTGTTCGCGAACGCCACCAGCGTTGCTCAGATCTACGGGGACAAGCCAGGGATGAGTCCGGAAGTTGAAGCCGGCCGGAATGTTCGTGGGATTTGATACGAGATGCGGACTGGTTTGTCGGCCATTTCGATTCCACCGAGTTCTGGGATCCAGACCCAGGTCCAACGGTGCAATTCGGATTTGGCAGTCAGCAGGCGGTCGACGACTTTGGTTTTACGCTCTTTGACCCAGCCGCCGGCGCGGTTGGTGTATTGCCAGAACTCGTGTCGCAGCGTCGCGACGGGTGCTCCGAAGTCGGCGTCGAAGCTGGTGGTGTCGTCGCGGAGTAGTTGCATGAAGACTCGCACTTGCTTGCGATCGCCGGTCATGAACAGTGGCGTGACTTTGTTTTCGTAGTGCCGAGCGGCGGCGATGTCCTTGCGAATCCAGTCGCGGACTTCGTCGGGCGGAGCCGGTGCGTTGCTGGGCAGAGCAGGGTCGAATTCGGTGATCGGCGGATAATGAAAACCTTCGATGCGGACTCGGTCCTTCGCCAACAGGACGAGGTCGTACCGGCCCGGCAGCAACTTGCGGAACGTCCACAAGCCCTCTTCGTTTGACTCGGCCTGTGCATCGACTTCTGGCGTCTCGATCTTGGCTTTTGGATTGACTGGCTTGAGCGGATTGCCGTCGGCATCCCAGCGACGAAATGCTCCGACGAAGGTGACTCGTTCGGCGTTGGACAGTTTCAGTTGCAACTCGCCGCAGTTGGCGACCTCTGTGGCCAAGAATGCCATGACAATCAACAGCGTGGCTCGAACGACATGAACGCGCTGTCGCGGAAGTCGTGAGACTCCCGATTCGCTTGCGATGATCCGAACTCTCACCAGTTCGGCTACCTTGACGAGTTCGGCGGTTTGAATGGAGTTCGTCATGTTACTTCGGTTTCTTGGAACGAGTGCCCGACGTGTCACCCGTTTCGAGGCGTGCGAGTTCCTTCTTCACGGCATCAACCAGTGGGCTACCGGGGTAGTCGGTCAGCAGTGAGCGATAAGTGGCGACGGCTCGATCGGAATGTCCGAGATGTTGTTCGCATTGCGCGGACAGATGCAAAAGCTGATCGGCATAGGGTGAGGCGGCATTGACGATCAACAGATCGCTGGCAATGGCCGTCACCGGTGCCCATGCTTTTCGAGCGATCCAATATTTTGCTTGCAGCAGCGGCAAATACCCTTCGACTTTGTCGGTCGGAAACTCGGCCAGCCAAAGATCGAGTTCTTGACGAGCGGAATCCAGTGCTCCGTCGCGGAGGTGAGCTTCAACAGATCGGCTGTGTGCTCCGCGCCAGGCGTTCTGAGCGATTTCGTTACGGCGATCTTTGAGCGAGCGGGCCGCCAACTCGTAAGCCGCGCGGGCTCCCTTGCCGTCAGCTTGGCGTGCCAACACGTCACCGCGCACTCGATGCATTCGGGCCAGCAACTCCGGAGCGGCTCCGCTTCTCAAGTGTCGGGCCGCGATGTCGATGAGCTTCTTCGCTTCGGCAGCCTGAGCCAGCTCATTGATCAACAGATCGGCCGCTTCGATCTCGCAATGAGCACGCCACTCGGACTTCAACAACACCCGCGCGGCCGCGGACCAAGCGTCCGCGGCCGCTGCGGAATCCATGAGACGCTCTCGCTGAATCTGACCGACCCGCTGAGCGATTTCGTAACGCGATTCGTCGTCAAACTGCGGAGTGTCAGGCTTCAGCGCGGACTTTCCCGCAGTCACGGCGGAGGCCCAGCGTTCTTGCTGCTCGTAGGCTCGTACGAGTTGCGGCAGCGACGGTCCGTCGCAGCGAGCGGGATCATACGAATCCAAAATTGACAGGTACGCCGCCAACTCGTCGAGTGGTTGCTTCGGATCAGGCAGGATCAACGGTCGCTCGATGTGGATGGCGTTGACGATTTCCGCATCGTGACCGTCATGCCGACGCGTGAGCTTCACGGAGTAGCTACCAGGGCGGAGATAAACGTGTGTCGGATCGTGTTGGTCGGAGGTTTGGCCATCACCGAAGTCCCAACGGACTTTCGTTCCCGACTGTTTGCGCGGGAATGAGACATCGACAAACTGCACGCGAATCAATGGCGTGTCGCTGTCCAACAACGCGACCTCGCCGACACTCTGATAGGCGAAGTCCGGCAGCAGGATTCCCGAACGCTTCCGCACTTCCGTCGTTGGGACAAGAGTCGGATTCGTCGCACCGAATGCCGACGCCGGGATGGCTTCGGGCTTCTCGGTTCCTGGTGGCTGCCACGCGGCGACCATGCAGGACGAATTGCCGCTGGCCGCGTGCCAATAGTCGAAGCGGTGAGTTCCTGCCTTCAGCGTCACTTGCCCCTTGATGTTCGCCTGCCCGCTCGGCCCGTGACGTCCGGGGGCCGCCACGACTTCTCGCTCATCAATCAACAAGAAACTGGCGTCTTCGCTCGACGTGAAGAAGAGGTAGTTGCCCGCTTTGGGAATCTGCAACGACCCCGTGTAGCGACTGAGAAACGGACGAGGTGCCGACGTAATCGGGTTCCACCGATGAAAGACGTTGGGCACGAAGTTGCTGCCGAGCGGTTCGGCCGAGTCGAACGCGGACTTCAACGAAGCCGCCGAGTTCAGATTGCACTCTTTCCATTGCCGCGTTTCGAGCAACAACGGACCTGGCCCAGCCCATGCGGGCGATTTTTCGGTCTCGGTACCGCCATAGTAAATCTGATAGACGCCCCCTTTCGGTGACGTTTCGAAAGCCACTCGGCAGAAATCACCCGGCCCGGATTGCAGGATTTTCCACGGCACTTGCCCCGCGTGATCGAAAACCGCCAAGTTCGCCGCGTGGGTCTTGAGTTGTCCGTGCCCCAGGAATTCGACCACAGCCACGGGCGGAAGACTGTGCGAACCCGCCTCGGACCGCACCAAGCGACGGACCTCGAAGCGGTCATTCTGTCGCCAAGGGGGATCGGCAGCGCCGACCTCCCGCAAAAAACCGAGCGAACCGAGGATCGCCAGCAATCCGCACAAAGGCCGAAGAATCGAGGAGCGAGGCATTGGCATCAGGGTTGCTCCTGTCGCAAGTCGTAGCCGGACTCGTGAGAGTTCGGTCCGAAGTCTCACGACTTCGGCTACAGGCTCTACGAGGAGTTGCAACTGCGATGCCGCATCTCGACACACCGAATAAACCGGACGCCGACGATCAGAAGCTCAGCCCCGAAGAAGCGGTCAAGCGGATCGCCCGCGCCCGGGAGATGCTGCTTCGCGAAGTCCACAAGGTCATCATCGGCCAAGAGGAAATGATCGAGCACATGCTCATCTGCCTGTTCGCTCGCGGGCACTGCCTGACGATCGGAGCGCCGGGCCTGGCCAAAACGCTGACGGTTTCCACGTTGGCCAAGGCATTGCACATGAAGTTCAGCCGCGTGCAATTCACGCCGGATCTCATGCCCAGCGACATCACGGGTACCGACGTCATCGAAGAAGACCCGGCTACCGGCCGCCGTGAGTTTCGCTTCGTCCGCGGCCCGATCTTCGCCAACATCGTGCTGGCCGATGAAATCAATCGTGCTCCCCCGAAGACGCAGTCGGCGTTGTTGCAGGCCATGCAGGAGTACGAAGTCACGGCAATGGGCTCAACCTACGAGCTAGATCAGCCGTTTCTCGTCATGGCGACGCAAAACCCGATCGAACAGGAGGGGACATATCCGCTTCCCGAGGCACAGCTCGACCGATTCATGCTCTCGATCAATGTCGGCTATCCGTCTCGCGACGAAGAGCGAGCGATTGTGAACGCCACCACGCAAACTCTGAACGCGGAAGTGCATCCGGTGCTGCGTGGCCGCGACGTGTTGCGGATTCAACAACTCGTGCGACAAGTGGCCGTCAGCGAGCATGTGGTCAATTACGCGGTCGATATCGCCCGTGCCACACGCCCGAAGGAAGACGGCTCGCCGGAGTTTGTGAAGAATTGGCTGGCGTGGGGAGCCGGCCCGCGAGCGGCCCAGAACTTGATTCTCGGAGCCAAAGCGCGAGCCATCTTGCAGGGACGTTACGCCGCCACGGCCGACGATGTGCGAGCCTTGGCTCTGCCCGTCTTGCGGCATCGCATCTTCACCAACTTCAACGCCGACGCCGAGGGGATCGAAACCGACGAAGTCATCCGCCGACTACTCAAATCCGTCCCCGAACCGACGTATGACAAACCCAAGTGAGCGGCCGGAGCGCGCGGTTTTGAACCACAAGCGGTCGGTATCGCACGCCGGCGCGCTCTCAGCCACGTCGGCTCAACAATTCAATTTCTGGATTTGGAGCGGTATCCGGTTTCTCCATTGGGGTGACGACACCCACGACTGGACGAGAGTTCGACGAGGTTTCCGGAGCCGAACTCAATCGGTTGGCGATCAGCGTTTCGAGTACCAGGCCGATCAGAACCAAGGTCAGAAACAGTTCCCAAAGGCTGTGCCCCTCGCGTAGCCGTTGGATCGTTGAACCCAGGTCATTGAGTTCGGAGCAAAACTCGACCGGCTGTGTCCCGAAGCGTGTGCGGAGTTCGGCTTCGCTCAGCCGCACCGGGTCGGCTTCGAGCGGATCAGTGTTGACCGCTTGGATCAGCTCGCGCGGGCGTGCGGCAGTGACGGTTCGGAGTCGGTACACGCCCAGCTCATGTGTGTCGGCATAGCGGACGGTCTGAGTCTGCTGGCCTTCGCTGGAGACTCGGAAGGTCTGACCGTCCGGGCGAGTGATCTCCACATCGACGGGTTGACGCTCGCCTTCCAGCGGTACGGTCCAAGGCGTCCCGGCGATCAGTTGCGAACCCGCCGAGTCCGCTCCGGCAAAGTGAAACGTCAGTCGTGCCAGCAGCGGCAAGAACAATGGTCGGATCGGCAAGTTGGTCCAGTCGATGTGGGCTCCCGTGCCGAGCATCATCACCGTGCCTGATCCGATAGCCCGTTCGATCAACAGCGGTTCGCCGTCGTTCAAGCGAGCCAGCACGCGGGCGGAAGGTTCAGCGACATCGCGAAACCGAATGTGCTTGTAAACGAGCACCGATTGATACAACGAAGCCGGTTCGCCCAGTCCCTTCAGCGCTGGGTGCTCGGTGTCGAGCGACGCGATGTTCCAGCCATCGGGCTTCTCCGGCGGAGGCGAACGGACGCTGTCGAGCGGGCCGGGCAAGAGTTGCTCATTCAGTTGAGCGTGCAGCGCGTTGTATTCGGCCGGATCGACGTTCGTCCCGCTAATCCACACCAGATGGCCGCCGTTCAACGCGTAATCGCGCAATCGTGCGGCCGACGCTAACTCTTGAGCGGACAAGTTCACGCAGAAGATGACCGCGTACTCCGCCAGCGGCTCGCTGGCCAGAGCGTCGGCGGTCAATGCCGTTGCCTGAATCGCCCAGCCGTCGCGCGGGTCCAGTCCCAGCGCCTGTTCCAAGTAGAACGACTCATCCAACGACGCGATCTCGTGCCGTCGCGGCTTCACGATCGCCACTCGAATCTTCGGATCGACGACCAGTCCAAACGAGCGTTGATCGTCCGCCGCCAGGCCATCCGCGCCGGACAATTTCACTTCACCTTGATGCACTCCCGCGCGGCGTAAAGTAACCGTGAAGGTGTGCCGGGCGATGCCGTTGGGTTCGAGCGACAGCGCGGGACTGATGGCTTCGCGGACGCCGTCGATCATCAACTCCACATGCTTCTGCTGCGCGACGCTGGCGGCGTTGAATACCTCAACATTTACCGGCAAAGGGAGCCCCGCGACAGGAACCACGCCATGCAAATCGACCGAGCGAATCGCGACGTTGGGGACGTCGGCCTGATGCACGTCAATCAACACGACGGGAATCTTCGTGGCCGGGGCGTCCTTCGATTCGGAAGTCGGCTTGAGACCTTCCCAGCCGACCGCTTGCATGTCGCTGATGACGTAGATCTCTTTGTTCGGAGCGTCCGCCTTTTCCAGCAGTTCGTGAGCACGCCGCAAGCGCGCGGCCAAGTCTGCTCGTTCGCCACTGAGCCGGCATTCGGCGAGAGCTTGTCGCACGACCTCTTGCTGGTGATAGAGTTGCTCTTGAGCCGGACTGAGCGGCCCGCTGGTCGGCAACAGCGCCACTTCATCGCCGTCGTGAAGCCGATTCAGCAGTTGCTCGACGGCATGAGTGGCGGCATCGTACCGCGTCTGCCCTTGCACCTGAGTCCCCATGCTCAGCGAATTGTCGAGCACCACGACGACGGCGGTGTTCGCTCGCGACAGAAAACTCTCCAGGCTGGTCACCGCCGGCCGCGCGAGTCCCACGGCGACCAACACCAACACGGCCATTCGTACCAGCAGCAGCAACACATCGTGCAGCCGCTTTCGTCGCCGAGTCCGTTGCACGCTGACGCGCAGGAATCTCAACGTGCTGAACGGCATGGTCACCGCCTTTTGGCGATTGATCATGTGAATCAACACCGGAATGATCCCGGCGAGAGTCGCGATCAGAAATAAGGGGAGGCCGAAGGTCATGGTTGGTTGGGTCAGGGATCGGGGATTTGAGGCTGTGTCAGAAGCAGGCGTGTCTGGATGGATCAGTGCAAAGTGACGAGTGAAGACTGCAAAGTGCAAAATGGTGGCCGTTGTATGGCACTTTTCACTTTGCAGTCTTCACTTTGCACTTGCGCGTCTTATCCAACGCGCGACCACTCCTCTCAAAGTCGCATTCTTTTCGACAAGTATCGGGACAGCATGAAGTCATACGGGACTGAGGTGTCGGTCATGACGTATTCGATGTTCCAATCGGCGCAGCTTCGACGATAGCCGTCGATCATCTCAGTCATCTGCCGACAGTAGTCTTCGCGCACGTAGCTGGGATCAATCTGCAACCGCTCACCCGTTTCCATGTCGAGAAACGTGGTCGTGTCGCGAAACGGAAATTCGATCTCCGCCTTGTCGAAGACGTGGAACACCACGACCTCGTGCTTCCGATAGCGGAAATGTCCGAGGGCTTGCATGACCGCTTCGGGATCGTCGTACAAGTCGCTGATGAGCACGATCAGGCAGCGACGTTGAAACCGTTCCGCCAGTCGATGCAGCGTCTTTGCGATGTTCGTCCCTTGCCCGACCTGGCTGGCAGTCGCCGCCTTGGGCTGAGTGAAGTCCTCCATGCGGCGGAGCATGTCCCCCAGGTGCCGAGCGGAACTGCGGGCCGGCATATCGAGGCGAATGTCAGTGTCGAAGGTCGTCAATCCAACCGCGTCTTGCTGCCGAGTCATAAGGTACGTCAGCACCGCGACCAAATACGCCGAGTACTCCAGCTTGGTCAGTCCCTCACCCGATCGGTAGGCCATTGAGCCGCTGACGTCGAACAGGATTTGGGCTCGGAGATTGGTCTCTTCCTCGTACTGCTTGATGTGCAGCCGATCGGTGCGAGCCAACGCTCGCCAGTCGAGATGCCGCGGGTTGTCCCCCGGCGAGTACTCCCGATGATCGGCGAATTCGGAGCTGAATCCTTTGTACGGACTGGAGTGCAACCCGCTGACAAAACCTTCGACAACACCGCGAGCAATGAGCGACAGGTTCTTCACCCGCGCCAACGCGGCCGGTTCGAGGAAGCGATAGCCGAATGTTCGTTTCATTGGTTGAGCTTTCCGCTCGGTGTGTCGTGCGTAGCCGAAGTCGTGAGACTTCGGTTGTTCAATTTCTGACTTTCAACCGAACTCTCACGAGTTCGGCTACAGGCTGTTTCACCTCAGTTGGAATTTCCGCCGTAGAGTCCACTCGCTGGTCAGAGCCACCACGAATGCCAACCAGAACGCCGGTGGCGAGAACAGCGGAACCTCCAGTTCGACGTGGCGTTTCTGCTGTTTGCGTTCCAGTCCGTCGATCAGGCGATCGGCGGTGGTAATGTGGGCGTAACGACCGCCGCTTTCCGTCGCGATGGCGGTCAGCAGCGAGTCGTTCAGTTCCAAGCGATCGAACTCCAAGTTCGGGCGTCCGATTTCGATGGCGATCAGTTCCGATTTGAGCTCTTGATCTCCCAGTCGCGCGGTCACCAAAACCTCGTATTGGCCGGGAGTGAGCGGTTCGATCTCGGTTCGGTAGTGACCGGCTGGGCCAGGGACGACGGCCAGCGTCACGGTCGGACCATGCTCGGCGTTGTTCTTCCCGATCACGCTGGCGGTGACTTGCGCTTGCTGACTCCCTTCCCCCTCTTTGTCGCGCACGAGCGCCGTCAGAACGATGGAGGAGCCTGGTTCGTAGTACGCTCGATCGGTGTTGGCGACAACGCTGGCTTCCGGCGCGACATCCTCAGCTCGGCCCGCGAGCCAGCGGACGAGCTGTCCCCAAAAACGTACAAAGGGCGATTGCTGGTCCAACGCTCGCAGGCTTTGCTGCCAGTTGCGAGTGGTGTCTCCAGTGAAGACTGCTGCACGGCCCTTACCGAAGGGTTGCACCGCCAGCACCGGTAACCTCGCGTCCCCGACCGCTTCCGTCGGATGCGCCGCCAACACCGTGGCGGCCGGACGGGGTCGATCGACACGCACGCAACCTTCGAGAGCCGGCAAGCCCGCGATCTCGACCGCGCCCGCTTCATTCGGAAAGAACCCGGCGATACCGGAAAAGATCGGATGCCGACGGCCGTCC
>JANMIF010000461.1:0-5345 GCA_031375695.1 Planctomyces sp.
GTTCGCGGAGCAGACGTATGTGCGGCCGGTTCGGCCCGTAGGTTGGGACTCCGTCCCGACCCGTTCGACGAACAACAATACCAAAGCCAAATCCGAACCGGTCGGGACGGAGTCCCAACCTACGAAACCGTGGACCACGAAAGCCTCGCACATTTTCCGCGCGAGACCGGATGCTCCGCGAGACCCCGCCACCGGCAGCATCAAGACGTCGGCGATCGAGTGCGTGATGACCGGCGGCATGGACAACCCGGTGGATGTCGTCTTCACGCCGACCGGCGAGCGAATCTTCACGACGACGTTCCTGGTGCATCCGGGCGGAGGCAACCGCGACGGCCTGCTGCACGCCGTGTACGGCGGAGTCTATGGCAAGGACTGGAACGTGATTGATTCCCCCAGCCACCCGCGGACCGGCGACGTGATGCCGGTGCTGTGTCACCTCGGAGCCGCCGCCCCCTGCGGCCTGGAACGCTTGCAGTCCTCCGCCTGGGGCCGCGAGTACCAAGACAATCTCTTCGCCTGCTGCTTCAACATGCGCAAGGTGACTCGCCACGTCCTGCAACCTCACGGAGCGACGTTCCAAACCGAGGCGGAAGATTTCGTGGTCTCGAACAACCTCGACTTCCACCCGACCGACGTGCTGGAAGACGCCGACGGCAGCCTGCTGATCGTGGACACCGGCGGCTGGTACAAGCTCTGCTGCCCGACCTCGCAGTTGGCAAAGCCCGATGTGCTGGGGGCGATCTATCGGGTACGGAAGGTCGGCACAAAGAGTTCGAGCAAGTCGATCCGGCAGCGAGCCAAGTTCAATGAGGACGGCGTTGATAAATTTGTAATCAGCGTGGCGGTTCGCAGTGAGCCAGTCATTCGACAGCAGGCCGCACGAACTCTCATCAATGCGGTGAAGAAAGGGAAAGCTTACTGGGGCCACCTTAATTGGTGGCTCTATCCAGAGGCCGAATTCGGTGACGACTTAATTCACGGTCTCTGGATTCTTTCTCACTTCGACGAAGACTCAGAAGCCAAGGATGTAATTCGTCGGATGCTCGGCGCAAAGGACATGCGAGCTCGATCTGTTGCCGCGCAGATTGTCAGTCTGAAACGAGACGACGCAGCTTTTCCCAGTCTCATTTCATCGCTGCGCGATGCCGACGCTAGTTCAAGACGGGTAGTTATCGAAGCACTTGGACGTATCGGAAATGAAGGGGCGGTTTCGCCGCTGTTGACTGAGGCAGCGAAAGCCAACGACGACCGCTTCTTGATGCACTCGATCATTTACGCTTTGATCGAAATCGCGAAGCCGGTCACGACGCGAGCTGGACTCGCCGCTTCCAACCCCGCGACGGTGAAGGCGGCGTTGATCGCGCTCGACCAGATGCCGAACGGCGGGTTGAAGCCGGAGGAGGTGGCGAAGCATTTGACCTCGTCGGAGCCGCTGTTGCGGGAGACGGCGGCGTGGATCATCAGCCGGCACGCCGATTGGGGCGAAGCGCTGGCCGGCTACCTCCGCGAGCGATTGGCCGCCGGCGAACTGACCGACGCCGAGCAAAAAACGCTCGGCCAACAACTGGCTCAGTTCGCGAAAGCCCCCTCGGTCCAAGAGTTGTTGGCGGCGACCGTTCGCGACACGAAGCTCCCCACCTCCGCACGCCTCACCGCGCTGCGAGCGATGCAGGACTCGAAGCTCAAAGAACTGCCGCGAAGCTGGTCGGCCGCGCTGTTGAATGTGCTCGGTGAAGACGACCTGTCGCTGATCTCGCTCGCGGTGAATACGGCTCGCGTAATCGTCCCTGCGAAAGAGGATGCCGCCGCGTGGCGCAAGCCGCTGCTGGCATTGGCGAGCGGGGGGCGTCAGCCCCCTGGTGATTCGGATACGACATCAGCGACCGCCTCGGACGCACCAGGGGGCTTACGCCCCCCGCTCGCCTTGGTGCGGCTCAATGCCCTCGCGGCATTGCCCGGCGGACTGGCTGCGAATGAAGCCGACGACAAACTCTTCGAGTTTTTGCTGAGCCAACTCATCCCGGACCTCTCCGTCGCACAGCGAGGCATCGCGTCCGAAGCGCTTTCCAAAGCCAAACTGTCGCCCGCACAACTCACGCGACTCACCGAGCAATTCGCAACCACCGGGCCGCTCGAAGTCGATCGGCTGCTCGGTGCGTTCGAGCAATCCACCGACGAGCAAGTCGGCCAGCAACTCATTGCCGCGCTGCAGACCGCTCCCGCGCTGACGGCTCTGCGACCAGACGCGATCAAGACGCGGCTGGCGAAATACAGCCCGTCCGTGCAAGAAGCCGCGCAGCCGTTGTACGCCGCGCTCAACGTGGATCTCGGCAAGCAACGTCAGCAGTTGGAAGAGATGCTCGCGTCGCTCCCGCCGGGCGACATCGTCCGCGGTCAAAAAGTCTTTCACAACGAGAAGGCCGCCTGCAAAGCCTGTCACGCTCTGGGCTATCTCGGCGGCAAGACCGGCCCCGACCTGACGCGCATCGGCGGCATCCGCAACGAGCGAGACTTGCTCGAATCCATCCTGTTCCCAAGTGCCAGCTTCGTCCGCAGCTTCGAGCCGGTCCTGATCGTCACGACCAATGGCAAAACCGTGAACGGCCTGGTCCGCAGCGAGACTCCCGACGAATTCGTGATCGCCACCGGCCCGAACAAAGAAGAACGAGTCGCTCGCGCCGACATCGAAGAGATGAAACCGAGCAGCGTTTCGATCATGCCCGCCGGCCTGGAAAAGCAAATCACCAAAGAACAACTCGCCGACCTGATCGCGTTCTTGAGGAACTGCAAGTAGCAGGCTTCTTCATTATTCTGCCCCCATTGTTCTGGCATTTGTTTGTCGCAGAACGATGGGGCAGAATGATGAAGAAGCCCGGTTTGAAAAACCGGGCTACGAAAACACGGAGTCATTTCCCCTGGCTTTCTAAGAGCTGTTTCAATGACGCCCAATTCGGTTGAGACTCTCGCCACTTGATGGTTGCGGCGGCGACGTCCAGGGCAGGTCGCGGAGTCAAGTAAACCTTCTGGCCGATTCCCTCTTCGCTCGATCGTAAATCGGGAACGCGAGCGCTGTGGCAGACAGAACATCGCAGCAACGGCAACATGCGACCGCTGGGAAGAGTTCCGGTCGCGACACTTCGCTCAATCTCATCCCACTTGTGAGACAGGAAGCCGGTCTTGAAATCTCGATCGTCTTTGGTCGAAGGACGCAGTCCGCCCGCTCGACCCGCGAACAGTTGCGAGCGGCTCAGTTGAAACTCGAACTCGGATGTTTTGTCACGGGATTCGCCGATGACTCGCAATTGGACACTCTCGGTAAGGCTCGACGGCACAATTCGATGCGACGTGTCGATCAACATCGCTTGTCGCACCAGCGCGAGTTGAGTTCCCTTCGGCAACGAAGGCCGATCCTTGAGGTAATCGGCAACAGCGGCTCGGCCAGTCGGCAATCGAACGAAGACGAGGAAGACCGAGTTGATGAACGGGTTCTCGCCGCGAAGATGCTGCGGAGCCGTGCGGCCATCGTCTCGACCGACACACACCCACGGGCCATCGGCAGCGAACAGATCGGAAGGCAGAAACGGCCGATCGCGATTCTCGGTGTCGAAACTCTTCGCGAACAGCCCCGATGTCGCGGCGTCGCGGTAGTTATCCGGCAGTTCGCGAATCTCCTGCGGATTGAATGCCAATCGACCAATCAGTTCCGCCAACGGACGCCGCAATCGTCTCTCAGCAGCGTTCACCTCGTCTTTTGTGAGCTTCGAGTCCTCGAAGTCGTTCGGATTTCGATGACCATCCAACCAGTTGAAGACCAACCACAGATCACGTTGCAGCATCGCTCGCTTCGACGGATTGGCGATCTGTTTTTCGGCGTTGCTTTTGATGAACTCTTCGAGCACCGACAGCGTTCGCTGGTGCGAACGTTCTTCCAACAGATGCTTGGAATCTGCCCACAGCAGAGGCTCCAACCGGTCGTGTCCGAAGCGACCCCGAACAAACAGCGCTTCGTGCAACCGATTCCAAACATGGTCGCTGTCTGGATCGTAGATCGTCACTTTCGGCGAAGTTGATTCATCCGCAGCCGACGCAGTCACATTCAGCGCCGACACGCTCCAGGCAAAAGCTAAGATCAAAGCTTGAGTCTTCATGGCGTTTGCTCCATACGATCAGGGTCAAACTCATGCCGACATCGTATCTAAGTTTTGATCTCATGGAGAACTTCATGGTGAAGTCTCTCGTTCAGCCATCGAGCCAGATAACTCTTTGATCGTTGCCTTCACTGCCACGAATGCTTCCGTCTGCGGCACACTGATGGCCGTTTGCAGTTCGTCGGGCAGATCGCCGAAAAGATGTTCTTTCAGCATCCGGGCCAACCAGCTTGCTCGTTGAGCGGCGAAGCGGGCGTGCAGGCGGCGGAACCAGGCTTCGAACATGCCGACTCCGGTCGCCGTCGCGCCGCTGATCGCGGTTTCTCCGGCGACGGCGGAGACCGTGCCTCCGGCGCAATCGACGGCGAACTGCAACGCCGCACTTGCCGCGACGTGATGCACCGCTTCGCCGGCGGGGCCGAAGCCGGTGAAGAACAGGCAGATGCTCGTTACCGGGCGAACCGCCGCCGCGCCGCGGTCGAGCCATTTCATCAGTTCAAACATCTGCGGACTTTGTTCGCGAAACACCGACATCTCGCGAGTTACCAACTCTCGGCTCTCGTGCTCCAAGTCGGTCAGGTCATGCCGAGATTTCAGAAGCTGCAACAACTCGACTCGTGATCTTCCGCCGAGCAGTTTTTCCAGCCGAGGTTGCAGCAGCGGATTGCCCAGTTCGGCGAACCAATGCAGCCGTTCGTAAACTCGTTCGACCGTGGTGAGGATCGTTTGCCATTCGGTCTGCCGATAATGTTCCAGCGGCGGCGTTCGATCGGGATGCCAGTGATCGCGAAGCGCCGAGAACGGCTTGACGATCAATCGGCCGAAGGCGTTGTAGGTGTCGTGAACGTGCTTCGACCAACCGGTTCGTTGTTGCTGCCACCAAGCTCGCACTTCTTGGACAACAACCGCGTTCGGGACCGGCGGCCATTCGGCGTTCTCGGCCAATTGATGAGTCGCCAACAATTCCGTTGCGATTTGAAATTCGCCGCTGCGGCTTTCGATCTCGGACAAATAGGCTGGAACGCCGGTTTCGGAATTCAATACGCTTCGCAACGCTCCGCGAAGTGTGCGTAGTTTGATCGCACGAAAGTGCATCGCCGAGAGGTCGTGCTTCAAGCTGTGCGATGTGTTTTGACGAGTGGAAGGCGTTAGCCCCCCGGTGGGTGGAGCAATGTCTGATCTCAATTCCACCGGGGG
>JANMIF010000470.1:0-8910 GCA_031375695.1 Planctomyces sp.
CCTCAGCAGCATCCGCCACGCCACCATCAATCTCGCCCGCCGACTCACCCAATCCGTGGGCTCCCTCTGCCAAGAACACGCCCTCAAAATCAACCTCTTGCTGAACAGACTACGCATCCTCAGAAACTAGCCTGCCGTGGGTTATCCAGCCAGAGACTTTGCGGGATAGCTCTCGTGATGGTAGTGGAGCGTGGTGGTCATCAGGGTTTGTCCTTTGAAGCTGGGACGCCAACGGCGAGTGCGCGGGATTTTGGCGATCAAACCGTGCGTGTGGAGCCGTTGTAGTCAGCGCGTGACTCGGCTGCGTTGGCGGCGAGCTTTGAGGACATCTTTCGGAAGAGGGCCGTACAGCGCGGACCGAATTTGTTCGTTGCGGAAGCCGTGCAAGAAATGTTCACCACGCAGCACGGCCGCGAACAGCGCGGTGTCCTCGCGCGAGGCGGGGTTGAAGCCACGCACGTAGCGGCCGTTGGGGCGTTTCGCCGGTTCGGCCAGTTTGCGGAACGGTTCACGAGCGGCGGCCACGTCCACCGTTTCGGACAGAGCGTTCAAGTAGCGGCCGTTCGTGGCTCGGCCAATCTCCGCGTAGCGATACATGTTCGCCACGCCCTTACGAAGCGGAAGCCAATGCATTCCCTCGACACCATTCCGTTTCCCCTGCCGAAACAACTTGTACACCATTGCCAGCCAGACGCAACGCCAGACATGGGTCTCATCCATCACTTGAGCGGGCGTCGGGGGATCGTCGCAAGGCTGGCGAATCGAAACGGCAATGTGGCCAGGTTGCTCGTGCAGGGGCCGGGCGTTTCGACTGTGTGCGTATGCCGAGTAATCGGGTCGTAGGCTCGGCGATGTGCGACGGCCGCTTTCACGCCGATCACGGAGAGTCGTTCCGGCACGATCCCTTGGCTGCGAAGTTGGCCGAGATCGAATGGGGGAGTCTTGCGACTCGTCAACAGAACGAAGATACCCGCATGTCGCAAGACAGCGCAACGGCCCATGTCGATTCGTTCGCCGCACATTGAGGCCAAGTGGCTGTGCCGATCTTCGAGCGTGAAAACTCCGTCGCTGATTGACAGCAGTTCGACAGTGCAGGTCACGGGCGAATCGAAACGCGGGTCGGCTCGTCCGCCGAATGTCAGGGTTCCGGTTTGTCCCATCGGCCACTGTGACACTTCGGCGACTGCTATCGGATCGTTGATCACAACGGCGGCGTTATCGATTCGATTTGCAATCAGAGCGCGGAGTAGATGCGTCGCATCACCCGGAGCACCGCCCCCGACGTTATCCGAAGGTTCGACCAGAATGACGGGAGTCTCACCGCGCACGACTTCGGCCACGACGGTCGGCATCAGGCTGTCGAGCGACGGCGGCAAGACGTTGCCTTGATCACGCCGACGAACGGCTTCATCGCAAAGAGACTGCAATTCGCTTTGGGCGATCGCCGGATCACCGAACGTCACCGCCATGAATGACACGCCAGTGTCGGGCGTGTCGCCAAATCCGAATCCCGCGAAGACGTTGACCGCCGCAATGTCGGGCTGTCGCTGTTCGATATCGCGGGCCATCGCTTCAAGTGTCCGCATCGGATCGTCTCCAGTCGCGGTTCCGGTCGGAGGCCAAATGATTCCCGGGGCGGCAAAGATCGTGACGGGCCGACGTGGCGACGTCATCGCCCGATGCAACAGCCGCGCACCGTCGCGAGACGCTTCGCAGGCATCGACGTGCGGGTTCTGCCGATACACCACAAACGCCTGCGTCGCTTCGGCGAACTCGCGTGAGATGTTACCGTGCAAATCGAGCACTCCGCCAATCGGCACCGCTTGACCGCCGGGCAGTTGCCGCAGTCGCCGGATCAACTCCCATTCGACATCCAAGCACGTTTCGGTGGCCATCGATCCGTGGAGAATCAGACAAAGGCCGTCGATCCCGCGAGCCAATACCGGTTCCGCCACGCCGCGCAGCTCGGACCAAAATCGTTCGAGCACATCGTCGGTCACGGTCCCGCCGGGAGTTGCTCGCGCATCAATGGCCGGGATCACATCCCAGCCGAATTCCGCCGCAACCTCCAACGCCCCTGCCAACGGCGAGCCATCCCCGCTCGCCGCGAGAAGCTCATCGCCGCGCCGAATCGAGAACGACTCCCACGGCGTGCGTTCGACCAAGAACGAATGCGTTTCGTGAAATAAGCCAGCAATCAAAACGCGAAAAGCCATACGCACCTCCCACAATCGTGTGAGTGCGATGATATCAGCCTGCGTCGCCAGTCGCCTCAGCCAACCTTCTGCATCAAGCTCGGCGGTCCAATCGCTCCCGCAGTTGTGACCACCAGGGGCAGCTTCAACGTGAATTGCGTGCCGACGCCAACCGTGCTCTCGACGCGGATACGGCCTTTGTGCGCTTCGATAACTTCGCGACAGAGCGCCAAGCCGAGTCCGCTGCCTCCTTGCCCATTCTCATCGGCTTGTTTGGTCGAGAAGAACGGGTCGAAGATTTTTTCCAGATGCTCAGCCGTGATGCCACTGCCGGTATCTCGCAGAGCGATCTCGGCAAAACCCGATTCGCGATTGGCCCGGACTGACAGCAGCAGCCGTCCGCCGTTGGGCATTGCTTGCCGCGAGTTGATGATCAAGTTCAGAAGCACTTGCTGAATCTGACCGGCGTTGACTTCGGCTTGCGGATGATCGTGAAAGTCGGCGTCGAGTTTCACGCGGTGCATTTGCAAGTCCTTCTCGACCAGCACCAGTACTTCCTGCACAAGTTGCACGAGGTCCATTGGTTCGTGGCGGCTACCTCGGCCGCGAGCGTACGACAACATGCCGGTCGTGATCTTGGCCGCGCGCTGCCCCGCGTTCAGGATTTTATCGAACGATTTGTCGCGCGAGGCGGGGTCTTTGTGACGCAGACCCATTTTGGCGTAGTTGATGACCGTCGTCAGAATGTTGTTGAACTCATGAGTCACCGAGGCGGCCAACGCGCCGACGGTGCTCAGCCGTTGCGATTGCAACAACTGTCGTTTCAGCGCTGCGACTTCTTGACGCAACGATTCAACTTCGGAATTTTCGGAGCCGGGAGAAGTCACATGTTCCGTCATGATGCAATCGCCGATTCGTGGCTGGAGGTCTACGGTGTACTAACCCGAAGCGTCAGCGAGGGCGAACGCTTCATGAGTCGGCTCGTTCAGCCGACGCGAACGCTGCATGGCGTCGTATTCCGTATCGGAGTCAGAATCGGAGTAACTCCACGCGCCGGAGCAATTCACCACGTTTGCCGAGACATTCCGCTGCGCATTGGTTGCCTTGTGCCTTTGGAGCAATCCACAGAATTGGCGCAGTCCGGATAGGTTTGGCGGACCTTGCCGATCAGTCAAAGGAATGTGGTTCATCTCAGCGAGGAAAGAGTGTGGGACGACAGCGTCGAATACCGTGACCCGTCGGGATGCAGTTGCGAGTGGATGAACTCAATCTGTCGAACGTCAATCGTGCCGAAGGAGGTTGC
Organism: Planctomyces sp.; assembly: GCA_031375695.1. Taxonomy (GTDB): domain Bacteria; phylum Planctomycetota; class Planctomycetia; order Planctomycetales; family Planctomycetaceae; genus SXKJ01. The sequence continues at coordinate 3,499 of JANMIF010000470.1, forward strand.
TGCATGACGTCGCAGCAAATCGAACAGTGATTGCGGCGGTCGGCCTTTAATCCGAGCCAGAGTCAGATGTGGCGAGAAAGGTCGCGTTTCGGGCGCAAAGCTGAGCGGTTCCAACAAGGATTCGAGGCGGCGGGCAAGCGAGATCAACGGTTCAGCCGATTGCAATCCGACCCACACGACAGACGGGCGATCCGGTCGTGGAAATGCTCCGAGCGATCGCAGTTCGATCGTGAACGGTGATTGGCCAACGATCGCGGTTGCGATTGCGTCGCGAATCGTATCGAGCTGGTCGGCCGGAGTGTCGCCGAGAAATTTCAGCGTAATGTGTAACTTTTTGAGACCGACGACTGCGACCGGCTTATTCATTTCCGTCAACGACCGCAGCACGTTGGCCAATCGCGGCGGCGGTGGAATCAAGACCGCGATGAAAGTGCGAAGCGTCACTTCTGATGCTGTTTATTCCACAAGGCGGCGAGTTGATCGAAGCCCAGCATCGGCACTTTGCCGTCGATGACTTCTTGCGTCAGTTGCGGCAGCGGCTTGTTGGGCTTCGGGCGCGGCGGCGGCGACGAGAATTTGTCTTGCCGGCGATTGTCACGACGCTGATCGTCTTGCCGATTTCGCGAGCGATCCTGCGGTGGCCGAGAATCGGGCGTGCGTTCGGTCGTCGAACGGTCCCCTTCCGTTTTCTCGGACGAAGTGGCAATCACTCGCGGAACCGAGGATGTTTCGGTTGGCACGGGTGCCGCCGTGTCAGGATTCGCCGAAGAGGTCGGACGCGGATTCTGCGAACCACGCGGCCGTCGCTCACGACGAGGGGGGCGATCACCGCTGGGCGTTTCGCCGCGCGGCGCGGGATCGCGCACGACCACATTCCGCGGTGGCTGGCGAGTTTGCCGTTCGGTCCCCGGCGGGACCATCGTCAAGCTGACTCGCTTCCGTTCTTTGTCGACGCTCAGCACGTACACCGTGGCGACATCGCCGACCGAAACCAAACTGTGCGGTGACGGAACGTAATTCACCGACATCTGGCTGATGTGAACTAAACCGCTGTCTTTCAGACCAACGTCCACGAAGGCACCGAAATCGACCACATTGCAGACCGTGCCGGTCAACTCCATGCCGATCTGCAAGTCATCCAAATTGAGGATGCCTTGCTTGAACACCGGGCCGGGCAAGTCCGTTCGTGGATCGCGGCCAGGTCGAGACAGCGCCTCAAGGATGTCGTTCAGCGTCGGCAGCCCGACGGACAATTCCGCCGCCAGATTCCCCGCATCCAATTCGCTGACTCGCTGACGAAGTTCATCGCGAGCCGCTTCCGTTTCCAACAAACTGGCGGCCGACAAACTAAGTCGTTCGAGCACGCGATTCGCCGCTTCGTAACTTTCGGGATGAATCCAAGTCCCATCCAGCGGCTGATCACCGCCAACGATCTTCAAAAAACCCGCCGCTTGCGTGAACGTCGCTTCGCCCAAGCCGGGAACTTCCATCAATTGTTGCCGTGAACTGAAGCGGCCGTGTTGCTCGCGCCATTCGACCACACGCCGCGCGATCAATTGATTCAACCCCGAAACGTGCCGCAACAGCGACGCACTCGCTGTGTTCAAATCGACCCCGACGAAGTTCACGCACGATTCGACCACGCGGTCCAGCGATTCCTTCAGATCCTTCTTGCCGACATCGTGCTGATACATCCCGACGCCGATGTGCTGCGGTTCAATCTTGACCAGCTCGCTGAGCGGGTCGAGCAGCCGGCGACCGATTGACACTGTGCCACGACCGGTCGCATCCAGATCGGGAAATTCTTCTCGCGCCACCGGACTGGTCGAATAAATGCTGGCGCCCGCTTCATTGACGATCACGTACCGAGCTTCGGGCAACTCTTTGGCGATCATCTCTGTGACGAGGTCTTCGGTCTCGCGACACCCCGTGCCGTTGCCGATCACGGCCACCTGACAACCGTGTTGCCGCATCAACTCGGCCAACTTCGTAATCGTCGCCGCACGCTTCTCCACGCCACCCGTGACGTACACCACGTCAGAGACGATCAACTTGCCGGTAGCATCCAGCACCGCCACTTTGCAGCCGGTGCGAAAACCGGGATCGAGCGCAAGCACCGATTGGCCACGCATCGGCGGCTGCAACAACAGGCTCCGTAAGTTTCGAGCGAACACGTCAATCGCATGAGCTTCCGCTTTGCCCGACAGCTCGCGGCGAATTTCCCGTTCCAAGCTGGGCTGCGTCAATCGAGCGAGAGCGTCGGTCAAACAGCCTTTCAAGAATTCGCGATGCGGATGCGAGTCCCAGCCGAAATGCCGTTCCGACTGCGCGGTCACCGCCTCATTGTCCCATTCAAACTTGATCCGCAAGGCCCCCGCCTTCTCGCCCCGATTCAACGCCAATACTCGATGCGGAGGCATCTTCGATACCGCTTCACTGAACTCGAAATAGTCGCGGTACTCCTGACCCTTCTCGGCTCCCTCTTTTGAGGCTGAGGCACTGAACCGGCCGGATCGCCAAGCCAATTGCCGGCAGACTTCGCGGAACGCCGCCCCTTCGGAAATATTTTCCGCCAAGATGTCGGCTGTCCCTTGCAGCACTTCCACAACGGAAGGCAATTCTTGTTCGGCATTCACCAACGCCGTCGCCGCTTCATTTAGATCAGTCAACTCGGGATCGGCATTCCAAATCCGCAAGGCCAACGGTTCCAGGCCGCGCTGCCGAGCCGCATTCGCTCGCGAAGTCCGCTTCGGTTTGAACGGCAGATACAAATCTTCCAGCCGCTTCAACGATTCCGACTTCTCGATCTCACCCCGCAATTCGTCCGTGAGTTTTCCTTGCGCTTCAATCAGCCGTAGAATCGCACTCGCTCGTTCCTTGAGTTGCCGCGCTGATTTCACGCGGGACTCAATGGCCCGCAACTGTTCTTCGTCGAGGTTGCCGGTTTTTTCTTTGCGATACCGCGTGATAAACGGAATCGTGTTTTCCGCATCGAGCAACGCGACAACATTCTCCACCTGGTCAACACGATGTCCCAGTTCAGCGGCGATCTTTGCGAAATCAATCAAGGGGGCGATATCCACGCTTGGTTCCAAACAGCCAACTTCCTTCCGGCCAATCTCGGGGATGGTAGCGACGAACATCCCAACAGGCAAAAACAAACCAGTCGCAAATTCGCGAAAAATAATTCAAATTCTGTTGAGTTCAACCGTCTGCTCACGTTTAACGAGCTTGGCGAATCGTTCTTACTCTGCGGTTTTGAATCGAGAACTTGGGGCTGTGGATTCCGGATTTCACGATGTGGATTTGCAGCCCACCATTGATGTGGTGAGTTGGTGGCTTAGTTTAGACTACGGCCACCTTTCCGTGGCCACTTCGACAATCAAACTGGAAACTTTTATGACCCGTCGAAACCTTCCATCGAGCCGTGGCTTTACCTTAATTGAACTGCTGGTCGTGATTGCGATCATCACAATCTTAATGTCGTTGCTGCTACCAGCAGTGCAACGATCTCGTGAAGCGGCACGGCGGACGCAATGCAAAAACAACCTCAAGCAATTTGGGATCGCGTTGCATAACTATCACGACACTCATAACTTTTTCCCACCGGGAGTCGGTGGTACATCCGGATCGGGGTCAAATAACGAGCGACTGAGCGGTGTCGTGTTTCTGTTGCCGAATCTTGAGCAAGGTCCGTTGTGGAAAAAGATTCGAGGGGCTCCGTTGCAAGGAGGGTCGCCGGTGGCCGTTGGATTTCCGCATCCACCTGGAGACTTGCCAATCATGCTCTGTCCTTCGAATTCGTTGCCAGGCAAGGATCCTGCGACGAATAGTCCGCAACGAGCCTATGTATTTTCGGTCGGTGACGGAGCCGTCATGTTCGACAATCTCATTCCCACTCAAAGCGACATTCGCGGCCCGTTTGGCTGGCGATCCTGTCGAAAAATGCGGGACTTGGTTGATGGAACAAGCACCACGATTCTGATGTCCGAGCGATCTGGCGGGAGTGTCTCTCGCCGTGATCAGCGTGGGCTGATGGCCACGACGGTCGGTGTGGCATTTACTCCCGCTGGAGCCTGGAGCACTGTCTCCAACGGCAAGGTCGAACCGATCGGGACGGCGGGGATTCAATCAATCACTGAAATGGGACAGTTCTGGGCCAGCGGTGAACCGGAGCACAACAACTTCGCGACGGTGATTTCACCCAACGGCCCGTCCTGTGAGTTTCGCAACAGCATGTCGGGGATGGGCATCCCCGGGACTCCGCCCGCGACTTCGGCACGCGTGCTGTCGGCAAGTAGTTATCATGACGGGGGAGTAAACGTGTTGATGGGTGATGGCGGCGTCCGCAATGTCAACGAAAACATCTTCGCGGGAAATCTGAATTACGACGTCTCATTGCCAACCGGTGAAAGTCCGTACGGCATTTGGGGAGCGCTGGGGACAATCTCCGGAGACGAGACGATCGGCGACTTTTGAGTCCCCCGTACTAATTACCCTCCCCTGCCCCGCTCGCCATTTTTTGTTCATGCTTCGTTTTAGTAAGACTCATGCTGCAATCGTTGAGCAACTCGGAATGGCTGGAGGCAGACGGGCTGGGCGGCTTCGCAATGGGAACGGCGTCGGGTGTGCGGACTCGGCGCTATCACGGGCTGCTGCTGACCGCGATGACACCGCCAACCGAGCGAGTGCTGCTGGTCAGCGGATTCGACGCGTGGGTCGAAACGCCAACTGGACGCGAAGCGATTTCGACTCAGTGTTATCGTGGCGATTTACTGCATCCTGACGGAGCCAAGCGGATCGAGTCGTTTGATTTCGAACCGTGGCCGCACTGGCGATTTCGGCTCAGTTGCGGCGTGGTCATTGAGCAAACGCTTTTCGTCCCGAAAGGACAATCGGCCGTTTGCCTGAGTTGGTCGCTGATCGGCGAGAGCGACGAATTCAAACGTTCGGCACGACTGTTTGTTCGGCCACTGATTGCCGCGCGAGATTATCACAGCTTGCAGCACGAAAACTCCGTGTTCCGATTCGATGCAGACGTGAACTCGTACTCCGAACCACGAGAAACGCGAGTCGTCTGGCGACCGTACAACGGTTTGCCGGAGATCGTCAGTTGGTCGAACGGCGAGTATCGGCACGATCCCGATTGGTTTCGACAATTCTTGTATTCGTCAGAGTCGGAACGCGGTTTGGATTGTCTCGAAGATTTGGCGTCACCTGGTGAGTTGGTTTGGGATTTGTCCGCCGGCAATGCGGAGTGGCTGCTGTCGGCAGGTCGACCAAACGACTTGGCGTGCGGGGCGCAGAGTTTCCCCCCCTCTCACCCCGAACGGGGGACACACAGCGCCCCCGTACCAAGCCCACAAATGGTACCAGCACCGCGAGCCCAAATACCCCCAACGCAGCATCGTG
>JANMIF010000560.1:0-26937 GCA_031375695.1 Planctomyces sp.
CGGAGACGGAGTCGATTCGTCTCTGGGAGGGCTTGGCAACGACACGCTGCTCGGCGGATTGGGGGTCGATCGGCTGAATGGTCAAGAAGGTGACGACCTGATTCTCGGCGGCGACGGCAACGACGTTCTGAATGGTTTCACTGGCAACGATTCGATCAGCGGTGACGCAGGCGATGACACGATCTTTGGCGGCGACGGCAACGACACGGCCTCGGGCGGAGTCGGTTCGGATTCGCTGCTGGGTGAAGCCGGTAACGATTCGCTGAACGGCAATTCGTCGAACGACACGCTCAATGGCGGCGACGGCAACGACTCGATTGATGGCGGGACCGAAGCCGATTCGATTACCGGCGATCTGGGTGACGATCTGATTCGCGGCGGTCACGGAGCGGACACGATCGACGGTGGCGACGGCAACGATTCGCTGATCGGCGGTGATGGCAACGACTCGATCAATGGCGGCAACGGCAACGATGGCATCAACGGCGGCGACGGCAACGACATCATCAACGGCGGAGCGGGCAACGATTCAATGCTCGGCGGAGACGGTGCCGACATTTTGCTCGGCGGAGCTGGTAACGACATCCTCCTTGGCGGCGACGGAAACGACACCATCAACGGCCAGGCGGGCACCGACACAATCGCAACCGGCGAAGGAACTGACGTCAACAACGACACGACCTTCGTCCTCAACGAGAACTTCGCCTTCCCGGCCAGCGTGTTGGCGGCACTGGCATAACGTCGTTGAAGCGGCTGCCCCAGCACGGGGCGAAATTCTGATGGGCGTTGGAAACTTACCGAAGCGGTTCGATTGTTTCACTCAAAAGATTGCGATTTCACCGATTGTGCCAGCCGTGTTGTACCGGCTGAAGCGATGGTCCTTGGCGTTCGCCAATTGCCGTTCAAACGTGTTGTTCGGACGGATCGAGGTTTTCAGAAGTTGCCGCTCCGGTTCTGCCGTTGATGCGGAGGGAACGTTGTCTTGTGGTCGCACGCTCGCGTGTGGTTGCAGTTGCCGGAATCCAAGGCCCGGCAATTTTCGGTGCGGAACTCGTGAAAGTTCCGTGGCCAGGACAGCGTTCTCATTCAACACAGCCCCACCACAGTTCACGCGAAACGCGTGACCGACGTGGCCCCAAGGAAATTTCCATGCGTTTTCGCAATTGGTTAGCAGGCCTCGCGTGTCTTGATTCGACGCGTTCTCGACGGCGAGCAATTTCGGTACGGGTTGATGTCGGCTCGGAGCGGCTGGAATCGCGCGCGATGTTGTCGGTCAGCGCGCTGGTGTTTGGCAGTACGTTGGAAATCACGAGCGACGCGGCTGATACGATCATTGTCGGCGCGAGCGGCGGACAAGTGACGGTTCGCGATGCCAACGGGCCGATTCTGAGTCTGCAGGTGACCGGTGCGGCAAGCGTGCAATCGCTCATCATCACCGGGAGCGACAGTAACAACCTGATTGATCTGAGCGGCGTGACGGCGGCGAATTTCACGTCGCTGACCAGCATCTCGGTTGAGGCGAATGACGGCGCGGATTTGATCACCGGTTCGCCCGACTTGGCGAATCATCTGAGCGGCGAAGATGGCAACGACACGATTGTCGGCGGTTCTGCAAACGACACGCTTGACGGCGGCAACGGGAACGATTCGATCACGGCCAATGCCGGGAACGACAGCGTTCTGGGGAGCGACGGGCGGGACACGATCAACGGTAGTGGTGGCAATGACACGGTCGATGCCGGGAATGGCTCTGACCTCGTCGATGTCGGGGCGGGCGATGACAGTGTGTTTGGGAACAACGGCGAAGACACGATTACCGGAGGCACGGGGAACGACACACTCAACGGCGATGGAGGAACCGATCAGATCAGCGGCGGTGACGGCAACGACCTGATCTTGGGCGGCGAGTTGAACGACGCGATTCAAGGAGGCAATGGCAACGACACGATCAACGGTCAAGCGGGGAACGATACGATCACTGGCGACGCTGGCGAAGACAGTCTCAATGGTGGCGTGGGAAATGACAGCTTGCTCGGCGCGGATGGGAATGATTTCGTTAACGGCGAGACCGGCAACGACTCGCTGGAAGGTGGCAACGGCAGCGACAGGCTGCTCGGCGGCGCGGGGAACGATCTGCTGAACGATGACTTCGCGAACGGCGATAACGGTGGCACGGGGCTGGACACGTTGTTGGGTCAAGCGGGCAATGATTCGCTGTTCGGGCTTGGTGGAGCGGATTTGTTGGATGGCGGGGCAGGGAACGATCTGCTGCAAACGGCGTCACCAGCTCCCCCCCCGATAATCACCGTGAGTGCCATCGTGGTGGCGGCGGAAGGGAATTCGGGAACGACGACGACAGCCACGTTCACGATCGCGTTGTCTTTCGCATCGGATGGGACTGAGCAAGTCACTTACGCCACGGCGAACGGAACCGCGACGGCCGGAGCGGCCAGCGATTATCTGGCGGCGAGCGGTGTGATCAGCTTTACTGCCGGTCAGCTTTCGCAAACGGTGACGGTCACGATCAACGGCGACACGCGGATCGAAGGGGACGAATACTTTTATCTGAACATCAGCAATCCTGTGAACGCAACGCTGGCGGTTTCCGGCGCGAGCTGCATCATCACAGACGACGATCCGTTGCGTCTGTATGACGTATTGGCTCAAGGTTCGATCAATCAACGCGACCCGCTGACTGGCGCGATCCTCGCCAGCTTTCCGACACCGGTTCCGGCTAGCAACGGCCCGGACGGCTTGGCCTACGACGGCAACAGCGTGTTTTATCTGACGACGAACAACAACAGTCGCCGCGTGTTTGAACTCGATCCGAACACCGGAGCCACCCGTGCCATTCACCCGTTCAATAGTGCCAGTACGAATCTGGATGGCCTCGCCACGTTGAACGGCAATTTGTACATCCTAGATTTCGGAGCCGATGACATCATCATCTTCAACTTGGCGACCGACACCGTAATTGGCGTGCTGGACATCAATGCTGTGAACAACGGAGCGAACCTCATCGGCGGATTGGGAGCTGTCAGCGGCGGCGGTGGCCCCGACCGTCTCGTGGCCACGGACTTTCAGAACCGTTTGATTTACGAGATCGATCCCGCCACCGGCGTTATCACCAGCCAGTACACACCGAGTACCGGACGCGGCAACACATATGTCGGCGTGGCGGGGCTGAACGGGGAGGTTTATCTGGGGTCCGACGTGGGCTTCATTGATGTCTTCACTCGCGCGGGGACGTTGATTCGGTCGATGAATGTCGGCGGCCGAATCAATGCGTTGGGTGGCGACGGAATCGTTGTGAACTCGACTCCGCCGACTCCGCCGCCGCCACCACCGCCACCGCAGTCGGGTCCGCAAAACGACACGCTGCTCGGTGGTGACGGCAACGACACACTGCTGGCGACGGAATTCAATGACTTGCTCAACGGCGGCGCCGGAACCGATTCGATGGATGCCGGCGACGGTAACGACACAGTCTTCGGCGGCTCCGATGCCGACACGATCACCGGCGGCGCGGGGAACGATTCGATCGACGGCCAAGGAGGCAATGATCTGATCGACGGCGGCGCTGGGAGCGACATGTTGGTTTGGAACGGATCGGGCGACGGGCAGGACACGATGTCCAGCGCCAGCGGCGATGACTCGGTCATCGTCAACGGCACTGCGGCGGTCGACTCGTTCGCAGTCGGCCAAGATGTCCTCGGCCGCATGACTGTGACACAAACGGGAGTGACGTTTGTGATCGACGACGGAATTCTGAACGTGACCGTCAACGGAGCCAGCGGAGCGGACACGATCACGATCGGTTCGCTGACGACCGTCACTCCGATGGTACTGGTCGTGAATGGCGGTGACGGCAATGACATGCTGTCGGCGTTGAGTGTCTCGACAGGTAACGTGCGGATGCGTCTGAATGGCGATGCCGGTAACGACACGCTGACCGGCAGCACGAGCAACGACACGCTCGACGGCGGTGTTGGCGTCGATTCGGCAATCGGCGGACTCGGCAACGACACGCTGCTCGGTGGTGCGGACGCTGATCAATTGAATGGCCAAGAGGGTGACGACAACCTCTTGGGCGGCGACGGAAACGACGTGCTGCGAGGTTTCACCGGCAACGATTCGATCAGCGGCGAGACCGGCGACGACACCGTCTTCGGTGGCGACGGCAACGACACGGCGTCGGGCGGAGTTGGTTTGGATTCGCTGATGGGTGAAGCTGGCAACGATTTGCTGACCGGCAATTCGTCGAACGACACGCTCAACGGCGGTGGCGGCAACGACACGATCGACGGGGGCAGCGAAGCTGATTTGATCATCGGCGACCTGGGCGACGATTCGATCCGCGGTGGTCACGGAGCCGACACGATCGACGGCGGTGATGGCAACGACTCGATCAATGGCGGAGATGGCAACGATTCGATCAATGGCGGCAACGGCAACGACGGCATCAACGGCGGCGACGGCAATGACGTCGTCAACGGCGGAGCCGGCAACGATTCGATCCTCGGCGGCGACGGGGCCGACAACCTGCTGGGCGGAGCCGGCGACGACATCCTCCTCGGCGGCGACGGCAACGACACCATCAACGGCCAAGCAGGCACCGACACGATCGCAACCGGCGAAGGAACCGACGTCAATAACGACACGACGTTAGTCCTCAACGAGAACTTCACGTTCCCAGCTAGCGTTCTCAATGCACTGACTTAGTTCAAGCGAACTTCAACAACAGGTCGCCAGTGGCCACTTGGCTGCCGGGTTTGACCAGGATGTCGGCGAGCTTGCCATCGCGTTCCGCGTTGATCGTGGTTTCCATTTTCATGGCTTCGACGGTCAGCAGTTTTTGGCCTTTCTTCACGCTGTCGCCAACTTGCACCACGACCGTAACCACCATGCCGGGCATTGACGCGCCGACTTGATTGAGATCGTTTGGATCCGCCTTCACCGACGCTTTCTGCGTCGGTTCTAGTGATTTGTCGATGACCGTGACGTCGCGCGGCTGGCCGTTGAGTTCAAAGAAGACCGTGCGCGAACCGTCGGCGTGCGGTTCGCTGATTGTCAGGAATTTGATGATCAGAGTTTTGCCGCTCTCGATGTCGATCGAAATCTCTTCGCCCGTCGCCAGTCCGTAAAAGAAAACGGGTGTCGAGAAAATGCTCGTGTCCGAATACTTCGTGAGATGCTTGGCGAAGTCGTCGAAAACTTTCGGGTACAAGACGGACGACAAAACTTCGCGGTGAGTCGGATCTCGGCGCAGTGTCGCTTTCAGAGTCTCACCGACTTTGTCGAAATCAACCGGCGGGAGCGTTTCACCTGGCCGAGTTGTGAACGGTTTGCGGTCGCGGAGAATGAGCTTCTGAATCTTCTCTGGGAAGCCACCTTCCGGGAAACCCATCGCGCCGCTGAGCAGTTCGATTACCGATTCAGGGAACGCGAGTTCTCGGCCACCATCGAGAATTGCGTCGGGCGTCAAGCGGTTCGCAACCATGAACAACGCCATGTCGCCGACCGCCTTTGAACTCGGCGTGACTTTCACGATGTCGCCGAACATCAAGTTGACTTGCGCGTACGCTTGGCAGATTTCCGGCCATTGCGTCGCGAGACCGAGCGACTTCGCCTGCTGATACAAATTCGTGTACTGACCGCCGGGCATCTCGTGCGAATACAGGTCAGTCGTGGCCGGCTGCTGCTCACTTTCAAACGGCGAATAAAACTGCCGCACCGCCTTCCAATACGCCGCGATGTCGTCGAGAGCCTGCGAGCTGAGGCCGGTGTCGCGATCCGAGAACCGCAACGACTCGCTGATGAAGTTCAGGTTCGGCTGCGATGTACCGCCGGACATCGGGGCCATTGCGGCGTCGGCGATATCGAGCTGTTCTTCGGCCGCCATCAAGATCGACGCCGATTGAATCCCACCCGTGTCGTGCGTGTGGAAATGAATCGGGAGGCCGATCTCTTGCTTCAATGCTCGGACTAGTTCGCGAGCTGCTCGCGGCTTACACAACCCGGCCATGTCTTTGATCGCCAGGATGTGAGCGCCCATTTTTTCGAGCTGCTTGGCCATCTCGATGTAGTATTTCAACGAGTATTTTGTGCGGCCGGGATTCGTGATGTCGCCAGAGTAACAGATTGCCGCTTCGCAGATCGGCCGCACTCCGTGGCTGGGCGTTGCCGAGAGGACCGCGTCCATTGCAACTTTCATGTTCGGAACACAGTTGAGCGAATCGAAAATGCGAAACACATCCATGCCGCATTCGGCCGCTTCATGCACGAATTCTCTGACGACATTGTCGGGATAATTCGTGTACCCGACGGCGTTCGACGCTCGCAGCAGCATCTGAAAAAGAATGTTTGGAATTTTTTGTCGCATGTCGGCAAGCCGCTGCCACGGACATTCCTTGAGGAATCGCATGGCGGTGTCGAAAGTCGCTCCGCCCCACATTTCCAGTGAAAACAATTGCGGACACATGCGAGAGTACGATTCGGCAATCTCCAGGAAATCGCGAGTCCTCAGCCGCGTCGCCAGCAGCGATTGATGCGCATCGCGAAAGGTCGTGTCGGTCATAAGTAGCGGCTTTTGATCGCGAACCCATGCGGCGAATTTCGTTGGGCCGAGATCGCTCAACCGGTCGCGCGTCCCCTTCGGCGCGGCGTCGAGTTTGTTGAGTTCTGGCACAGGAGCTGGATCGCGCCGGGCGGGCTGCGGCTTCGTCGTGCCGAACAGCGAGTTGCCGTTGACGATCACCTCACCGATGTACGTCAGCAGTTTCGTTGCGCGGTCCTGCCGCTTCGGGAACTGGAACAGCTCTGGCGTTTCGTCGATGAATCGCGTCGTGCAGAGGCCACTTTGAAACGTGTCGTGCCGGAGCAACTTCACCAGGAACGGGATATTCGTTTTGACACCACGCACGCGGAATTCGGCCAAGCAGCGATCCAACTTTTTGATCGCATCTTCAAACCGCCGCCCGCGAGCCGTCACCTTCACCAGCAGCGAATCGTAAAACGGATTGACGACCGCTCCGCTGAACGCCGATCCGGCATCAAGCCGAATCCCCATGCCACTCGCTGATCGATAATGTGATACGCGACCGTAATCGGGAAGAAAATTGTTCGCCGGGTCTTCCGTCGTGACGCGGCACTGCACCGCAAAGCCGTTCGTTCTAATGTCTGTCTGCGACGTGATCCCGATCCGCTCGTCCGACAGCGGCGCTCCCTGAGCAATCAGAATCTGCGATTTCACGACGTCGTAACCGGTCACTTCCTCGGTGACGGTGTGCTCGACCTGAATGCGTGGATTGACCTCAATGAAGAAAAACTGATTCGTGTCGGCATCGACGAGAAACTCGACTGTCCCCGCCGCGTAATAGCCGACTTGCTTGCCGATCTTGATCGCCGCCTCACACAGCGCGTCGCGCACATTGGGCTTGAGTGTCGGAGCCGGCGCGATCTCGACGACCTTTTGATGCCGCCGCTGCACCGAACAGTCTCGCTCAAACAAATGGACGAGGTTCCCGTGTCGATCGCCTAGCAATTGCACTTCAATGTGTCGCGCCCGCTGAATGAACTTCTCAACAAAAATGTCCGGGCTGCCAAACGCCGTCAGCGATTCGCGTTTGGCTTGTTCGTACTGAGCCGCAAAGTCTGACTCATCACGAACGACGCGCATCCCGCGCCCACCACCGCCGTGAGCCGCTTTCAATATAATCGGAAAGCCGAGCGACTTCGCCAACGCCTGCCCTTCGGCCGTGTTCGCAATCGCCCGCTGACTGCCGCTGAGCACCGGCACCCCCGCCGCCGTCGCAATCTCGCGAGCGATCGTCTTGTCGCCCAGTTTGTGCAACGCTTCGACGCTCGGTCCTACAAATGTGATCCCGTTGTCCTCGCACGCCTGAGCCAGCTTCGGGTTCTCCGACAAAAAGCCGTACCCCGGATGAATCCCGTCGATCCGATGCTTCAAGCACAGGTCGATGATCGAGTCGATATCGAGATACGACTTGATCGGCTCCCCTTTACGTCCGATCTGATATGCCTCATCAGCTTTGAACCGATGCAAAGCGAAGCGATCTTCGTGCGTGTAAATCGCAACGGTGCGAATGCCCAGCTCATAAGCCGACCGAAAGACACGAATCGCAATTTCCGAGCGATTCGCCACCAACAGTTTTTCAATTTTCTTCATGACAACCCAGAACTATCCACGTTTGAAACCACTCGTGGTGAGTACGTTACGGAACAGTCGGGCTGGTCGCAATTCAGTCGGTGCGGGACCATTGTGCATTGAATCCGCACTGTGATTGTTCCTCCAAAAAATGCCCGTATCGGCATTTTGGTGGAGCCGTCTTGACCCAAATTTCGGAATCTCATAAATAGCCCTCGCACGCGACTGGTTGAGTGACGCAAGTTCACACGGCTGGTGAGTGTCACCTCTTACATCCGGCCGTCTCGGCCCGTGTCGAAGGCGACGCTTCTCGATCTGGGGGAGTTCCGTCTTCGATAGTGTCTGTTCTGAAAACAAATCCAAGTCTCATCTGACAACCTGGCAATCCAAACGATTCGACGTTCGTCCTCCCGACGGTTCGGCTCCGGTGAGCTGCGCCAATTTGAACCCTTCGTCTGAGGAAGGTGCCATGACAGTGAAACTGTCTCGTGTGGCTCCCGTGGTGGGAGCGATCTTGTTGCTGGCGGCTGCGACTCCGGTCTCGGCTCAATGGATTCCGTTCTTCGGGATGTTCCGGAGAAGTCCGTGCAGTCCGGTGTACTCACAGCCGATGTACTCACCGGCTGCATGGCAACCTGGTTGTGGCACGGGGGCCTGCGGTGTGGCTCCTGTCGCCTACAACCCTTGCGAGTGTGCTCCCGCGATGGTCGCGCAGCCTGTGACCGAAACCGTTTATCGGCAAGTGCCGGTGACCGAGTATCGGCAGGTTCGGCAGACCGTCAAGAAACCAGTGTACGAGACAACGTATGTCGATCAACCGGTGACCGAATATCGTCAGGTCGTTGAGCAAAAGACGACCTGCGTACCGACCGTGTCGTATCAAAATGTCACCGAATGCCAAACCGTGCAGCGAAACGTGGGAAGCTGGCAGACTCAGTGGCATCGCAACCAAAAGATTCGGCCGTGCGATTACGATAATCGACCGGGCTTGATGGGCGAATGGAATCGCATGAGCATTGCCACGCGACAAGCCTTCACGCCGACGACTTATGCGACTCGGCAATACGTGCCGCAGACGATCACTCAGCAATTTCCGGTGACTCGACGAGTCGCCGTGCAGGGGCAGCGGCAAGTTTCGTACAACGTGGCTCGAACCGTGCCGACTCAGACGACTCGCAAGGTGGCGGTGCAAACCTTGAAGTATGTCGATGAAGAAGTGGTGGCCATGCAACCTGTGACCGTGATGAAGTCCATTCCCTCGACTCGCACGACCTACCGTTACGTCCCCGCCGGTACTGCGATTTCGCTTGGCCCGACACCTGATCCGGTCAGTGAGGCGAAGATCGTTCCCAGAAAATCCTCAACCGCAACTCGCGATGAATCGAAGAGCCGTACGTCCGATCGATCCGACGAAGTTCCGGCGAAGCGTTCGTCGTTTGAACGCCGCGGCACGCTCGAAGACGAATACGACGACGGTCGTCGCGTCGACAACGACGACTCGCCGAGAACACCGATCCGCTTCGTGGCCGTTCGCGGTCCCGATGTCGCTCGAGTAACTCGCGTAGCCGGCTGGCGACCGCGAATCGCGGCCGAGCCGGTTCAAATCAAACGTTTTGACGACACGGAAATTACGGTCGCTCATCGCGCAAAATAGAACTGACTTCAATGCCATTGCCACGTTTGCCAGAACGTGGAAATGGAAACTCCCCCACGTTCTGGCGAACGTGGCTACTCTGAAATGCCAACCAGTCGCCGAGATCGGTCTCTCCGCCAATCGCGACGACGACGAATGAAGTGACGATTCCCCCTCCTCTCCTCCCTCCTGTTCCTCAGAATCTCTCTCCCTCCCTCGCGGTGCTCGGCATCAGACTGACACCCAAAAGAATTCCCTCCACCCGAACCCGGCTTCTTCTCCCGAAGCCGGGTTTTTCTTTTTTCTGGTCTGCTGACTAACCCGATGCGAGAACGCGGGACGTCCCTCGCTCACGCATCGGGTTAGTGAAACCTCGCTGCCACGCCCGATCGGACTTCTGATCCGGTGCGTGCGGCCAGGATTTCGGGGGCAAACGGAGTCAATGTCCGCACCTCGGCGACTCGCAGCGCCTGTCCGACCGTTCGCAAGTGCGATCGCGAAACGCTGAACCGGCGGACTCCCAATGCCAGCAACACGCCGGTCAAACTGGGATCGCCTGCTAACTCACCGCATAACGTCACCGGTTTACCAGCCGCATCCGCCGCCGAGATGACTCGATGTAGCAGTCGCAGAACTGCCGGTTGCAATGCGTCGTGATACTTTTCGCACAATTCGTCATCCCGGTCGGCCGCCAACAAATACTGCGTCAGATCGTTCAAGCCGACACTGACCGCATCCACTTGTTCGATCAGCTCATTAATCATGATCGCGGCTGAGGGAACTTCGATCATTGCAGATAGGCGAAATGGCAAATTCGCATCGGCTGGACGATCACATGCGGCGAGCAGCTTCAACCGAATTGCTGACAACGTGTCGAGCGTATCGACCATCGGGACCAGCACCGTCACCTGACATTGTTCGGCGATGCGCGCTAACGCTCGCGCCTGCGGACGCAAAATGTCATCGCGATCCAACAACAGCCGCACGCCTCGAATCCCCAAGCTCGGATTGCGATTCACCGGAATGTCCGCATATGCCGGACACTTATCGGCTCCGAAATCCGCTAGCCGAATATGCAACTCGCCACTACCAACTGTGTCCGCGACCGACCGATATGCCGTAAAACTTTCATCCTCAGTCAGCCACTGTTCGCGATCCATATACAGGAACTCGGTGCGGAACAGCCCGACGCCTGCCAACGAAAACTGTCCGACCGCGCGAGCCTCCAGCGGATCGCTGATGTTCAGCAGCAACTTCACTGGCACACCGTCGGCTGTTGCGGTCGGAGCTGGCTCAGTCCGTGCAGCGGATTCCGCGAGCTGTTTGCGCAGCTTCGCTTGGAGCGAACGTTCGGCGTCGGCCGGGTTCACGAGAACTCGCCCCGTCGCCGCATCAAGCCAGACCGAGGCCCCTTCCGCGATCAGTTCAGTGACGCCAGCAATGCCGGTCACAAACGGAACGCCCAAGCCGCGAGCTAAAATCGCCGTGTGCGACTTCATCGCGCACGATTCGGTCACAACCCCGGCGATGCCATGATGCGCCAGCCGAACCAATTCGGACGGCATCAAACTCGGCGCAATCACAATCTCCGACGACAACGCCTCACGATCATTCGCATTGCTCAAGCACTGAATCAATCGCCGGCCGATATCCAAAATGTCGGCCGCTTTGTCGCGAATAAACGATTGTGGCGAGGCCATGAACGTATCGCGCAGATCGGCGACGACATTCGCGACTGATGCTTCCGCCGATTCCGAATGCTGCTGAATCCGCAACCAAATCCGGTTGCGAAAGTCGGAGTTGGTCAGCATCAGCGTGTGCCCGCCGAAAATCTCCGCGTCTTCCGAACGTCCTTGATGCTTGAGCTGCTGCGATACCCGTTCCAATTGCGAGACCGCTCGCGCCGCCGCCGTATCAAACCGACTGAACTCCCGCTCGGCCGACCCGCTCGCCGTCACTTCCCGAGCCGCCGACAGCCACTCGCCCACGTTCAGGACATGTGCCGTGCCGTGAGCGACCCCGGGAGCAATGCTTTTCCCAGTCAACAGCATTGAGCTACTTCTTTCCCGCCGCGCGTTGCACGGCAAAAAACTCTTGCAGGATCGCTCGGCATTCTGGCTGGAGTACTCCTCCGAGCACCGCGGCTCGGTGATTCAAGCGGGGATCATCGGTGATTTGATACAGCGTGTGGCATGCACCTCCTTTTGGATCGGGTGTGCCGTAGATCACAGTTGGAATGCGTGCCATCACGATTGCGCCGGCACACATCGGGCACGGTTCCAGCGTGACGTACATTGTGCAATTCAGTAGTCGCCACGATCCGAGCGATCCGGCCGCCTGAGTGATCGCGATCATTTCTGCATGTGCCGTCGGATCATTAAGCATTTCACGCTGATTGTGTCCTTCGCCGATGATCCGGTCTTCATGAACGATCACCGCGCCGATCGGAACTTCGCCCGCTTCAAACGCCTGCTGAGCCAGTTGCAAAGCCGACCGCATCCAATTGTCGTGGGGCTGCAACAGATGTTCGTTGATGCGGTCGATCATTAGCGATCCTGTCGAACAGGCGGCTCGCCTGTACCGTGCCATCGAAAAATCACAGGCGAGCCATCTGCGTTAGGCTTTCGCGGGCAACTTGTAAATCCGTACGGCATTGTCGTGGAGCAGTTTTCGCTGCCACTCCAACGGTTCCGCTTTGACGATTTCCTTCAGAGCGGAAATCCAATCGGCCAGCGGCGCGGTCAGAGTACAGACCGGCCAGTCGCCGCCGAAGAAGCAACGGTCGATACCAAACGTTTCCAGGCAAAAACGGATGTTGGGTTCGAGGTCGCTCGGTTTCCAGGCTCCCGGCTTGGCCGTCGCAATGATGCCGGAAATTTTGCACGACGTATTGGGCAATGCCGCGACCGCTCGCATCCCTTTCATCCACGCTTCATGCACGGACTTGTCGGTTGTTTGCGCTGGCATGTTGCCGCAGTGATCGACCACCAGCCGAGTGTCGGGACATAGTTCAGCCAACTTGGCTCCGTCGCCGATCTCTTCCGGCCGCATGCACAGATCGAAACTTTTGTCGTGTTTGCCGAGTAGCCGGACGTTTTCGACGAACGTCTTTTCGAGACACATCCCTTTGGGGCGATCGGGATCGTGCAGCACCGTGCGAACGCCAGCGATCCGTTTGTTCGATTCAAACGGCTTGAGGTATTTCACGAAGTCGGCCGACTGTGGCGAGCCACCAATGATCGCTGCGACCATCGGGTTATCCGGGCGATTGCACAGATCGAGCACATATTCCGCTTCGGCCGTTTGCTGCGACGGATGCACGTTGACCTCCATGTAAACCGTCTTCGTCACCTTGTGCGAACCCAGCAGCTTCAGATAATCCGACATCAAATAGCTGCGGTTGATCGACTGCACGTCGGCTCCTTTGAGCCACGGAAGATTGAACCTCTTCAAATCCCACAAGTGTTGATGCGTGTCGCAAATCGGCAGATCGTTTTGATTCACGGCGGAGTCCTTCTTGGCGGTGTTCTGTGCAAAAGCTATGGATTCCAGAAATGAGCCACCGAGCGGCAGCATCGCGGCGGCGTAAAGACATTCACGACGTGTAGCTTGAGACAACATGGTGGTTTTCCTTCTAAATAGAATCGTTGGTCGGCACAAAATGAAAAATCCGGAGCCTGACCGTACGGCCATGCGCTCCGGTTTTTCCGACAGGTAAAATTACAGGGTTGATACACGCTCATTCATGGCCTTCAGCAAGACTCGTTTCACCGCCGTTTCAGCCATCGTGACTTTGAAATCGTTGTGGCTGAGCGGCGTGGCTTTGGCCAAGGCCATGTGAGCGGCGGTCTCGGCGACGCCGTCGGTGAGTTGTTGGCCGACGAGCCATTTGGCCGCTTCGTGGGCGATCCAAGGAGTTGGGGCGACATGGCCGAGCACGATCTTCGCGCTGCGGACAATGCCGCCGTCGAGGCCGAGGCAGCAGGCGGCGCTGGCTTGAGGTTGGTCGAGTCCGTTGAGTTCGACCACTTCATACGTCGCGCTTCGAGCCGCTCCGGCAGCGGGAAGCCACAGGTGCGTGATCAACTGGCCCGGCTTGAGGACCGTCACGCCTTGGGTGTTCGTCTTCGGCGTGAGGAAGAAGTATTCGAGCGGGAGCCATTCTTCACGGACGGACGGAGTCGTGGCGGACGCGGGATCTCGTTCGGCGTCGTTTGCGCTTCGGGATAGTGACACGATTCGCACTTTCGCATCCCACGCGATCATTGGCGGGGCGAAGCGAGAAGCCGAAACGAATTTCGCGGGGCCGCTGTTGCCGAGGATGGCGTGGTAGCGGTTGTCACCGGTCGCGACGAGGCTCTCACCGTCTTTCATGGCCAACAGACCGTAGCCGTTGCGGTAGTACCAGCAGTGTGGAAGCTGGCACAGGTCGCCGGCCAGTGTGCCGTTGGCTGTGACCTGGATCGCCTTGATGCCGTCGATCACGTCGATCAGCGAACGGTAATCGGCGGCGATGGCGTGCTCGTTGATTTCGTCGAGCGTTGTATTCGCGCCGATCAACATGCCGCCGTCAAACGGCTTGATGCCGGCCAAGCTGGGAATGTTCTTGATATCCACGACGCGAGCCGGTTGGATCACGTCGCGTTTCAGCAGACTCATCAGGTCGGTTCCGCCGGCCAGCACAGCGGTGTTGCCATTGTGCTCGGCCAGAAGTTCCAACGCTTCGGCCTCGGTTTCGGGACGAGCGTATTCGAAGTTTCGCATGGTTGCTCCTTTTGGAGTGCGGTGATTCATCACCGCTTTGGGTGTTGTGAATTCTTCGCCCGGCGAGGATCAGTGGATCGCTCGCCAGGCGACGTTGAGATCGCTTTGAAGCAAAAAAAGACAAGGAATGCGGTGATGATGAATCACCGCGCTCCAAAGTTACGCTTTCGCGGCCTTGAGTGCGTCGAGAACGCGCTTTGGCGTGAGCGGGATGGTTGGCACTCGGACGCCAATCGCGTTGCAGACCGCGTTGCTGATGGCGGCTCCACAGGAGATGACTGGGGGTTCGCCGAGACCAATGACGCCGCGGTCGTATTGATCGTCGGGCTGATACATCTCGACGATCAAATCGCCGATGTCGCCGATGCGCGGGAGTTTGTAGACATCCAGGCTGGCGTTGATGTAGCGGCCCGTCTTGTTGTCGAGGACTTGTTCCTCGGTCAACGCATACGAGATACCCATGATCATTCCGCCAAGGACTTGGCTCTTGGACAGCAGTTCGTTGACGATCAAGCCGCAATCCTGGATGGCGACAAATTGCTTCATGCGGACGATGCCGGTTCCGGTATCGACCTCGACATCAGCCATCTGTACGCCGCCAACCTGAGCGTTAGTCAGGCCGTCGTCCTTCGGGCCTTCACCTTGAATTTCGAGAGCCATTGGGCCGATCAGTTTACAGGCGTCTTTCCAAGAACAGACTTCTTTTCCGGCCGCCCAAATCTTGGCACCTTTGGCCACGAGTTTGGTTGCATCAACTTTGTACTTCTCGGCGACGAGATCAAAGATCTTGCCGAGTGCTTCACTGGCCGCACGGCGATTCGGACCGGACACGCCGCCGATCGTCGTGCTGCCGCCGGAGCCACCCGAAGCCGGATAGCTGCTCGATCCGATGCGAACTTTGATGTCGTTCAGCGTCAGTCCGAGCGTTTCCGCCAAGACCATCGCAATGCACGTTCGCGTACCGGTGCCGAGGTCTTGCGTGCCGCCAAAGGATTCGACTGAGCCGTCCGAACTGATCTTCAGTCGGCAGGTTCCCTTACCAGCACCGCCACCCCAAGTGTGGATGGCCATGCCGAGTCCGCGTTTGATTGGGCCATCGCCACCTTTGCCGTGCGCGTGCCACTTCTTCGACCAACCGATGAGTTCGGCCGCTCGCTTGATTTCGGCTTCGTAAACCGTGTGAAGCCCCTTCTCGACCAGCGGCTTACTGAGGTTTTCGAGGTTTGCCAAGAAGACATCAACCGCACTCTTACCGAGCTTTGCCGCGATGTCATCGAGCGCCGTGTCGGTCAGAGCACAAAGCTGCGGATGCGGCGGAGCACGCCAAGCTTTGTTCGGCCCACTGTTGGTCAGAATGCCGGTTGCCTTGCGGTTTCGATTCTCGAAGTCGAAGACATACGGCATCTGCGTCAGGTTGAGCGTGCCGCCTTTCATTTCGCCGTTCGAGCCCCAGTGATGGCTGTCCCAGGCGACCACTTTGCCGTTTTTGTCGGCGGCAATAGTGACCTCGGCGAAACCGGATGGTCGCGTGCCGGCGATCTTCAACTCAGTCGCGCGATCTAGCATCAGCCGCACTGGCCGACCGGTTTCTTTTGACATCATCGCTGCGGCGATGTCATACGCTTCGGCACCGAACTTCGATCCGAAGCCGCCGCCGATGTAATTGCAGATCACCGTCACATCGGCCGCATCAACGCCCAAGCCTTGAGCGAACTGTCCGGTCGGCGGGCCACTGACCGCCTGCGTCGAAAGGTGCGCGGTCACTTTGTTGTCGGTCATCTCGCAACAGGAACCGTGCGATTCGAGGCACATGTGGCTGATCGTCGCAATGCCGTAGTAGCCTTTGTGGACGACAGCCGCCGTCTTCAACGCGGCCGCGACATCACCCTGAGTGTTTTCGCCTTGATCCTTCGTTCGCTCAGCTTTCTTCGCTCCTTCGAGGTCATCTTCATCGACGAAGAATGGCATTGAATCGAATTTGAATTCGATGGCTCGGACACCGTCTTCCGCCTGTTCTTGTCGTTCGGCGGCGACGGCGGCGATGATCGCGCCGTCCCACAGCAATTCGTCACCTTCTTTGACAAAGGCGAACACCGCTTTCACGCCGGGGAGTTTCTTGGCGTCCTCAAGATTCAGCGATTTGACTTTGCCGGCCCCCCCTTTGAACGTCAACAGCTTCGCGTGCAAGCAGCCTTTCGGATTGATGTCGGCACTGTATTTCGCCGCGCCAGTCGCCTTTTCGACGCCGTCGAGGCGTTGAATCTCTTTGCCGATGTAAACGTTGTCTTTGCGAGGCCCCCAGGCCACCTTCACTTCAGTTGCCATAGTTACTTGCCTCCCTTCTTAACGAGTTCCATTGCACACGCGGTGATGCCTGCATACGTGCCGCAGCGGCAGATGTTTCCCCCCAGACCACTCCGAACTTGTTCGAGCGTGGCACCGGGGTTCTTGTCGCAGAAGGCTTTCGTCGCCATAACGAATCCCGGCGTACAGAAACCGCATTGCATGCCGTCGTGCTTGATGAAGCCGGCGACCACTGGGTCATTCGCGGCAAGCGACTCGACGGTTGTGACCTTCTTGCCAACGCATTCAATCGCCATTCGCGTGCAGGCGTATGTCGGCTTGCCGTCGATCAACACGGTACAGGCACCGCAGTTGGTCGTGTCGCAGACTTCTTTGCAACCGGTAAGGTTGAGGTCATCCCGCAGCGCATCGAGCAATGTGACTCGCGGCTCAACGGTGACCTTGTGGTCCTTGCCGTTGACAGTGAGCGTGATGTCCTGCGGCTTGGCCGAGGCCACGTTCTTTTTAGTAGCGTCTTGAGCGGTCGCTCCCTGATCGCTGGTAGCCAGCGCGGTGACGGCCACGGCCGCGCCGGAGCCTCGTAAAAAATCCCGGCGATTGAAGCCGGAACTCGGCGATGGATCGTGTCCAAGGTCTCGCATCTGGTTCTCCCTCAACAGTGGTTGCGAAACAAATCACAGTCGTCGTCGAAAGACCAGCCTCGTCAGGAGCACGGCTTACGACCGACCTGCGAACCGGGCGGATTCTAGTTGTCGCGCCCAACATCACAAGAATGGGAACGACGAAATCCGAAATCCGAATGAAGTCCAAAGAAGTGGAAGACCAAAGACAAAGAATGTGCTGTCGCGGTGGATTGTTTCCAGCGGTGGTTTGTTTCCATTTGGAATCCGAGCCTTGTCATTCCTTCGGATTTCGGGTTTCAGGAGTTCGGTTGTGGCTCTCAGTCCGAAGCCTACAATGCCGGTCGTTGTGGCGGGTGATTGTATCCGCCGGTTTGTCAAATGACGTGTCGGCCGGATCGCGGCAAACACGAGGAAGCATCACAAGGAGATTGAATCATGGCTTTCACATTGCCCGAACTGCCGTATGCCGAGAATGCTCTGGAACCGCACATCGACGCCAAGACGATGAACATTCATCGAACCAAGCACCATCAGGCGTACATCAATAACGTCAACGCGGCGTTGGAAAAACATCCCGATTGGGCCGCCAAGTCGGTCGAGGATTTGCTCAAAAATTTGGCGATGGTTCCGGAAGACATCCGCACCGTCGTTCGCAACAACGGCGGCGGACATGCGAATCATTCGTTGTTCTGGACCGTGATGAAGCCCAACGGCGGCGGTGAGCCGACGGGCGATCTGGCGGCTGCGATCAAGGATTCGTTCACCACTTTCGCGGCGTTCAAGGAAGCCTTTGCGAAGGCGGCGACGACTCGCTTCGGCAGTGGCTGGGCGTGGCTAAGCGTTGATGGCGGCGGCAAGTTGATGGTCGAAAGCACCGCCAATCAAGATTCGCCTTTGACCGACGGACACACGCCGATCCTCGGCCTCGACGTTTGGGAACATGCCTACTATTTGAACTACCAAAACCGTCGGCCAGACTACATCGGCGCTTTCTTCAACGTCGTCAATTGGGACGAAGTGACGCGACGATACAAGGCCGCGAAGAAGTAGCGCGACCGCGCTTTCGGCAAGCCAGCGAGTCGCTCCCGCGGATTCGCATTCCGAAAGACTAAAGTCGTCCGGCGTAGTCGAAGTCTTAACGACTTTAGCTACGCCGGAGTTGCCGGGCATCACCAGTGATCTGCGGCACATCCCGAAGATGTACGGCGCGGATCCTAAATCTCGTCCAGCGCCTCCTCGAATCGTCCCATCATGCGAGAGGGCCGCGCGTCCCCTTGCACCGTCCGAGCGAATAACCAATCGCGGCCGGAGTGTCCCTTGAGGTAGTCGTCGTGTACGGTGACGTTCGCCTTCAGTTTAGCCGATCCGTTCAATCCACCACCGTTCCGTAAATGATCGAGTCGCGATTCATAAGTGTTTGAACCACTGCGGCTCCATTCCGCCAGAATTCCCATCATCGCCATAAGGTTTTCGTCGACGTTCGCATCATCGAAGACGGTATGTCCAGCAATCATCAGGTCATCGGACGAACCCCCGATGAGCGTGTCGCGACCTTTGCCGCCGATCAGCACGCTGGCTCCCGATCCGGCGGTCAGTTTGTCGTTCCCGTCGCCTCCCACGTGGAGGTCGTTCCCGCTGCCGCCGCCGAGCGTGTCGT
Organism: Planctomyces sp.; assembly: GCA_031375695.1. Taxonomy (GTDB): domain Bacteria; phylum Planctomycetota; class Planctomycetia; order Planctomycetales; family Planctomycetaceae; genus SXKJ01. The sequence goes on from JANMIF010000560.1 coordinate 19,149, forward strand.
TGTCACCTTCGCCGAACAACTTATCGTTGCCGCTGCCCCCCATTCAGCGCGTCGTTTCCGTCACCTCCAAAAATTTGTGAATCAGCAAAAAAAATCGGCGGCGGAACCGTCGGACCAGATGCTGCCGATCATCTGCAAATACCGTTCGATAATTCATCACACTGGAGATCGAGCGAATCCAGCAGCGCAGGCGAGGGCTCGCCGGCAAACATCTGATCGAGTTGGAGGAGTTCGTCCGCGTTACCGAGATCGCATTACCCAATTTCGCGGCGTCCCTCCAGGCGACGCCGCACATTCGAGGCTTTTCGAGCCACGATCATCGTCAACAACTGACACAAGTCGTCGCGATTCTCGAACTGCCGAAATCGCTGCTCACGGGCTCCCAGGCAAAGCGTGTGGATGGCACTGACCGCCAAGTCTTCCTCATCCTGCGCACGCCGGGAAACAACCCCCAGCTTCGCGCGAGCAAAATCGCTCAGACGCTGAAAAAACCGATCCCAAATCAGCTTCGCGGCGTCATGATCTCCAGACTTCAGCAAAGTAATCCAACTGGTCACTGAGTTTTCTGGCATCACCGAACTGTCCGTGGAGGTTGACCGAGAGAGCAACACTCACCCGCACAACAACTTGCAGTGCGACTGCGATCTTAGACCGAGGTTGAACTCCACGCCACTAAAAACTTCCAAGGCGATTCGCTCAAGCCGGGTCCGCATCAAGGTGATATTGGTCGAGCTTTTTGCGCAGCGTGTGGCGATGCAGGCCGAGGGTTTGGGCGGCAGCGGTTAGTTGGCCGTGATGTTGATCGAGGACGGCTTGCAACAGTGGCGGTTCGACTTGTTGCAGCAGCTCTTCGTGCAGCGTTTGCATTTGCGGCGATTCACGCAGGCGTTGTTCGGACCATCGGCGGACGACCTTCGTGAGCGCGACTTCCGCCTGCGCGTTATCGGTTGACTGAGTTGACTGAATGAGGTTCGCAGGAATCGACGGCGGAAGATGTTCGGGCGAAATCGGTGTGCCACGAGCCGCGATCGCAGCACGCTCGACGGTGCTGCGAAGTTCTCGGACGTTGCCGTACCACGGGCGTTTTTGGAACTCGGCGAGGGTCGGTGGGGCGAATGTCGCGGGCGATAGCGGATTGGTGGCATACGCGAAATGCTGAGCCAGTTCGACGACGTCCTCACCCCGATCGCGCAACGGCGGCAAGGTCACGCTCATCGCGTTCAGATGAAAATACAAATCATGCCGAAACCGGCCCGCTTCGATTTCAGGAAGTAGGCTGCGATTCGTGGCGGCGATGGCTCGGCAATTCACAGGAACAAGGCGATGCGATCCGATCGGAACGACCTCACCTTGATCGAGTGATCGCAACAGCTTGGCTTGAGTGCTCAGCGGTAAGTCAGCAACTTCATCGAAGAACAACGTTCCGCCGTGAGCCAGCCTCAACAAGCCGGCGCGATCTTCCGGCGATGCCGAGTTGTCATCACGGGGCTGGCCAAATAATTCGATGTCGGCTTGAGCGGGCGTGAGTCCGGCGAGATTGGCGATTACGAATGGCCCGCTGGCTCGCGAACTGAAGCGGTGAATCGAACGAGCAGCCAGTTCTTTTCCTGTGCCACTTTCGCCGAGCAGTAACACACTCGCCTCGGCTGCCGCCGCCAACGCGATCTGTTTGAAAACGTCTTGCATCGCGGGTGACCGACCAACGATTCCTTCAATGCCGGGCGGTCGGGCGGACGGTTCAACTTGGGAAGCCGGCGTCAAAGCTCGCACCAAAACGCGACGCATCTGATCCAGATCGAACGGCTTGAGAACATAATCGAACGCCTGATTGCGAACCGCTTCGACCGCCGTCGGCAAGTCTCCGTGAGCGGTCATCACAATGATCGGAATTGGTCCGGTGTGATGCCGCAGTCGAGCCATCGCCTCCAGGCCGCTCATACCCGGCAGTCGCACGTCCAGTACGACGACATCGAATCGTTCGCGAGCCGCGGCGTTCAACGCATCTTCGGCCGACGATGCCGTGACCACCACATGGCCCATCGTCCGGCCCAGGCGGCTAAGGCCCCAGCAAATCGTTTGCTCGTCATCCACGACTAACAGCTTGGACATTCTTGATTCTCAAATCTCAAACGGCAGATATTAGACGGCAAATTTCAAATACTGCGGCCTCGTGGCAGATCAACACAAAAACTCGTGACGTTTGCCTCTCGCGTCCAGGCCACTTCGCCGCCGTGACGCCGGGCAATCTCCTGAGCAACGGCCAATCCGAGTCCGACGCCGCTCGGCTTGTCCGTGACGAACGGTGTAAACAATCGGTCTCGTACTTTGTCGGACGGGCCATTTCCGGAATCACGCACCCGCACGGACAAACGATCGCCATGCGACTCGCATGACACCTCAACCCAACGATCGGCGGGATTGTGGACTTGGCTGGTGACTGCGTCGAGGGCGTTGAGTAACAAGTTGACCACCAACTGTTCCAGCTCGCCGGAGTCCGCATCGACCCACAACGATTCGCTTGGCGGCGACCAACGCAAATCGACTTGCGCGTGCCGCGCGGTTGGCAGCACCAGCGGCACGGTCGTATTGATCAATTCCACAAGGTCCAGCCGCCGAACATGTGACTCGGACTTCGGCTGACCCAAGGTCAAGAATCGTTGAATGGCAGTCTCCATCAGCGCGAGCTGCCGCTTGGCCACCATCAAACTTTCGTCGTCCGCACCCAGCGGGCAGTCGGCAAGATGCAGATCGACCGCCAAGCGACATCCCGTTACGGCGTTTCGCAGTTGATGAGCGATCCCGCCGCCAAGCTGATCGAGCGTTCGCAGACGTTCCGATCGCCGCACTTCCGATTCATAACTGGTCAGCATTTCGGCAAGACGATTGACGGATTGAGACAGATCTCGCACCTCGTCATCTCGCGGCGGCAGTGACATCGGCAGGAATTGGCCATCGGCGATTTGTTCGACTTGCCGGTTCAGTGTCATCAGCGGCCGACTGACTCGCGCTGCGATCCACAATGCGGCCACGGTCATGCCCGCCAACGCGACCGCCCCGATCAACAGCGGCGGCAAAACCGCGTCGCGCCACGCCTGCTGATAGTTCGCTTCGGGATAAAACAGATGCAACGTTTGGGACTCTGCGACGTTGCCTCGCACCGACAATCGCACGGCCGCGTGAAAATAGCGTCCGTCCGACAACGCGATGCTTCGACTCAAACGCAGCGAGGCCACACCACCAGCGTCACTTAACGACCGCCACTCCACATCCGACGGGGGCGTAACAGTCTGCGCGACGATCCGACCGCTGTCGTTCCTCAGCACGAACTCCGCGCCGGATAAGCCGCGCATTTGGAGTAGCACGGATTCCGTCAGCGGGAAACGAGCATCGCTGACCGTTCGTGCGATGTTCTGCAGCAGCCGTTCCAGCTCAGCCGTCGTACGACGCGCGGCCAAGAACGCCGTTGTCACGCTGACTGCCAATACGGTCGTCAACAACACGGCCGTCATCGGCACGACAATCTGATTTCGCAACAGCCAACGCATTTGACAACCTCAATTCTGGCCGAACACGATACCCCCGACGGTGGCTCAAGACCACGCGATCGAGTGCGCAGCGGCGGCAGTGATATCCCAAGCGAGTTGTGAATTCGTTGTTGATGCAAGGCTCGGTAAAAGCGACCAATCAGTCGCGGAGTCTGAGGTTGTGGCGGGCACATCGGTACACGAGCAGCGATCGCGGCGAGGTGGTTGTCTTGGAATTTTGATTCATTCTTTTGCCAACATCCCAAGCGAAAACCGGCATGTGACCGGCGAAAACCAGCTTGTGCGAGTTGTCCAATATGCCGGACTTGTGCGACGCGACGATTGCACCTTCAAAATCAGGCTCCTAGACTGGGTAACCTGCGTGAACCTTGCTGGCATCGTGGCTTCTGATACAACAGCCTTTAACGCGTTGGCAGAAACAAAGTTCTCGAATATCGGCCAGTTGAACGCAGTCATCCAAATCCAGTGATCCTGAATGTTCGGGTTGCCGGAAGAATCCGCCGGAACCTGTTCCTAGGAGTCGATACATAGGAGAACCCGAAGTTGTCTGAGTTCGCTCATTTTGTGATGAGCCTGACACATCGGGTCCAACCGTGGATGGACGCTGGCTTCCTTTTACCATCGGAGAGTTAGTCGTGATCGAACGCAATCAACCCGCATCCAGCCAACATCGTTTTCGTCGCCAATGGATGGCCCTGTGCGGAGCCTCGGCTTTGGCCTTGGGAACCACGTTTGCCACCTCGGCCTGGGATGATCCCAAGCCCGGCGCTCCCGTCGGTTTGCGGGGCATCCTGCCGGCTGATGTTCCAGCCACGTTGAACGAAGATGTGTTCGCCAACCTGGAAGGCAACTGGAAAGAGTGGGCCACTCAAGCGGCGGCTGAAATCAATAAGCTCTACACCGATGCGAGCCTGGATCTGAACGGCCAGCGTCTGCAACTGGAAGTTCTCAAGATCAAGCTCAAGACGATGGAGTCTTCGCTGAAGAACTCACAGTACAGCGGCATCCATGCGACTTTGGCCAATTTGCACGCTCCATTGAGCCGTCGCGTTTCGATTGCCGAAGCGGTCCTCGACACACTAGCCATTGATCCCAAGCAGGCGGTGAGCTCCCGACTCGATTCCGCACGACAGGCTGTTTCGATCGCCGTCAAGAATTTGGAATCGGAATTGAAAGTCACCAAGAACGGACCGGCTTGGCTGACCTACGTCCGTTCTGCTGAAGTCGGCAAAGTCATCAACGACAAGAATACCAGCCCCGAGGCGGTGAACTTGCTGATCGCAGTCGTTCAAAAACTTACGCCAACGGATACCACGTCGCCGGAGGTTCGTAATTTCTTGACTGGCGACCGGCAGACTGCACTGCGTGACGCGCTCGCTAGCTATGGCCAGGCGCTTGCTGCCTCGGAAAAGCCGACCAACCCGGATCAATTGCGAGCGGCATTGGCAACGCTGGTGGCCGCTATTGAAAAGCACGAAGAGAGCCAAGCCACGGGCGATGCAGTCGCCTTGCGACAAGCGTTTGACGCCGTTCGCAAAGCCGCACCGGACGGAGGGAATCGCATCGCTTCCGCCATGGCCTCGAACTATTTCAATTACAACCTGCGAGTCGTGCTCAGCGAAGGGTTTTTGACTCGTTTGGTTGCCCAAGATAAGTCACAGTCCGGTGACGTCAGCGACTGCATTCTGGGAGCCCGAGTGAGCGGATGTCAGTTCACCGATACGCACGCGACAATCGATCTGAAGCCCAGCAACAACGGCATCACATTTCAAATCAAGGTCCGTGGAACGACCCGCTCCAATACGTTGGGCGTGACCGATGAGGCCCAAGTTCACACCATCGGTAATCACCAGTTTTGGGCGACAAAGTCGGTGAATTACGACGGCACTCGCTTTTCCACCGGGCCGGCCAATATCTCGGTCAATCCAAACAACACGACAGTCGGAGTGACGACCCAGTACAGCGGCATTCCGTTGCTGGGTGGCATCATTGACTCTTATGCGCAAGGGGTGGTGGAAGAGAAACGTCCGGAGGCTCAAGCGATCGCAGCCCAAAGGATTTCCGAACGAGTGGTTCCAGAAATGAATAAAGAGGTGGACGACAAGTTTTCCGAAATGAATAGGGATCTTGAAACTGGCGTCGAAAAACGACTGAAAGAACAAAACCTCTGGCCATCTGCGAAGAGCTATCGCTCGACCGATGATGAAATGCGTGCCAACTTGCGGCTGATGAGCGAGCAAGAAATCGGCGGCAGCGACAGTCCGAACCTTCAAATTCCCAGCAACGGGTTCGTCGTAGCGTTGCATGAATCGATGTTGAACAACGCGATGGCCCGACTGAAAATTGCCGGCAAGACCATGACCGATGACGAATTGGGCGACGAAATCGAAAGGTCGTTCTCCGATGTGTTGGGCCGAAAATTCAACGCCTCCAAGAAGATCGAGGAATCCGCTCAATCCAAAAAAGAGCCGGCAACGTTCATTTTCCCCGATCGTGATCCAATTCAGTTCCGGATGGACAATGGTCAATTGATCCTCATTATCCGCGCCGGACTGAAGCAAACCGGCGAAGAGGACATTCCGACTCAGGTGATTTCCGTGCCGCTGACATTCAAGGTCGACGGGACCAAACTGGTGATCGAAAGTGGTGAAGTCGGTGTCTCGCCGGTTGAGACGCCGAAAAACACGGCGCTACAAATCACACGATCCGGCATCGTCCGCACCAAAGTGAAGAACGCCTTGCCGACTCGGAATTTTGACCGCTTCATCACCATCGACAAAAACGTTCCGAAGCCGATCAACATTGGCGTCTCGTCGATTACGCCCACCGGCGGTTGGATGGTGATCTCGTTCCAGTAATCCTCGACAGATCGGAACGAAGTTGTTGACATCTCGCAGGACCGGAGTCACCCAGGTGACTCCGGTCCTGATTTTTTTCACGTAGCACAGGAACTGGAATGCCAGACGCTTCGACACTCTCTGCCTGTCCCACGCTTCTTGTGGACAAACTGCAGAAGGAATACCTCACGCCCTTAGGGCCGCTTGCGGTGTTACGTGACGTCACATTGCGAATGAACGCCAGCGACGCACTGGCTGTCACCGGACCGTCTGGCTCAGGCAAAAGCTCGCTGCTGTTCGTGCTCGGTGCGATGGAACAACCGACGTCGGGTGATGTGCAAATACTCGGTCAGCCGGTTCCCTGGTCATCGGAAATTCAATTGGCCGAATTGCGCCGAGAAAAGATCGGCTTCGTGTTTCAAGAACATCATCTGCTGCCGCAATGCACGGTGTTGGAGAACGTACTGATACCGTTGCTGGCCGGCCCCGGAGTGCAGTCGAAAGACGTCGAGCAAGCGCAAGAGTTGCTGCGTCGAGTTGGTCTGGAGGCTCGACTGGATCATCGACCCGCACAGCTTTCCGGTGGCGAACGTCAGCGTGTGGCGGTTTGCCGAGCACTCATCAATCGGCCGGTGCTAATTCTGGCAGACGAACCGACCGGCAGTCTCGATCGCGCGAATGCTGACACCATCGGAAACCTGTTGCTCGAACTGAGCCGCGATGCCGGCGCGGCGTTGATCTGTGTCACTCATAGCAGCGAGCTGGCGGCGAGATTTTCGCGCCGCGCCGAGCTGCGTGACGGCACTCTGGTCGAATCACACTGATAGAACCTCTTTGATCACCTGCCCATACACGTCGGTCAGTTTGCGGTAGAAGCTGTTGTGATACCACGCCAAGCGATTGAAGTCGTAACCGAGCAGGTGCAGGACGGTGGCGTAGAACTCCCTGGTGGTCAACCGGCAGAAGAGCCGCATCTGCCGGACCGATGGAGTCGAATTCGTCGGCTTCGTGTTCGCAGGCTACGGCGGTCAGATTCGCGTGAGCCCAAAGAACGTGACGAAGTTCAAAGACCGAGTTCGCGAGATCACTCGCCGCAACCGCGGCGTGTCGATGACGGGTCGGTATCAAGAGCTTCGCTGCTACTTCCAAGGCTGGGTGGGCTACTTCGGTTTGGTGCCGATCAAAAGCTTCTTCAGCGAGTTAGACAAGTGGGTCCGTCGTCGTCTCCGGTCCTGTTACTGGAAGCAATGGCGTCGCCCCCGAACACGAATCGCGAAGCTGAGGCAACTGGGCATCAAGGAACACGAAGCGGTCACTCACGGTATCAGCAGCAAAGGCCCTTGGGTCATGTCCTCCAGTCAGGCGGTGCATCAAGCACTCTCGCTGGAATTCTTCACCCAGTCAGGA
>JANMIF010000571.1:0-3159 GCA_031375695.1 Planctomyces sp.
GGGGTCCGGGTTTAAAAAAAAAACTAAACCATCAAAACCCAAAAAATCCAACCCGCGGCCCCCACGGGGGTTTTTTGGGTGGGGCAGCCACCCCACGACGGTAGCCGTGGGTTTCAAACCACGGTCATTGATCGCGCCAAACGATGTCGTCGCGGAGCGACGATTGAGACATTGCCAACGATGAAATGTGTGTTGTTGCCACCGATTCAATCGTCGCTCCGCGACGAAACCTTCCTGTGTTGTCTGCAACCGTGGGTTGAAACCCACGGCTACCATCAATCGTCGCTCTGCGACAAAACAAAAGCGATCGGCTACGGCACGGTCGGGTTCGACGTGGAGACGAACCGCCGGCTGGGCCTGCTGTTCCCGTGGCTGACCGGTGACCACTGGCTCTGCCTCGGCCCTGTGTTGTTTTTCTTTTGGGGCCACTACCGCGGCAGCCCCGGCGTCGAAGACCAATTCGTCTACGTCGCCCTGTTCCCCGACGGCTCCCAACGCACCTACACCCCCGCCGAATTCGCCAAACAATTCAATTTGTTGACGACGGTTGAAAATGGCGGCGAGGGTCGGCTGAAATTGGTGGCGCTGGGTTTTTGAGGGTTCCTTGGGTCGGGAGGACTGGATCGCGGTGAAGACTGTTGGTTATGTGGTTGATCCGTCGGGACGACGGCGGCGGCGTGTGGCATCTTGGAGACGGTAGCTTTCGCCTTTGGTCTCCAGGATGTGGCAGCGATGTGGGCGTTGTTCGAAGCGATTCACCAAGAGTGTCTCGACGAGCTGGCCCAAAACTTCCGTCCGACTGAGGTCGAAGTGTGAGCGCCGGCCGTGGTCACATCATCGAATCTTCAAGCTTGCCACGGCGATCAGCGCCAATAGCGCGGAGCTGATCCAGAACCGGACGACGATTTTGATTTCGTGGTGGCCAGCGAACAAATAGTGGTTGTGCAGTGGGCTGCATTTCAAAATGCGGCGGCCGGTCAGTTTGAACCACAAGACTTGCAGGATCACGCTGATGGTTTCGACCACGAAGATGCCGCCGACGATGACCAGCAGAAATTCTTGTTTGGTGACGAGCGCGGCGAGGCCCAATAGAGCGCCGATCGGCAGCGATCCAGTATCGCCCATGAAGACTTGGGCCGGATGACAGTTGAACCACAAAAACCCGAGCATCGCGCCGACCAACGCAGAGATCACGATCGCTAGTTCGCCAGCTCCCGGCATGTACGGGATCGAGAGGTCGGTCGCGAACACTCGGTGACCGGCCAGATAGCACAACACCGTAAACGCCGAACCGGCAAAGATCGTGCAGCCGCTGGCCAGGCCGTCGAGACCATCGGTCAGATTCACACCGTTTGAGCTACCGACCATCACGAAGATCGCCCACAGCGCGAACAGTGGGCCGAGCCACACACCGACATTCCCAATCGGCCAGATCAGTTGCCATTCAAACGGTTTGCCATTTTGGTCGAAGAACAACGCCAGGGCGATCGGGATCGCCAGCAGAATCTGCGCACAAAACTTTGTCCGCGCCTTCAGGCCGTTTCGTTTCGAGTTCAGCTTGACCCAGTCATCAACTGCCCCGAGCGCCGCGAACCCGATCGTCGTGGCGAGTCCCAGCTTGACGTATAAGTTCGACAAGTCGCCCCACAACAACGTGGCGAGTGCGACAGCACTTATGACGAACAGACCGCCCATCGTAGGGGTATTCTGCTTCCCGGCGTGCAACTGGTTGAGCTGCTCAGAATCGCTCCCGATCCGTTCTCGAAACCGCCGCTGCAACGCCCGAATCGCCATCGGCCCCAGCAGTAGGCAAAACAAAAACGACGTTACCGCCGCCAGCGCGGTTCGCGACGTCAAATACACCCGCGACTCGCCCGCAACGTGCGATTCAAACTGTTGTAAGACCGAGCCGAAATGATGAAGGAGCCAGACGAGCATGGGTTAGAGACTGGGGATTAAGGGTTGGGGGTTAGTAACGGACTTCTGTTTCAACCAATCGACGACTCGCTCCATTCGCATTCCGCGTGAGCCCTTCACGAGCAGGACGTCTTCCGAATCGAGCAGGCAATCGAGAGCTGTGAGCAAAACGTCAAAGTGGCCGCATTGTGCCAGCCGGTTCGCCGGAAGGCCGCCGGACATGGCTCCGCGGATCACGTCGTCGGCGTGTTCGCCATAGGCCAGCAGCAAGTCGATGCCAGCTTGAGCTGCGGCGAGGCCGATCTCGAAATGACTTTGATCGGCGTGCGTGCCAAGTTCCAACATGTCTCCCGCGATCAGAAGTCGCCGATGCCGAGCGTCCCAATCTCGCAACGTTTGGCAAGCGGCGAGCATCGACTCCGGGTTCGCGTTGTAGGAATCGTCGATGACCGTCCACGAGCCGATTTGCTGAACTTCGCAACGTCCCGATATGGATTTGAAGTTCTGAAACCCGGCGTTGATCTCTGCGGGAGTCAGGCCAATTTCGCGAGCGATTCCCAACGCAGAGAGCGCGGCTCGAATGAAGTGCCGCCCCACCACCGGAACGGAATACTCAAAGCCATCGACTTCAAATCGCAGCCGATCGGCCTGAACGCGGATGTGGCTCGCTTGGATTTGATTGCCGTCGTGCTCGCCGACAAACAAAGTGCTCGCCTGCGTTCGCCCGGCCATGCCACGTGTCACCGGATCGTCCCCCGGAATCACGGCAAACCCGCTCATCGGCAGCGACTCAAGCAGTTCACCCTTACCGAGCACAACTCGCTCCGGCGATCCAAAACCTTCAACGTGCGCGAGGCCGATCCCGGTGATGACGCCGATTTCTGGCTTCGAGATCGCCGCCAACGCGGAAATCTCTCCGACGGCCGACGCTCCCATTTCAAGCACGGCGAACTCGTGCGATGCATCCAATTCCAGTACGCTCAGAGGCAGGCCGATGTGGTTGTTGAAGTTCTTCAAGCTTCGCACGCCGGGATACTTGGCCGATAGGACCGCGTGAATCATTTCGCGAGTCGTCGTCTTGCCAAAACTTCCAGTGACGCCAATGACCAACGATTCCTGCCGCGACCGATACCAGCGGGCAAATGCTTCGAGCGCCTTCTGCGTGTCGTGGACTGCAACCAGTCGCAACGTCTCGCCGGAGAGTGGGGAGTTGTCGGATGGTCCCACGCTCTGGCGAGACGT
>JANMIF010000589.1:0-3322 GCA_031375695.1 Planctomyces sp.
ATTTAGATCCATGAAAGTTCGCCTGCGCACGATTAAGCCCGCTGCCATAGAGGGCCGCGGGCCAAAGAAAAAGTTGCGGGGGCAGGATTTGAACCTACGACCTCGAGGTTATGAGCCTCGCGAGCTACCGGGCTGCTCCACCCCGCGACAAGTGGCATCTAGTTTTCCAGCCACGAAGCGATGCGTCTCTTCGCGGACGGGGCGGAGTATATCGACACGCTACAAGAAGTCGAGGAGCCAAGTTGGAAATTTTCCGGGCGGCATTACATGAAGATCTGGGACAGCAAACTCTTGCGGCTGCAACTTTCGATGGCGAGGGGCAAGCTGGAAACTTGCACTACGAAAGGTCATTTTGCGTTTTCTTCTGTCTGCCTCAAAAGTTTAGCGACGTTGGCTCCGGCGTCATTGCCATCCGTGGCGGCGCCCAGCGCAGGATTGAAGGTTTCAGTGCGGCGATCGAGAGTCAGTGACTCCAGTGTGGTTTGCGACCATTCGCCCTGTCTTGCTTGAAACAGGAGTTCGTCGTTCGAGGCACCGACATCGCCGCCCGCGCCCCAGGCTGCTTTCCATTCATCGAAGTCGAGCGGGGCCGCGCCTGATGCGAGCGTCCAAAAGAGTTGGCAGTGAGCATAGAAATTCTTTTCGCCTGACCAGCTTAGGAGTTTGCGGAAGTCGGAATCGCTGGTGCTGCCGGACATCGCGATGAGGCCGGTGTTGCCGACGGTCGTCAGGATGTTGTTCTTGGCTTCGACATGTACGGGAGCCAGCTCACGCGGCAAATCGCCGCTGTCGAGTTGCACCAAATGTCGCCCGAATCGGCCGGTGACGTAATCGAGCCGCAGTTCGATGCGCGATTGTTCGGCCGGTTTTTCGGAATGCCCTTCAACTCGCAGCAGCGTGCCGTCGAGAGTCACGGCTGTGTCGCGCAACGTCAGCCGCACTGGCTTGGTGTGGCGGATATGAATCAGATCCCCTTGGCCGCGAATGAAACACTCGGTGAGTTCCAGTTTAAGTTCGCGCGCGGCGCCAACGTTGTTCATCTTCATGTCGGCCATCATCTGGCCCGGTTCGTAAGCCAAGTCGAACAGCGACGTTGGCCGCTGACCGGGATTGTTCAGCGTGATCGCGACGCCGTGCAGCGCCAAAGCGTCTTGCCGCTCCAAACCAAACAGGCTGATCCGATCGACCGACAGAAACGGCGGAACAGTAATCTCGAAGGCGACTTGACTGATCTCAACCGGCCCGCTACTGACGTTGATCAGCCGCAGATGCGCATCGGCCGGAGCGTTGGCCGGATTGAATTCGATGATCGGGTGAAATCCCTTGCCAGCGCGAATAGTCAGATTTTTCTTGCCGAGCTTGATCGGCTTTTCGGCTCGCCGTCCGTTGAATCGGAGTTCGATCGTGCTGCCGTCCGTGACTGCCGCGCACGCGGCTTCGAGAGTTGGAAAGCGTTTTGAAGCAGCGCCGTCGGCGGCGAGCACAAATACGCCGATGGCCTCCTCTGCAATCGCTGGCGGTTTGCCTGCGGTGTTGGTTGGCTCGCGAACCGGCTCGGTCACCGAGTTGCCAGTGCTTGGTCGCGTCGGAAAATTTCCGTTGTCCGTTTTCGTGACGGTGGCATTGTTGGTATTTCGCGACGAGGCGACAATGGCCGATGGCGGATTCTCAACCCGTTCTACTTTTGTCGTCAGCGGCGGGTTCGCGTCATCGCTTGTTGATCGACCCGATGGCGAAATCAATTCGGCTGGCTGAAAACCATTCGCGAGGGAGCCCTTATGGTGCGAATCTGTGGACTTTGCATGACTGGGATTGTCGCGATCGGGCGTTTTGGAGTTCTGCGTAGTGCCATTCGATCGTTGGGACTCATGGGACTGAGAGCCAGCATTCGTCACATAAGTACCCTGGCCGCGATTAGCCGCCAAGTTCGGAAATTGGCTGACCCCGAACACGATCAGAACCAGCAACGAGGTCATCGCCAGAACACCGGCATTCTGTCGCCAAATGTCTGAAAACGACGGACGCGACGACAGCCAGATCAAACCTTCTGGGCTGACACCGCGCAGGCCGAGCGATCCGGCAATCAACATCAAGTCGCGAGTCAACTGGTCGGGCGTTTGATAGCGTTTCTTGGGATCGCTGGCCATCATTTTTCGAGTGATCATCGACAGATCGTCGGAGACGCGGCGATTTTTTTTGGCGGGATCGGGCGGCTCGCCACTTTGATGATCGAGCAATTTCTTGAGCACGGTGCCGTCCGGGTATGGCGGTTCGCCTGTTAGCATGTGATACAGCGTGCATCCGAGCGAATAAATATCACTGCGGACATCGACGTTGCGCGGATCTTTGGCCTGTTCCGGCGATATGTAATCGAAGGTGCCAAGCGTCGTACCTGCCAGCGTCAGGTCGGCTGCGGATTCCGAATGCTCTTTGCGAGCCAGTCCGAGGTCCACCAATTTGGCTCGGCCCGACGGCGTGATGATGATGTTCGAAGGCTTAATATCACGATGCACAACGCCGTTCGCCGAGGTGTGCCTCAGGGCCGACGTTATTTGCAATACGAAGTTGACCGCTTCGACTGGCTCAACGCGGCCTTGTTGGATGATCAAATTACGGAGATTTTCGCCATTGATGAATTCAAAGGCGATAAAGTTCAGCCCCTGATCTTCGCCAATAAAATATACCCGTGCGATGTTTTCATGATCGAGCCGCGCGGCCGCCCGAGCTTCGTTCCGAAATCGTTGCACGGCCGCGTCGTCACGAGACAAGCTGGGAGTCAAGATTTTCAGAGCGACCGCACGATCCAGGCGGGTGTCATTTGCTCGGAAGACCGCCCCCATACCGCCCGCACCGATCCGCTCTTGGACCTCAAAGTGTCCCAAACTCAGCCCAGCTTCGGCGGGAGATAACCCTGGATCGTGAACCTGTGATTCCGACGGGAATAATCGCAACCAAACGCCAGAGGTTGGCGGTTTGGTTCCGTCGCCCAAAGGGACGCCGACGATGCCCCGACGCTCCAGATTGATCACTGTTTCCGCACCGGGGCCGCTGCGAACCGGCCGATAATCGGTCGATGGCGGCGGAGCAACAGATGATCCGGAACGAGGCTGATCCATGAAAATTGGCTCGCAGTCAATCGAAGCACTGGCCGAACGGCCTGCCATTAACCGCCACATATCGAGTCTAGTTCGCCGCAGATTGAAAACAGAGAGGAATTTTGCAGGAATTCTGTGGCCTGAGGTCGTGAGATTATTCGGGGGAAATGATGCGATTGACCGATTGACTGATCGAATTGAAATAAGCCGTCATTTTTTCGCCGACG
>JANMIF010000007.1:0-56636 GCA_031375695.1 Planctomyces sp.
CAAACGTCATCTGTTTTGCCATCGCTGGGACTCCATTCCCAAAGGGTTCTTTTCCAAACACCCCAATGCGAATCTCCCAGAGATGTTTTCCTCAACTCCTGGTTTGTTCAGTTTCCTTGCGCTTGAGATGCCAGAACGCCCGTCGCGCGACTGTCGAGTGCTCGTCCGCCGAGCGATACAGCTTATTCAGTGTGATCTGGGCCAGTAGTCGCCAGAGATCGCCCGGTTCATCGACCGCGAACTGACCGGCACGAGCACGCACGAAAAAACTTCGGTAGGCCGACATCACCACGTCCTCGGCATCCAGACGCTGAGCCAGTTTTCTCGAAAGACGACTTTGCACGAGCGACGACAGCCGCTTGGCAAATCGCTCGAAGATCAGCGTCGCCGCTTGCTCATCGCCCGTCCGAAATCGTTCTAGCAACAGAACCGATTCAGACAACGATTCCGCGTCTAATCGTTCAGGCTCTGGATCGGATGTCGGCCGAATATCGGTCATGGAAGAAATTTTCATGATTCTGTGTCCGTTCCGGCGGTGAATCCGCATTCACGAGCGGATCAACAACTTTCAAGCCTTCTAACGGAGAATAATCATGGCGTTCGTTGTGACCGAACCTTGCTTTGGCTGCAAGTACACCGACTGTGTCGTCGTCTGCCCATGCGACTGCTTTCACGAAGGGGAGCAGGTGCTGTTCATCGACCCCGAACATTGCATCGACTGCAACGCCTGCGTGTCTGAGTGTCCTGTCGAAGCCATTTTCTACGAGGACGACGTCCCGGAAGGGCAGCGGGAATACATCCAGCTCAATCGCGAAATGTCGCTGGTCTGTCCACAGATTGTCGAACGTAAGCCGCCACTTTGCAGGCCAGGCTGACGAGCACCTGATTCTTTCCGCGTCAAAAGTGATGATTCTCAAACAACTTAAAAAGGTGTCTTGACCCTGTTCGCAAAGTTGCCGTACCGTCCGAACCTGCCTCTCAATTCGGCTCGATTCTGGGCCGTTCCGCCTCAGTTTCCCTGCCCCATTCTTCTCGATTTCTCACGTCTGATCGAACAACTGTCTCGCCGTTTCGGCACACCCCATTTGATTCGGAAAGGCCTGGTTCAATGACTCAGGCTGGTCGCGACGTATTCATTAAACGCCGTTGTTTGCGCGCGTCCACCGGACGCTGGCGCAACAGATGGCTGTTGGCTTTGAGCTGTCTGTGTTTGGCCGGTTGCTCCACGACCGAAGTTTTTCAAGCCGACGCTTTGCCAGGACATTTACAAGCCCTGCCGATTGAAAGCGCCAAGACCCTCGATCTCTCACGGCTCGGAAGCGGCTCAACCAACTACGACTTGATTGATCGTGGCGACCTGCTGGAAGTGACGATCGTCGCCAGCTTGCGACCGGGAGATACGCACACAATTCCGGTGCGAGTCAACGAAAACGGAACGGTGACGGTCAGCGACATCGGCGACGTGTCGGTTGCTGGCTTGGAGCCGGAATCGGCCGAAGCGGTGATCACGGCGGCGGCAGTTCAGCGCGGCATTTATCGTGCGCCACGAATCACCGTCGGCATGAAAAAACAACGCACCAATCGGATCATGGTGGTCGGAGCGGTCAAGGAACCTCGGACCTACAACTTGCCATGTGGAAGTTGTGATCTGCTGAGCGCCATCGTTGCAGCCGGCGGGCTGGCGGACGACGCCGGAACGAATGTTGAAGTACGCAATCCGCCGTCGGCAGGGCCGGTGCAGCCGGATCGGATCGCTCAAGGCTACGGTGCGTCGGGTATTTTGCCAATCGGACATTCGCAAGCCGTGCCAGCTACCGCAACCAGTCGATCAGGACAGTCGTTTCGCATCGACTTGGTTTCCGCGACCAAAGACGGAACCGCGTCATATCCGCTGTCCGACGGAGCGGTCGTGATGATCGAGCGCCGCGATCCGCAGCCGGTGTACGTCGGCGGACTGGTCCACAAGCCTGGCGAAATTCCGTATCCGATCACGAAACCGCTCAGCGTGTTAGCGGCGATCTCCGAAGCTGGCGGTGCCAGCAATCAACTGGCGAACAAAGTCTTTGTGATTCGGCAAATGCCCGGTCAGTCGGAACCGTCGTTGATTGAAGTCAGCATTCGAGCGGCCAAACGAAACGGAGCGGAAAACATCCGCTTGTCCCCCGGTGACATCGTCAACGTCGAACAAACACCGGGAACCGTCGTTCTGGAGACCATGAAGCTGATCCGCTTCGGCGTGGGCGCGTCGCTCGGAACGTTCTTCTAAAGAAAGTGCGGCTCATGAATCCCGAGTCTCAATCACTGACCCCGACGCTGACGATCAACACCGCCAACGTCGTCTCTGGCTTGGTCCGTTTTTTTCATGCGATCCGAATTCGCAAAGGAACGCTGTTGGCCACGATGCTGATCAGCGGTGTTCTGGGAGCGATTTACTACGCGACTGCCACACGTTTTTATGATGCACACGCTCAAGTCTGGGTCCGGCAGACCGGTCATGCGTCCGGGGCATCCAAAGGGGGCCAGCAAAGCGAAGTTGACGACGTCATCAAGCAGATTCCCACATTTCAAAAAATCATGGTCTGCGACGAAGTGCTCAAAGCGGCACTGCATGATCTCCCCAAGCAACACGAACTCGACTTCAAGGGACTGCCGCGCAAAACCTGGGAAACTGTGCTGAAAAACAACGTCATCGTCAGCAGCGATCGCGGCTCGACATTGATCGATGTGCGGTATCGTTCGCGACACCCAAAAACAGCGGAGTACATCGTCGCGAGAATCGTCGGAGAGTACGTGCGATATATCAATGAAACTCAGCGAACGTCGGATATCGACACCCTTCACGATTTGAACCGACAAAAAGACGCCGTCAGCGCCCAGATCAAAGACAAGGATGCGGAATATCTGGAACTGCAACGTCAAACAAATGGCGTGGTCGATACCGATGGCAAGAGTGTGAACCTAGTAAACGCCCGCGCAATCGAGTTGAACAAAGCTCTTATTGAGATGCAGCGCACGACGCTCGAAGCGTGGGCGTTCGCGCAAGCCGTCAACGCCGCGATGTCACGAGGCCAAGACATGCAACAATTCGCCATTCAGGCTGTGGAAACGCTGGGACAAACGCTGTTGCTCAAAGAACTGGGAATGGATCAGGAGACCGCTCAAGTCACGGCCCAAGCGAATCAAGAAATCATGCGACTCCGCGTGGAATTCAATCAACGCCGCGCGACATTGGGGGATAATCATCCGGACATCCGTTTCCTTTGGGATCAAATCCGCATGCAACAGGAATCGGTTGGTGGCTATTTGGCCCAATCGCGACTGAGCCTGCAACAATTGAGTTCCACCGAACTCGGCCCGCGCCTCAAGGCAATGGCCGAACAGCGCTATAACATGGCCGCCTCGCGGCAAATGGTTCTGCAAGCGCAGTTCGATCAAGAAAAAACACAGGCCCAGAATCAAGGTGAAATACTCACACGCATTGAATTGACAATGATGGAGCGTCAACGGCATTTGGATTGGGAGAAATCGTTGATACAAAAAATCAACGACCTGAATCTGAACGCGGATCACGGCCTTGAGGTGACTCGCTCCAAGACACCGCAGGCCGCCATGACTCCGTCGTCACCGCGGTTAATTTTAGTCATTGCCGTCTGCTTGCTGTTGGGACTAGGGTCCGGCCTGGGCACGATCTATGTGCTCGATCTGCTGGATGATCGGTTCCGATCGCCGGATGAATTGCGGACTCAACTTGGCGTCCCCGTCTTGGCGATGGTTCGCTCGATGCAGCCCACCGAGAAAACTGGGGTCGGCGCGATTCATTGTCATGCCAAGCCCAACGGCGTTGAAACGGAAGCGTTCCGGACATTGCGAACGGCTTTGGCATTCTCCGATCGGCAATCAACTCGTTTGGTGGTCACTAGCACGGAGCCTGGAGATGGCAAGACAACCATTATGTCGAATCTAGCTGTCGCATTCGCACAATCTGGCAAGAAGACACTGTTGATTGATGCCGACATGCGCCGTCCCGGTTTGACCGCTCTGCTGAATTTGAAAGGCCAAGTCGGACTATCGCAAATCTTGCGTGATGAACGGCCGATTCAGGTAAGCGTTGCTGACAACTTGGTTCAACAGGTCGTTCCCGGACTGGATGTTGTGCCATCTGGATCGCGACCGTCGAATCCCGCCGAACTGCTGTCTGGTGATCGGTTCGCGGAATTATTGGCTTGGGCCGAAACTGTTTACGATCAGATCCTGATCGATGCTCCGCCGGTTCTAGCGGTGGCTGACCCGATCATCATTGGCCGGCTGGTAGATGGTGCCGTGCTCGTCGTCCGTCCTGACAAGAATCGCCGCCGCATGGTCATTCGCGCGACCGAAGCCTTTGCCTCGGTCGAGGCTAACCTGTTGGGAATCGTCGTCAATCATCTGTCGAGCGACTCCACGGGCGATTACTACGGGTATGGATATGGCTACGGGTATGGTTACGGATATGGATACGGATACGGATACGGATACGGTCACGATGACGTGGCGAATGAAACCGACCCGATTGTTGAGGAAGAACCGGACGGATCGATTCTCGGACTAAGTCGCGCGGCCTAAAAGACGGGCTGTGAAAACTGATCAGTCCCGGCAAGCCAGAGGGTATTAGCCCCCCGGACAACGACACCAGTCCAAAGGTTAATCCCCTCCGGCTCGCTTAGTCCTTTGAGTTCTTTATTGCTTTTCGGTTTA
This sequence comes from Planctomyces sp., assembly GCA_031375695.1. Taxonomy (GTDB): domain Bacteria; phylum Planctomycetota; class Planctomycetia; order Planctomycetales; family Planctomycetaceae; genus SXKJ01. The sequence goes on from JANMIF010000007.1 coordinate 4,735, forward strand.
CAGAGGTGTTTTATGACAACAACTGATTCGCCGGAAATGGTTCAGACGGAAGGAACGGAAACGTCTTTTGCACACTGGTGCGGTGAGTTAGCCGACGTGGCGGTGGCGGCGAGCGTCTGTTTGGTGCCATTGTGTTTGGGTGGCCGCATTGCTCTTGGTCAAGTTCTGTTACTGGCTTGCGCAGTGATCGCGGCGCTGGGTTGGTCGGGCACTCTGGTGTTTGGCCGGAAGACAACTTGGATTTCCACCGGCACGGAGCCGCTGTTGGTCGGCGTGCTAGTGCTAGGTCTGTTGCAGCTGACGCCGTTTCCTGGCGAGTTATTGTCGTGGCTGTCGCCGCAACACGGCAAATTGTTGCCCATGTGGTCCGCTGGTGCCGAAGTTGCTGGCTCTTTTGGGAGCTGGCGGACTTTGTCGCTGAGTGTCGGAGAGACGGAGTCGGCGTTGATCGTAGGATTGAGTTATGTGTTGTTGTTTTCTGTCGCGATGCAGCGGATTCGTCGCGTTTCGGATGTGGAGCGATTGCTGAAGACGGTAGCAATCAGTGTGTCGGCGATGGCGGTTTTTGGCGTGGTGCAATGGTTGTCGAACAACGGCAAGTTCTTCTGGTTTTACGATTACCCGCTGACGTCGCCCGAACATCGGATGAAAGGGGCCTTCACCAATCGCAATCACTTCGCGCAGTTTCTCGCCTTGGGTTGCGCGCCATTACTGTGGTGGATCCTGCGAGTGTTGGATAAGCGAACTTCGGCTCAGGCAAGTTTTGGGTCGCGTGGCAGCTCGAAGTCCGACAGCGATACGGCGTTAGGCGGGTTGTTGCTGGTCTTGGGTGTCTTGGTTTTCGCAGTGCTATTTTCGCTGTCGCGCGGTGGCATGATTGCATTGGGAGTATCGCTGTTTGTGATGCTGATCGCTTTGTTCTGGATCGGCGCGCTGTCGGGCCGAGTCTTGGGAAGTCTGTTGGGAATCTCCGCCATCGCGGGATGTCTATTCGTGATGCTGGGTCATGAAAAAGTCGGCGAGCGGCTGGACAACTGGCAGTCGGATTCGCGATTGGCGATCTGGCAAGCGAATGTGCAAGTGATCAATCATTTTCCGCTGTTTGGTACGGGCCTGGGAAGTCATTCCGAGGCGTATCCGTTGTTCTACGATCCGCCGTTCGCTGAGACAGAGTTCACTCATGCCGAAAATAGTTACTTGCAGGTCGCTTCCGAATGTGGCTTGTGTGGATTATTGCTGGCCGGAATCAGCGTGACCTATTGCGCGGTTTGGTGTTGGCGTGGTTTGAGAACTCGCAATAGTGTGCGCGAGCGGATGTTGGCGGCGGCGATCTCCGCCAGCCTGGCGGCGAATTTCGTTCATGCGCTGGTCGATTTTGTTTGGTTCGTGCCGGGCCTGATGACCACTGTGTTGGTGTTGGCGGCTTGTGCTCGGCGTTTGGATCAGTTGTCGGCCGCGACCGGTGTTGTATCAGTGAGCGGGATAGCTCGAGCCACTGGCGTGCGGGTTGAAAACAGCTCGCCGACTCCGCGTGTCTTGCCGCGCGGGCTGGGGCTGATTACGGCCGTTGCGACGTTGGCCGTTGGCTGTTGGTCGTGTCCTCCGCTGCTTCACGCGACGTTGGCTGAGCCACATTGGTTTGATTATTTGCGGCTGACGTTGCGGTCTCCCGAAGCTCGCGAAGATTCTGCCAATCAAGATGAAACCGAATCCCCCACAGCAGAGACGGACGGCATTGATGACGAGGCGGAGGCCGATCCGATCGCGCGGTTCAAGCAGCGAGTGGCTTCGTTGAGTCACGTCACCAAGCTAAACCCAGATCACGTTCGGGCACATGTCCGGCTGTCGGCTTTGTATTTGAGTGCCTTTGATGAGCTGCAAAAGAACAGTGAGAACCCGATGTCGTTGGCTCAACTGCGTGATGCCGCATTGGCGTCACCGTTTGAATCGGTGGCCGCAATGCGCGAGTGGCTCCAACGGGCGGTCGGTCCGAATCTGAAGTATCTGGACGCGGCCGCCGATCATGCGCGGCAAGCGGTGCGATTGTGTCCGTTGCAAGCGGCGGCGTATGTGTCATTGGCCGATCTCGCGTTTCTGGAAGATCGGAATACCGCGAGGTCAACGGAGTTGTTGCATCAGGCGTTGTTGGTCCGGCCGCATTCGGCACAGGTGCGATTCGTCGTGGGCCGTGAAGCGATGTTGGAAGGTCGGGTCGATGATGCCGTCAACGCGTGGAAAGGGGCCTTCCATCAACAGCGAATTTATCAAGACCGCATCCTCGACTTGCTGGTTGGAAACGTGCCGCCACAGGTGATCTTGGATGACTTCGATCCGGAGTTGGACGTTCTGCAAAAATTGGAAGTGCGTTATCGGCAATTGCCGGCTCAATATCCCGTGATCGCGCGAGCCTATGCCGACAGTCTGCGAATCGATGCCGCGCGTCCGGATTGCGATCGCCCGATTGATCGGTTGGTATCAGCCGCCGGAGTGTTTGCGCGTTTGAATCGCCCGACAGAGACCGAACTTTGCTTCCGTCGAGCCTTGGAAATCGACACCCATTCCGTCGCCGTTCGGAGGAGTTATGGCAACTTCCTGATCGAGCAAGGTCAGTTCACTCGTGCGGCGGAACAACTGCAAGCCGGCGTACGACTGGCTCCCGGAGATGACTCGTTGCGCCGCATGGCGGAATTGGCCGCCAAACGCAGCATGCAATCCGATTCGCGAATTCAGCCGATCGAGTTCCGTCGCAAACGCTCACTAACCCGAAGCGCCAGCGAGGGCGAGCGATCCGTAAATCGTTAAACACGGCGCTTCGTGGATCGCTCGCCCTCGCTGGCGCTTCGGGTTAGTGTGTTGTCAACAGACTCGAATCTGGCCAAGGAGCGCGAGATGACGACATCGGCAACGCAGGGGAAGTTAGAAGCGGCGTATCGGAATCGTTTCCCAAAATCGGCGAAATTATTTGAGCGGAGTGCGCGGCTGTTTCCGAGCGGCGTCACGCACGATGGGAGATACTTGCAACCATTTCCGATCTTCGCCAAAGAAGCCGCTGGCTCAAAGAAGATCGATGTCGATGGGCATGAACTAATCGACTATTGGATGGGTCACGGGGCGTTGTTGTTGGGCCATTCACATCCGGCGATCGTGGCGGCCGTGCAGCGGCAGGTGGCGAAGTCCACGCATCCCGGAGCCTGTCATGAATTGGAAATCGAATGGGCCGAATCGGTGCGGCGACTCGTGCCGTCGGTCGAGATGCTGCGATTCGTGAACAGCGGGACCGAAGCGACGTTGATGGCGTTGCGAGTCAGCCGCATCGCCAGCGGGCGGAGCAAAGTCATTAAGTTCGCCGGGCATTTTCATGGCTGGCACGATTCGATGATAATCTCGTCCGAGCCGCCGCATCCGCCGCATGTGCTGGCTGGTGACGCTCCCGATGTGGACGATTATCCGACTCCCGGCGTGACGGCCGGAGTTTGCGGTGACATTGTAATCGTGCCGCCAAACGATCTGGCCGCGCTGGCTCGTGCGATCGACGAACATCAGCCTGCCTGCGTGATTCACGAAGGGAACGGTGCTCGCTGGGGAGCAGTGCCCGCTCGGCCTGACTTCGTTCGCGGCGTGCGGCAACTGACTCACGACAAAAACGTGATCTTCATTTTGGACGAAGTGATCACCGGCTTCCGTGTGGCTCCGGGCGGGTTTCAAGAAATCTGTGACGTGCTCCCCGATCTGACTACGATGGCGAAGGTCCTCGCCGGCGGCTTGCCCGGCGGAGCACTCGGCGGCCGAGCCGACTTGATGCAAACGCTGGCTTTCGGCAATTCGTTCGGCAAGAAGATGAAGCATCCCGGCACCTACAACGGTAATCCGTTGTCGGCGGCGGCCGGCATCGCCGCACTGGAAATCGTGGCCACTCAACATCCGTGCGATCACGCCAACCGCATCGCCACGCAACTGCGTCGCGAATTGAACGAACTCTTCGGGACGAAGTCCGTCAACTGGGTGGCGTATGGCGATTACTCGGCCATCAAGATTTTGCCGAATTATTCTGGGCCGCGACCGACGACCGATGATTTTCTGCCGTATGCGGGCGACTGGCGGAAGCTCGACGCGAAGTCCGACCCGGCACTCGGCATGGCATTCCGTCAAGCGTTATTGCTCGGCGGCGTCGATTGGATGGGCTGGGGCGGCTCCACGTCCGCCGCGCATACCGAATCGGATGTCGCTCGAACTGTCGAAGGGTTTGCGGCGGCAATTGACCTGCTTCGCCAAGACCACTTCGTTGCCTGACCGCTGATCAATTCTGAGGCCCACGCTAACCCGGCGCGCCAGCGAGGGCGAGCGATCACTTGGCTCTTGTTACGACGTAGCGCTGTGGAGCGTTCCGCCTCGCGGGCGCGCCGGGTTAGTGTGTGGCGACAGAATTTGGGGCGACCCATTGTTCGCGAATGGCGAAGATGGCGGCGACGAGCAGCAGGGTGAAGCCGACGACGCTGGGATTGAGGCAAGCCCACCAGATCAGGGCCAGCGAGGCCCAGGCGAGGAAGGAGTGGTTGGCGAGCCACTCGCTGGTTTGCCAGCGGAGCCACATGCGGAACAATGGGATCACAGCGATCAACGCCACTACGGCTATGATCCAGCGGACCCAGCGGCGGTCAACCAGAATAATCGACAACCGCGCATTCGAGTCGGTCTCGGCGATCGCGCTCCAGCCGGCGGGGACATTGAGCCATGAGTGGCTGGTCCACGATTTGAATGGCTGGTTTGCTGGCGACGCGGATTGTGATTTCACCGCCGCACGCGACGTCACGGTTGTTTCGGAATTCTTGAGCGCCTCGACTTCGGCCAACGTGGCTTGCAGTTGATCGCGCGCGATTGATCCGCCGCCAACTTCGTCCGGAAGTTGATCGATCAGTCGCTGTGCCCCGATCACGTCCTCATCGAGTTGTCGCAGCAGGCGAGCGCACGATACGGAGCTTCTCGCGGAATCCGTTCGCAGCGCGCGGGCGATTTGATTCGCGCGAGACAGTCGCACGTCCCAATCAGGAACTCGGCGGGCACCGTGAGTTGATGAAAGATCGCTGAATCCGGCGGACAGCAATGTCAGATCGTGCCGCTCCGGCTGCAACGACGAATCGGTCGGCATCGGAAGCGCCGTATCGCGGCGAGCCACGATTCGTTTGCGATGTTGTTCGTCCACTTGCCAGAACAAAGTCACGAGCGACAGTGGTCCAGCCGGCAGGCGGTCGATTCGCAGCGTGTCAGATTCGGCGTCAGCGTCTGAGATTTCGCGAAACGACTCATCGACGAAAACCGCTTGCCAGCGAATCCCTTCCGGCCGACCAATCGCCAATTCCGACGTGCCATTCGATTGCACGAGCAACCAGGTACGGCCTTGTGAGATTTCGCCATCGGCCAGCCACACGGCCGTGTCCATCCACAGCGATTTCGGCAACCGCTGCACGATCCCTTTGTTCGATCGCACGAACTCACGCAACTCCGATTCGCCCGACAATCGCAACCACGAGCGGTTTCCCGGCGGCAACACTGGCTTCATCCATTCGGGAAGACTGGCGACATCCGACATCACGGCTCCGTGATTGTCTGGCAACCACGAGCCCAATTCGTCGGACAGCAACCACTGATGTTGCCTCGTTTCCAAATCCAACGCCATCGGCGGAGCCACCAAAGCTTGCGACCGGTCTTTCATCGGCAAGGTCACTTCAAACACGATGTCTCGCGAGGCGGATTGCCCCTGCGATTCACCGTCCGCCGAGCGATGCAGCGACTGCACCGTCAACTCCACGCCATCCGGCAGCGGCTTGCGAGCCAACTCTTTGAGCGACGGAGCCAGCCGCACGGTGCCGTTCGTTGCCCACGCTGATGGCCAAAACAATCTCGCTGTGATCAAACCTCCACCAACTAACCGTTCGACATGCCGAAGTGTCCAAGTTTCTTGATCTGCCGGCGCAATGATCGTCCACGCCTCGGAGGCCCCAGCCGGTTCGTGCGGTGTTAGTCGCACTCGCAACGCGGCCGACATCGCATCGGCTCGGAACTTGCCAAGAAACAGCTCGGCTCGGCCCGGCTGAGGCGGTCGGGTTTCAACCGGTAGCAACTCCTGATCTCGCTCGTCCTGAACTTGCACTTGCCAACTGGGATCGTGAGTCACTCGCAACGAAAACTCCGCGAGTTCGGCTTCGGCCAGCCAGCGAGTTGGCACCGTCAATCGCCCGTCCGCCGGGATCGCCTCGCGACCGTGAACGGTCACGTTTTGGATGCCAGTTGTCTCGCCGCGCAGAAACAAGATCGCTCGCGAATCCGCCGCCGACCAACTGACCAATCGCTCCGCCTCGTCTTCCGAGACACTGACCTCATCCGGACGAAATGGGGCCGCCAGTAATACCTCGTGTTGAAACGTCGGTGCCCCGCTACTGCTCACTTCCGCGTACAGCGTCCAGTCGAACGAGTCGCGTCCAAAGTGCAGCAACAATTCCTGCCGAGCCTTTCGCAGCGACGTCACCGCCGCCAATTGAAATGGCAGCTCCGCCGGAGTCGTCAGTTGCACCACCAACTGCGGCGGTCGAGGCAACGTGGTTCCGGACCAGCCGCGCAGAAAAACATTCTCCGCCAGAGGAGCCACATGTTCCGGCAACGGCATCGGCAGCGTCACTTTGAATCCTGGCAGAGTCGCCACGCCCAGGGCGAACAACCCCGACTTCACTCGCGTGCCCGCGTCGCCATTCGATGCGATCTGCCACGGAACCCAGCGCGGCGATTCCGACGAGCCGATCACCGACTGCATCCCCGTCACGTCGATCATGAACTCCTTCGCGTGCGGCCGAGCGAACTCCAACGTCAATTGCTGCTGCCCGTTTCCGTGAGGTTCCAGCGACCACTGCAACAAATTGTCCGCCGTGATCTCGCTGTCCCGAATCACAACGCCCGCTGGGATCAACCAATTCAACGCCGAGACTTCGCCCGACGAGACCGAGCACTTTGCGCGATAGCGTTGCCGCAGTCCGGTGGGCGTCAGTTCAGCCAGACAAAACAAGTCCACCGTGACCTCGGCCACGCTGCGCGGACGAACGACTCCCGCAGGCGACCAGTCGATTCGCAACTGGTTCATCGGTCCCAATTGAGCGTTTGAAATCGCCGTCACCGCGTCGTTCGAAATCTCGCCGCGTCGAGTCATCACATCGACAGGCCCGATAGCCGGCGCAGTCAGCGTCAAACGACTGTTCACAATCGTCGGCAGCGCCAAACTCAGACGACTTGTCGTGCCAGTCGAGATCACTCGCGGCAACAGTGCGAACGTCACTTTTTGAGTCACGATCTTTGAACTGCCGTCATCTGGCCGCGATTGTTCCAGCGGCGGCAGTTCGAGCAACAACGTGTCGCGCGTCTCATTAACTCGCACCGCGCGAGGCTGGCCATCCACCAAGCAAGCTTCCGATCCGCCAAGCGGCACCGACGCAAACGGAAATCGCAACGTCTCCGCCCGATCCGGTTGCAGTCTTTGAACCACATACTCAGCCCGCACGGTTGATTGCTCACCCACGACGGACACGCCGTAATCAGCAGAAGACAGTAACACGGATGGTTCCGAAGAATCCGCTTCCGCCCGCCGTTGCCAATACTCCCACAACGATTTCGAGACATGCACCAGCGCCGGCTCACCCGCCGGTCGCACGTTTTCGGTTATCGCCTCGGCCGGATCAGCCACAGGAACCAACACCTCAAACTCACCAATTCCTTTCGGCGATGTCTCTTGAGCCATCAGACCTTGCCACGCAATCAGCAGAGCGACCAAACCCGCGCCCCCCGCACGCTGATACGCCACCGTCACATCGAACGCCCCGCGAGCCTTCGCTTCATTTTGATTTGAGTAACTCATGAGCAACCGTCGAGGCAGTAACACTGCCATTAATGTTCCGACTAAGCAGCCGCCCAAAACCTCCGCTGTCACCGGATCGGACAACATCACGCCGACCAAACTCAGACCCAACCAAATCGCCGCGATATGAACTCGCGGAGCGGACCGGCGAACTCGCAGCCAGCAGCCGACTCCCGTGCTGAACAACATCCCCAGCCAAGCCAGCGTGTGAACTTGAGTCGCTTGAAACGTCAGCCAATTTATGTCTCGCGGCAACCCCGGACCGATCGCTTCGCGAACGCGCCAACCAGGCGGAGCAAACGGCTCGACCGCCGATAGGCCGATCTCTTCGCGAACCGACTTCGGCTGCCACAACTCGCGCCACGACCGGTCCTGAAACGGATTGAACCATGCGGCCGCATCATCGCGGCCGAGCGGCCCGAACAGTCGCCGCAACCACGGAGTCGGATCGAGCGGCTGTTGCAACCTCAAACCTGACGGCTCATCACCCAGCCGCGCATCGGGTGGCAACGCGAACAACCAGCGAAACCCCAGCACGGTTCCGGTCACTTGAGGCACCGGCAGCGTTTGTCGATTCCGAAAGAAATCGCGATCCGACGGCAAGCGATATTCGATCTCCAGCGACCGCAAGCCACCTTTCGGAATCGACGGTAGCCGATATCGAACTCCTTCGTGCTGAGTTTCCGCACGCACACCATTCATCCGCACCGACACCAACTCCGCCGGTCCCGCCAGATCAAACTCCAACCGCCCGACTCGCGTGGCCGACGCCGATTCCAACGACAACCGATGCCGATCAAACCCGTCATCACCTGGAAAGATCAACGACCGCAACTCCGCCCGCGTCCAAACTAGGTGATCGACAATCTCGGTACCGTTGCGGCTTTCGTTGTCGGCGGATTGCTCAAGGTCCACGCTTGCAGCCGGCGCAGAAGTCGCGGCATCGACGTCCGGACCAACTTCCGCTCGCACAATCGACATCGGCACTTTTAGCGGTCCATTCAACTGCACGCCGCGAGACAACAACGTTGTCTCGTCCCACGTCGCCGCTTCCGACTTCCACAATTCAAACGACGGCCACTGCGCTGACAATCGCGGCAATCCTGAAGGAGCCGGAACTGCATCATTTCCACCGTTCCACCGCCAGCCTGTCGGCAACGCCACCGACAACAACACCTCCGCATGATGGCAATCCAATGGCGACAAACATTCAAACGTTTCGCGTTGTTCCGTCGTCGACCGCGCTCGCGAGGCCTCAATCCGCACCCGCGATATCGAGCGGCCTTCCAACCCCTGCGCGAATTCACAAACCAGCGTTCGATCCCCGTTCGCTTCCGTCAGCACATCCCAATGCCGAACTTCTTGACCGGGCGCATTCGACAGTGATTTCACTTCCAGAATCTCCCAACCTGCCGGAACACGGCACCGAGTCGCAAACGCCGATCCCGCTACAACCTGCCAATGCCATTCGCTCGTTAGCAGCCATTCGTTCTCTTCCGCAGTCAGTCGCTGCAACACGTCCGCCGACAAGCGAGGCTCTGGCGACGACACATCCAAGATCAAAGTCGCATCGGCCAAGTACTGCAAGAACGACATCCGCCGAACCGTCGGCGAACTCGCATCGACCTCGGTCAGCCGCATCCCGGTCGGCTTCACCAATCGCCAAGTCAACGGAGCTTCAACCGAAACATTCCACCGCCCCGCCGTGAACCAACCTCCCGATAGCGTGATCTTCGGCAGCGACCAATTCGGATCGAACTTCGCCACCGAGCCGGCCAACACCTGAAGCGCTCGGACTTTCCCAATCTGCGGTTCCGGCAACGCGACCTCGACCAGCCGGGACTGTCCCGCCACGCGCGGCAACTCGCGCCACGGCAACCGCGCATCTCCCGAAAACCCAATCGAATACACCGTCAGATCGTCAGGCACCGTCAACATCAGCGAAGACTTCGGTGTGTGAAACAACTCCACGTTGATCTCGCACTGCAATTCGATCTCCGCATCACGCAGCACATACGAAGAGGTTTGTTCGTAAACCACGACCGGTTCGGTTTGAGCCGCCGGCCTCGACTCCAGCACGAGTAACTCACAACGCGACTGACTTCCGAGATGAACTTGCCACAGTCGCCAATTCTCCTCACCCGTCGCGAGCGGCCCCTTCACCTGTCCTGCCGATGACCTTAAAGACAAATTCGCCGGGATTCGCAACTTCAACTCTGACACAGTCGCAGTCGCCAACCGAACGTCGAATTGCCAAGTCCGCGGCAAGCGACGCGATGTCAACGACCACTTTCCTTCCAGACGTTTTGCTCCCGGCTCAACCACAAGCTGCGGATCGCCTGACGGTGTCGATCCCCAAACCGCCTCGCCATCACTCCACCGCAACTCCGACACCGCCAAATCGAGCGGCTCCAACGACATCAACTCCCACCGAGCCTCCCCAGCCCCACGAACCTCCGCCAACCAATTCCCATTCGTTAGCACTCCGCGAGCCGGATCAAAGTTCGCCGTCAACGATTGCCACTCAATCCGCGATTTCACTCGCGGCCGATTCGACTTCCGATCTACCTCGCGACGCGCCAGATATTCCTCAAACGGCACCGGAACCCAATCCCCCTTCGGCCACGATTCGACTTTGTCCACAGGAACAAAAATATGCTTGACGGCCGGAGCAGGCTCGTCCGCGAACACGATGCTTGGCAGTATCCACATCAGCAACAACACACTAACCCGACGCGCAAGCGAGAGTGAGCACTTCACAAAACGCGGAATTGAGAGTTTCGCGAAGCCTACGCCCTCGGTTGCGCGTCGGGTCAGTGTATTCATTCGCGGCCTCTCGATCCCGACGCCGAAATCGGTTCGCTGGGCAACACCGTTCCGGGCGCCGCCGTCGGTGCTTCAGGATTGACCATCGCTCCACTCGCCGAAACGATCGACGACCCGCGCGAATAAAAATCGCTCGGTGATGACAACGTCACCAGCGGTTCCGGCTGTCGCCGGCCAGCTCGATCAATCAAAGCCGCGACCACCGCCATCGCGGTTCCAAAGATTGCCGGTTGCAGCAATACATGCACCGGCTCGGAAAACCACAGCGACGCCAACGCTAACAAAAAGCCCACGACCAAAAACGTCAACACATGCCGAGTCGCCGGCATTCGAATCAGCACGAATCCCAACAACAGAGCGAACCCAGCTCCGCAGCCAAACACCGCCGAACCGCTCATGCTCCAAAACTCCAGCGGCTGAGCCGGCCCAAAGCACGACACCGGATACGAGTTCCCAACTCCCGATTCCACGCCATTCAACTTCGCCTCATCCGGCGCAGAGTTCGACAACAGCCGCTCGATCCGGTCGTATCCGAAATTCGGCTGGCGAGACCACGTAATCAACGATCGCTGCCACTGAAATTGAGCCGCGTAATCACGAGGAAGAGTCAACAAATGCTGATCCGACGGCAGTACGATCTCCCACATCGTCTGAGCCACCCAAACACTCGGCGCGAAGTGCGGGATCACCAACTCATGTCGATTGTTCCAACGAATGTTCGTCGGCTTCTGCGAAAAAAAATCGAGCCACAAGACTCCGCGTGATCGCCCCGTCTCGTCCACCGCACGACCTTTTTGAACGCGACTCAGTTTCAAACGCAATTCAACGTCACCCGTTGCCGTCGCCCGTTCCGATCGTTCGACAAGTTTCTGATTCCACCAAACGCGAAAGTCCTGAGGCGCAATTTCCGGCGGCAAGAACAGAGTCAATTCGCGCACTTCGCGATCCAACTCCAACAGTACTTGCGAATGCGTGCGACCTTCCTGAACGACCGACCGAATCACCGCCCGTTCGACCGTGAAGTCTTGCAGCGCCGCTTCACCAACCGATCGAACCGTGACAGCAATCGCCGACTTGGCTCCCTTCGCGCTCCACGTGGAAGTCTTGTCCCTGTCCAATTCTGGCTTCCAAACGGGATCATCCACCGACGCCGTCAACCGCTCCCCCGTTCGCCATCGCACGCGAGTCGTAGCGAACTCCGCATCCGAAGATTGCAGCACCGGAATCATGACGACCGGCGGCGGAGTGTCGGTCATCCCCTCCTCCGGCCGATCCATATCGAACCGCGCGATCACATCCAGCTTGCCCAACTGTGGAGTATCAAAGTGCAGCCGATATTGACGCGCCTGATCGATCTCAATCCCGGTGAACACCGGCAACAATGGCCGCGAATTTCCCGACGAATCCCGACACTCAAATCGCACCCGATCCGCCACTCCGCGCGGAACCATCACCAGCACTTGACTCAATCCTTCAAACGCCACGTCGTAACTGATCCGCTGTAACACGCCGATCATCCGAGCATCGAGCGTTAATTCGCTGAGCGATTCCGTTTTTATCGTTTGCAGTTGAACCTTCGCTTTCACCGCGAATACCGGCGATCCCGCTTCCCAACGCCAGGCCATCACATTCGCACGCGACGACAATTTCTCCAACAAATCCGAATCCGGCGGCGTCGGCCGAACCGCAACTCCCTCGCGCGCCGACCAATCGACCGACAAGTTATCCGCTGGCACAATTACCGCCGTCGAAGCCCGTTGCCCGCTCGCCGACACCGCCGGCATAGAGATTCCGAACTCCGATCCATCCGTCGGAATCGCCCGCTTCGACTTCAACCGAATCTGAAACTCACCGTCGCCACGAGACTTCCGATCCAACAATTTGATCCGCAAGACCGCCCCAGTCGGCAACTCATCGACCTTCACTTCCTCAACCAACTCCGGCGTGTCGGACGACACCGCCTCCCACGCTTCGGATTTCATCGCCGGCCACGGCAGCGTCACTTCTTGCAGTGACCCGCGATGTACCTGCAACCGCAAAGTGCTTTCCAAATCCGCGTGACCCGGCTGCAATCGAATCACATGCAGCGGCTCAACCGAAAAATACGGCTCGATCTTTTGGACTTCCATCACCAACCGAAACGGTTGCTTCATGAAGCGATACACCGTGACGTTCCCCTGCCCTCCCGCTGGCGGAAATCCCGATACGGCCACACCATGCAACTCCGCTGGACTTGCCCGATGCAGAAACCGATCTTCGCCATCCAGTTTGCGAAGATTGACCCCTTCCCAACCGGTGACCGCCACAAATCCGCTCTGCTTCCGAGCCTCTTCAACCTCAAATCCATCAATAGCTGGAAGCCGTTTCGCATCCGCTGTCAGCTTCGCCGACAACACCCATTCAATTTTCACCGGCCCCGACGTCGGTGCCATCAAAACGATCTGCACGCGAGAGGGCGATCCGTTCATTACACTGTGCTCTTTCACCTCGTTCCCCGAAACATCCGACAAGTCAAACTCTGGCGGCAATCGCACAGTAAGTTTGTCAAACGTCCCCTGAATCGCGCGGACCAACTGAGTTCCCTCCAACACCAGCGACTCCGCCCGTAGATCGGCAGAGATGAACGTGCTGACTTGCAGTTCGGGCTTCGCTGCCGAGTCATCGGCTACCCCTTGCCAAGTCAAATCCAACAGCCGATCAAAACCATACGCCTTGATCTCCGACCGCCCATTTTCAATCGCGCGAACTCGCACCGCGCACCGCTCCGGGACTTTCGCCGACACGCGCGGTAGCGGCACCGACAACGTGATCTCACTCACCGGCGGTTCGGGAAGACTCAGCAACACGCGCCGCGAGGCTCCTTGTTTCCGCACCGGCACGCTTAACGTCAGTTTGAGTTCATGCTCCCCTTTACCACGCAGCCACCACCGATTCCCTTGCTCAGTGTCGAACTTGTCAAACCCCGCTTCATTCGGCCCCGAATGTTCCACCTTGATCAACGTAGCCTCATTGAGCTTCAGCGGCACGAGCACATCGGCATTGTCGGCGATCACCAAAATCGAAACGCTCGCCGATAGCGTCACAAACTCTTCGTTCACCTCGACGGTCCCAGTCAGACTCACCCGATTGACGTTGAATTTCCGCTCGGCTGAATCCGCCCCGTTTCCATTTTCCTGCTTCAACGCCTTCAACACTTTTTCGAGCGTCGCCGTCAGCGGCAGACGTACGACCTGGCCGTTTCGATCAATCAGAACCGCCTCATCCTCACCACTCGGCCGAATCCCATTCGGCTTCGCATCGCCCGATTTCACATCCTTTGATGTACCGGCAGCCGGCGGTGTCGCCTGTTGAGCAAAGCCAATCGTCGCCCAACACAGGCACAGCGCGATCGCGCACCCAACGGTTTGCAACCAGCGCGATTCAAGTAGCAAGTATTGTTTTGGAGACATGATGGTCCCCAGAATATACTTCGCGACCGACCTTCCCGACAGAACGGCATCGATTCAATGCGGCTTTCGCGCTCCGTATAACCGATGCGATCACAACAACCGCTGTAGTCTATCCGGGGGGCTATGCGGATCCGTAAGTTTCCATCGCACGACAGATGCGAATGAGTGCTTCGTCGTCCGTCATGCACGCGGAAAGTGTCTGGCAGCTTGACTTGACCGTTGCCGAACCAAGCACATGTCTCAAAGCGGAAGTTAGAGTTTGCTCATGAAAGCGGTGTGCCGGAATTTTCACGGCGACACCGAGGCGCTCCAAGCGAATGGCGGTGTCCGGCTGATTGTACAACGTGGGAACGACGACCTGCGGGACACCGGCAGCCAGACACTGCGCGCTGGTCCCGATTCCGGCATGATGCACGACCGCAGCGACGGACGAGAGTAGTTTTGAGAAGGGGACATATCGTTCAAATCGAACGTTGGCCAGTGAGTCTATCGGCGCGTGAGGTGTAAGGATCAAGCCACGATGCCCGACCGCCTCACAACTTCGAGCAAACGTGGCGAAGTGAGATTCCGTGTGCCCGCTGGACGCTCCGGGACTGAAGACGATGACACGGCCTGCCTCGTCGAGAAACTGTCGCAGAAGATCAGAGAGTGCGCTCGATTCGGAACGGTCCCAAAACGGAAAGCCGGTGGTCACCACTTGTTTCGGCCAGTCGGGATGATCGCCGGCCCACCAGTCGGGAAAGAGCCCCACGGCAAGGTCCGGTGAATTCCACCAGTCCCGCACGAAGCATGTCAAACGAGGCAGTCCCAACTCCTGGCGGAAGCGACCGATCTCGCCCGACATCACCGGATCGACACACAGACGGTCGGCCAACCAGAGCGAAGCCTTGCGACACCACAGCGGGCTATCATCGCCGAAGACATACCACGGCGGCATCCGTTCGGGAAACATCGCCGGAGGCGGGTATGCATAGGTGCCGAAATGTGATCGAATCGTGTGAACATTGAGGTGCAACGTCGCGGTTGGAATATTGAATTTGTCTTGAGCCATCCGCGCACCAAAGCAGAGATACGACGCGGCCACAAGTGTTTCGCCAGGACGGTGAAGTTTCTCGATTGTCCGGTACAGCTCGCGCATCGGTGCGAGGCCAGCTCCGCGAATCCAAACTTTCCAGCCGTGCTTGTACGACCACGCCTGTGGATGCCGATGGAGTTCATCTAGATCCTCGCGCCGACCGATCGGCTCAAAACGCACACCGGCCTCAGTAGCCAGCGAGACGTACGCGGGATTCGCTAGCACAACGACTTCGTGACCGCGCTGTCTCATCGCAGCGGCGATGCCGATCAGCGGGTGAACATCGCCATTCGTTCCAGAAGCACAGATGAGAACCCGCAAATGAAACTCCAGCTGTTCATTGATTACGCGGCGGCACTCTGCGGACGGATGGCATACAAATCGCAGCATGCGGCGGTCAGGAACAGCGACAGGACGCTGCGCGATTCGTCGGAAACGAAGTCCGTTTCCGCGAGCAGTTGGCGAATCTGACCGAGAGTCAGCCAAGCATAATGTTCAGGGAGTTCCAGATTGACTTCTGAATCCAGCCAACGGATATCAAACCGGCTGATGCACTGGAAAAACCGGCCCCCTTCGTCGGACCCTTCAAACGTAAACCGCTCGCGCACTCGTGTTTCATTCAGCAGATCACGAATCGCTTTCGGAGCCTGGGCCGCACTGTCGTTGTCGTCGCAAAATGTTGGCTGAAATTCCGCTCCATTCGCATTTCCAAGCTGTGCTTCGGCACGGAGCAGCAGATTCAAAACGCCATCCACTTCTTTGACGATCAGCACAATCTCACCCGTATGCGAGGCCGCAATGAGCGGCTGGTCCCAATCGGTAACTTCGCGATCCGCCGCGTGAACTCGAAGTTGAATGACTGAGAAAAACAGACCTTGCTCATGTCGGATTTCGTCGTCGGTGATTTCCCAGCCGGGCAGTTCCTTAAGCGAAATCTCTTCGGCGTGCAGAGTCTCGCGGCACCTCACGCGAGCCAGCCAGTCGCCGGCCTCTGCGGGATTCGCAAAGCTCGCGCCGGAATTCGATCGAAACGACCGGCAGACCGCTTGGCCCAGCGGATGCGTTGTTCCCGCAAACACGTCGGCTCCGTATTTCAATGCCAACAGGCCGACCACGAGTCGCGCATCGTTGTTAACGACGTGGTCCAGACGCATGATCCGAGCCAGAGTCGGCAGCGAGACCCACCGAAACATCGGATGCGAGAAGCCCGCCAACGCCGGCGCATTGATCACAATGTTGCGGTTCCACTTCTTCAGAAACCGCGACCCCAATTCCGGTTGCACCGTGTCCACAAGCACTCGCGAACCGAACCGTTCTGGATGATGAAAGTGCTCCAAGAATGGCTGCTGCCGACCGCTGTGTGCGGCGGTGTAATTGCTGTAAGTCGCTTGGATCGTCGGTCCAATTTGCACCAACCCCACGTTACCCGGCTCGGTCCGCGCCTGAACGAGCAGTTCCAAACCGGACACACCGTTGCGAACAATAAATCCCTGCGTCCCCGTTTCCGGCTGATTGATCAGCGGCTGCCAGACGTCCGGCCGAACGCTCGACTGGCCGCGATACCCTTGAATTGTGAAGAAGCGTCCACTGACATGTCGCAACGTGGATCGCGACTCGTCAAGCACCCATTGATTCGACTCGCCAAATCGAATCCGCTCGATGTTGCAGTCGATCGACTGCCTGTATTCAAACAGCCACTCAAGAATCGCTGCCCCCTCCGGGCAGTCGAGAACACAAGCGTCCAAACCATCCATGACTGCCCTCACGTTTCTGGAATGACATTTTCGCACCCAATTCCGACGGTCTGTCCGTCCGAGGCGATATGTCAGAGACGTGTATCGTCATGCACTCAGAACATTCCCCAGATTTTGTATTTTCTCTGGTTCCACATTTCGAGAAAACTTGGCCACGTTTGCAGCGACTTTCGGCAGAAATGGCCGAGAGGAAATGTGGCGAACGTCGAATCACAGCAAACGCTGCAACTCGTCATGAATCGCCGACCCGTTACTACTCAGCAGGTCGGGAATCTCGATGTCGATCGGCTCGCCGTTCATCTTAGTGACTCGCCCGCCCGCTTCCTGAACCAGCAGAATTCCCGCCGCCATATCCCACGGCTGCAAACTGCTCGACCAATACGCATCGATCCGTCCGGCGGCCACATAGGCCAAGTTCAACGCCGCCGATCCCGTCCGCTGCACGGTCTGAGCATGTGGCATCACAGCCAAAAACTGCTTCACCGCGTGATGCTCCGGCCGACATGCCACTGGCAAGCTAGCGACCACCATCGCCTCGCGCAACGACGTCACCGCTGTCGGCCGGATCGCCTGTCCATCCACAAAGGCTCCGCCACCGCGCACGGCCGTGAACAACTCGTCCCGATTCGGATCGAATGTCACCGCGACCATTAACTCGGTTCCGTATTGCACCGCGATGTTGACCGCGAAGTATGGAAACCCATGCACGTAGTTCGACGTCCCATCCAACGGATCGATCACCCACCGCCAGGGCGAATCGCTGTTGATCTCGTTCAATCCTTCTTCGCCCAGAAAATTGTGCTCCGGGAAGCGTGCTTTGATCAGCGAATGAATCACATTCTGAGCCGCCAGATCCGCCTCAGTCACCAGGTTAGCCGGACTCTTCTCGCGAGCCGTGAACTTCCCCGCCCACTCCTTTAACACATCCCCCGCACGTCGAGCCGCATCAATCCCCAGCGCCAGCAATTCCTCCGCCACAGCGTGATCATCCGGCCAATCGTCTTGAGTAACTCTCATCATTCAACCTCGTCAGTGTTTCGTCGAGGCATCATGCTGGCACGACCATCGAATCGCAATCGCCAAGGAGCGGACCAGAAATAACCTGCGTGCGTTAAGAAAATGGATAGTTAGAAAGATCTCGATCATGTCACAAGGCAGTTTCTTCGCCATCAACACTTTGGAACAATCTTGGAGGAGCGATTCAACGAGAAGATCGGGCGAGCGTTGTTCCGCAAGAATCTCTACACCGACCCCGCGACTGGTGCTGAAATTCGGCTGGTGCGGTACCGGGGAGGATCATCAACCCGCGCCACACGCACCCCTGTAGTCATGGCAGGTATGTGCTCGAAGGGCGGCTGGTGACTCACAACGGTACCTTCGACCCCTGAACCTTCGTCTGATTTCCGGAAGGCGAAGTCATGGAGCGCGGAGCCAGCGGGTACGGTGATGTCACCCGTGCTGTTCGTCACCAACAAGAGCTATCGAATTGACTACGTCGATTGAAACGCTGGCCAGGTGCTCTCGCTCGTTTAACTGGATTCACGACCGTCTCAAGCCCCACCTTCACAATAGCCGGCCGTCGAGCCGGCTTAACTCGTCAGCGACGAATGTCATTCGGTCGATGATGGTGTGGTGAGCGTTCCAAGGTTGCGGGAACAAGATCGCCGCGCCGCCGTGCTCGCGGAATTTGGTGACGTTGGTTTCCGAATCGTCGATCAACACATGCCCGGGTTTGGAACAGAAGTGTTTTTGGTGGCCAAACAGATGATCTCGGAAGCCGTTGCCGAAGTGCTTTCGTAGCCAGCGGAGTTTTCCGGTCGGGCATTCGACCCCTAAACTGGGAGCCGACAGGATCGTGAAGGGCGCAAAGTCGCCGATGATGCGGAGCAGCTCGTCGTGCCACGGATACAGCTCCAGGTTGGCCCAATAGTCGGCTCCGGTCGAGTCGATGCGGCCCCAAAATTGAGAGGAGCTCAGGCCGAACGCTTTCGTGGCATCGCGATCTCCGACCGGCCAATTGGTCAGCAAATCGGGGCGACCGAACAGCCGACAGGCTCCGCCAATGAAATTGGAAATGACGCCATCCATATCCAAGAAGATGTGTCGTATCGGCATATCGTTTGGCTCCAAAAGTTTCGCAAGAGTCGGAAATCGACGAAATCGGGAGTTCTTATCGGTCGGCGGCAATCTCACCCACGGCACACTCCGTTGTTGGCAGTACCGTCTGCGAAAGATTCATTTGCCGCATTCGTTCGATACGATCCGCCGCACTTGCACCAGGCTCGGCGAATCGTTCGGCATCCCACAAATCAACGAAGACTCGACCGCGGTTCAACGCGATCCCTTCGGCGAGCACAATTTCAAGCGACGACAACTGCGGAGGCGAAAAGTCTCCGTCCGTTTGTAGTCGTTCCATCAAGCCGTTGTTCGCCCGAACCGGGATCACCGAGCAACAGTTCGCGCCGCAATCGAACGCGAACTGCATCGACCGCAGCGTCCAATCAATGGCTTCGTCGTCGGAAGTCATGAACGGTGGACGCAACAACACGAACGCCCGCACGTCGATATCGTGATCAACCAAAAACCGAGTCGCGTGAGAAAAATCGTCAACCGTCATCCGCTTGTTCAATCGAGGCAACACATCGGGATGAGTCGTTTCCAGGCCGAGCGCAACTTCCAGCCGTGTGTTCGGGCGGATCAGATCGCGAAACCGGAGCGTGCGGTCATCGACCAGTTTGGGGTGATTCTCCACGATGACTCGTTCAAACCGGCGAACTCGTTCCGCGATCCCTGGCCAATCGCTGGGCGGGATCGCGGCGGAATCGAAGAAGTTGCCGCTGTTGTACAGTTTGAGAACGTTCGCGGATGGCAACGATTCGAGTGCGATGTCGATTTGTCGCAAGACGGCTCCGGTCGGCGTCGGTTCATCGAGCGTGTGCTGCCACAGATCGCAAAAGACGCAACGAAACGAGCATTCCCGATTGGCCAGAAAGATCGTGGCGACATCTTGAACGCACCCGTCCGCTTGGCGTTCCGATTCGACGAGTGCCGCGACCGGTCGCCACGGATCGACGATCGCTTTTGGTCCGCGAGCAGCCATGACATCGCGATCCGTAAAAAATGGAATGTCACCGGCCACTCGTTTCCCTTTCGTCGAAGCGAGCACAAGAATACCCGCCATGCGCGACACGAACAGCCAATACGGACGGATTGCTCGCCAACTCATCGCCGCCAGCGTGGTGTGGACGATCGCGATGAGCGGCTGCGGCTCACCAACACCACCGATGCCGGTCGCTCGCGTGGAAGAGCGTCCGGCACCGCCAGCTCCGAAACCGCCGCCTCCACCTCCACCGCCGCCGTCTCCGCTGGAAGGAGCCGATCCGAATGACATCTTTGACGAAGCGGAATCGCTCGCCAACTTTGAGATCACCGGCAAAGCTCCCGAAGCGGACCCGCGCGATGTGTTTGCAGCAGTTACACCGGCGGCCGGAGCCGATTCATCGAACTTTGAAGTGACGCAGCCCGGTGCGAGCGGTTCGTCGAGCACCGTGAGCAACGCCGGGAAACTTCCGAGCGGTTTTCGTCCGGTTCCGGGAACGCGCGGTTCGGCTGACGGTTGGCCATTGCGAATTGTCTGTGAACGCGATTCCTCCGATATGGCGTTTATTCCCGCCAGCACGATGCAACTCGGACACGATGCTGGGCCACAGGAAGTGACTCCGGCGGTGAGGATTGACGTGTCGGCGTATTACATTGACGTCACGGAAGTCACGCTCGAACAGTTTGCCAAGTTTCGCGGAGCGGCCGGACCGAAGATTCTCGCACCGCTGAACGACTCAGATGATCAGCAGCGACCGGCGCTTGGAATCATGTGGCTGGACGCTCGCGAATACACGAAGTGGGCCGGCAAGGATCTGCCGACCGAGGCCGAATGGGAGTTGGCAGCGCGCGGAGTGAATTCCTTGCGAACTCCGTGGGGCGACGGTCGAGCGATCTTCGAGCGACCGCGTATTCCTGGCCAGATTGAAGCGGTCGCGGCATTCGCTCACGACCGGAGTCCCTTCGGTTTGTTTGATGTGGCCGGCAACGCACGAGAATGGTGCGCCGATCATTTTTCCCCGAAAGCCTTCGCCGAAGCGACCGCAATTCCGCCGAACAAACGCAAAGACTGGACTGGCCCAAGGCAGCCGAGCCGCCCCAATCTGCGAGTCGTCAAAGGAGGCGCATCAGATTGGTCGCTGTGGCATCGCACCGGATTGGGAATGCGTGAGCGAGCCGACGATGTGGGCTTTCGCGGCGTGCTGAGACTGCGACCGTAGCCAGAACCGAGAGCTCCAAAACCTTCGACAAGACTTGATGGGAGTACTGACTTTGAACGACGCGACAGCCGCATGGTATGACAGCCGATTCATGAAAACGGTGCGGAGGGAACCGACTGATACCGTGCCGATTTGGATCATGCGGCAGGCCGGGCGGTTCTTGCCGGAGTACATGGCGGTGCGGAGGCAAGTCACCTTCATGGAGTTGTGCAAGCGGCCGGATTTGGCGGCCGAGGTGACATTGACCGCTCAGCGAGTACTTGGAGTTGACGCGGCGATATTATTTGCCGACTTGCTGCCGATGTTGGAGCCAATTGGGTTGCAGTTGGAATATGCCGAAGGGGAAGGTCCGGTGATTCACAATCCCGTGCGGTTGGCTGCCGAGATTGATCAATTGAAGCCGCTGGAGGATGTCGGTTCGCTGCAATTTGTGTTTGACGCCGTGAAGCTGATTCGCCGGGACTTGCCGAACAATATTCCGCTGCTCGGATTCGCCGGGGCACCGTTCACTTTGGCGAGCTACGCGATCGAGGGGAGCGGGTCGAAGAATTACGCGCACGTCAAACGGCTGATGTACTCCGATCCCGGCGCGTGGTCGGCATTGATGAGCTGTTTGACTCGCAGCTTGATCGAATATCTGAAAGCTCAGATCGGGGCGGGGGTTCAAGCGGTCCAGTTGTTCGATTCCTGGGCGGGCTGTTTGTCGCCGAGCGATTATCGGCGATACGCGCTGCCTCACACGAAAGCGGTGATTGACGCCGTGCGACCGTTCGCACCGGTAATCAACTTCGCAACCGGCAACCCCGCGTTGTTGCCGTTGTTGCGTGAAGCAGGTGGCGACGTGATCGGACTCGATTGGCGAGTCGATCTGCGCGACGGCTGGCAAACGGTCGGACACGATGTCGCCGTGCAAGGCAATCTCGACCCAGTCGTGCTGCTGTCCGATTGGAAATCGGTGAAACGAAAAGCTCAAGACGTGCTCGATGCGGCCGACCGGCGACCGGGACACATCTTTAATCTTGGTCACGGCGTTTTGCCGGAAACTCCGCCGGAATATGTGAAGTCGCTGGTGGAGTTCGTTCACGAAAAGGGAATGGCACCGGCCAAACAAGCCTTTCGAAATGTGAATCAACAATGACGCAGGAATTGCCAATCGAGAAACCGCTCGCGCCTGGTGCGTTGCCCGCATGGGAAGTGGCGGAGTTGCCGGAACCTTTGGCGTTTTCGGTACGGAACGCGACGAAGATCGTCGGGCCGGGAGCGATCCTGCTGGCGGCGTCGATTGGTGGTGGCGAGTGGTTGATCGGACCGGCAACCGTGATCATGTACGGGCCGCGTGTCTTGTGGATCGCGACCGTGGCGATAGTGTTGCAGGTGATCTTCAACCTCGAAGCGATTCGCTACACGCTGTACACGGGCGAGCCGGCGATCTCCGGTATCATGCGGCTGCGGCCCGGATGTCGAGTTTGGGGCGCGACGTATGTGTTGCTCGCGGCCTTTCAGTTGGGAGTCCCCGCGCTGGCTCCGGCGGCAGCAGTCACTGTGTTCGGCATGGCGATGAATCGCGTGCCGGTTGAGTCGCCGAACGCGAAAGAGATTGCGGCGGCAAATGAATCTGGCGAGGAAGTCGTTTCGCAACAGATTGAGCAAGCGACGATGTCGGCGGCGGCCGATCGGGGCATCCTGCTGAAGATCACTTACGGCATCATTCTGATCACGCTGCTGATCCTGATGTTCGGCGGGACGATTGAGCGGATGCTGGAGTGCGCGTCGTGGTTCATGATCGCGTACATCTTCATCTTTTTGATCGGCGTGAATCTGTGGTTCGTGCCGCTGAAGACTTGGCTCAGCACGCTGAGCGGCTTTGCAAGCTTTGGCACATGGCCCAAAGACATGGACATGCTACTGGTCGCGACGTTTTTCGCGACCGCCGGAGCGGGAGGCATCGGCAATCTGACGATCACAAATTGGATTCGCGACAAAGGCTTCGGCATGGGTTCGCAGGTCGGAGCGATTCCGAGCGCAGTCGGCGGGAAAGAAGTGCGGCTGTCGCATGTCGGCAAAGTGTTCGCGATCACGGAAACGAATCTCGGCCGCTGGCGGACGTGGTGGCGATTCGTGGTGCTCGACCAAGTCTGGCTGTGGGGCTTGGGCTGCTTCCTGGGAATGTTTCTGAATGTGAATCTCGCACGAGAGATCATTCCGCTCGGGACCGATCTGTCGAAAGTCGGCGCCGGAGCGTTTCAGGCTGAGTACATGGCCAAGCATTTCTGGAAGGCGTTGTGGGTCCTGGGGCTACTCAACGGCTTTTGGATTCTGTTCTCGACACAGCTCGGCAACACCGACGTGTTGGTACGCACGATCACCGACACGCTCTGGACCGCATCGCGCCGAGTTCGCAACTGGCGCGACGGTTCGAACGCCCGGATTTATTACACGCTGCTGTTCGGCTTCACCGCCTGGGGCTTGATCGCCGTGCATTTCGGGACGGCGATGACGTTATTCAAATATCTCGGCACGATGGCGGGCGTCGTGATGTCAATTGCCGGAGTGCAGATTTACTTGGTCAACACCCGCTTGCTGCCGCGCGAGTTGCAACCGAGTTGGTGGCGCAAAGCGGCTCTGCTGATTTGCTCGATGGCCTATGGAACGATGTCTGCCGTCGCGGGCTGGGACGTGATCAGCAAGTTGCTGAAGTGAGACCCAGAATTCCTGACAACAGTGACTCTCGGAGTTTTGAGTAGCCGAAGTCGTGAGACTTCGGAGGCTCGGAGTCCCTGGCAGAAAACGACCTTTCACGAGCTTCGCAACATCAACCGGATGCACGCGAACTGCATGCGCCACACGCTATGAAAATGTGCCAGGAATTCATGGCCTCTTCGTCAAGCGTTCATAACGCCGGTCTAACCTGCCACTCGTTGAGACGCACTTCGCGACTCGTCCGGTAGCCCGAAAAACGAATCTCGCTCTTCACAGAGTCTTCACCTGAGCTTCATTAACCGCTCTTGCGGGATTCGTAACGTGCCGCCCGACAATCGAGTGTGTGTCTTAATAGTCAGACCGGTTTGACAAGGCTGCGAGGCGTGATCGGCTTTGCAGCGAAAGTACTTAAGCAACGGATGCGAAGTTTCACGCAAGGACTGCTCGGAAGAGGGCCGTCTCGGACAACTTGGCCAATGACTTGGTCATCCGCGACGTCCTGGAGTTTTCTAAATCAGGAGAGAGAACAATGAAGAGTATGAATCGAATTTCCTTGGCTTCAGCTCGACGTGGTTTCACGCTGATCGAGCTGTTGGTGGTGATTTCGATCATCGCCATTTTGATTGCGTTGCTGTTGCCAGCCGTGCAGTCAGCTCGCGAAGCGGCTCGCAACACGCAATGCCGCAACAATCTGAAGCAGATCGGTATCGGACTGCATGTGTTCTCCGACAAGGATCCGGGCGGACGACTCTGTACCGGTGCGTTGGATTGGAAGCGCGACGGTTGCCCAGACACTTACGGTATCGCCGCCGACCTGAAGTCGGTCAATGCCGGCAATGTCTCCAAGTTGATGTGCCCGACGAGCGAAATTCGTGGGACGGAGAAACTCAACGACCTGTTGGGTGTGGTCAACTCGTCCAATCTGTCGGCGATGCCGGCTGATCGAGTGGGTAAGGGCAAGTTGTGCAATGACACGACGACTGGCTTGCTGGCCTTGACGGCTGGCTCGGCGGCTCGTGCCGCTCGCGTTTCACGAGCGATCGAAGAAGACGGCGTGAACATGAACTACGCCACGAGTTGGTTCCTGGTTCGTGGTGGCGTGAAGGTTCGCAACAGCACGGCCGGCAACAACGTCGAAATCGACGACACGAACGGCCTGAAGGACTTCGGCAACACCCGTGGTCCGCTCGCCATGCGACAGATTGATTCTGGCAACGTGCCGTCCTCGAACATCCCGTTGATGGGCGACGCGTCTCCCGGCGACATTAACGAAGCGGTTCTTTCGACTACGATTGGTGGCGATTTGATTGCTGGCCACCGCTTGGGTGAGTCGTTCAATGACGGCCCCGGCTACTACAAGACCTCGACGAATCGCGTGGCGTTGCTCAAGAACAATTTTCCGGAAATCAACGCGGTGATCCCGCAAGCATTCCCGGCGATTGGTGACATTGTGACCGCCGCAAACGTGACGACTTACGCCAGCACCACGCCAGCCACGTTCTTGACGGCTTCGACGCTGTTCCTGCAAGACACCCGTGACTGGACCGCCACGCACGGCAAGAACTGCAACATTCTGATGGCCGACGGCAGCGTGAAGTCCCTTACAGACCTCAACGGCGACAAGTTCTTCAATCCTGGTTTCCCGGTAGATACCTCAGTGGCAGCAACGACTCTGGCGGATGAAGTTGGTTACACCGACGGAACCTGCGAGATCAACCCGTTCGAGTGCTTCACCGGCGTGCTCTTGGACTACAAGAGCTACAGCAAGGGTAAGTTCGAGGAATAGTCTCAACAGAGTTTGATATCGAAATCGCTGGGTTTGTGACAACACGGCTCAGCGTGATGAGACCCCTGTAGTGCCGAGGGTGGACGGTGACACAACTTGTGTCAGCCGGACGCCCTCGGCCTCTTTGACACGAACTCGATGCGCGAGCGATCAACATCGATCCTTCAAGCTGAAAGTCGAGTGAATCGCTTGCGAGTCGGGTTCGCGCAACTCTCGACCGCGTGGAGAATCAACGTACCAATGGAGTGCGGTTCTGCCCTGCCGGGGCCGAAAAAAGAACAGCAACTATGACTGCTACGAATTCGCTCTGCCCGAAATGTCAGCAGCCGATTTCTCCGGCGATGGCTCGCTGTCGGAATTGCGGACAGGGGCTGCCGCGCTTAGCCGGCCCATCACCAGCCGCCTCGGCAGACCATGGAACGCAGGCAGGTACAGATCGGCCGACACCGGCTCCCGGTAAACAACCGACGCTGCGAGTTGTTTGCAGTTGTGGTCAAACGCTGCGTGTCGGTCTGGCTGCTCGCGGGAAGAAAGTGAAGTGTCCGAAGTGCTCGTCGGCTGTCGCGGTTCCCGCTGGCGACACGGATTCAAAACTCGAATCGCCCTCCAAAATCAGTCAGCCAGTGAAAGCGGCAGCGTCGATTGAACGACCCTCCGCTGTGGCTCAGCGCAGCGGTGCGACGAATCCGGCGAGAGCAAGCTCCACCACGACAAAAACTCCCTCGTTGGCTGCATCGAAACGAATTCGTGACGACGAGGATGACGAACCGAATACGTTAAAGGAGGAAATCGAACGAGCTTGCCAACTTCCCGTGCCGGAAGCCGCGGAGTCAGCTCCGCCTCGGAAGCTGTCGGGGGGAAAACTGCGAAAGCTGCGACAAGCGCTAGAGATCACGAATATCCTGAGTGATTCGGAAGCTCGCACACGGCGCGAGGCTCTGCTGGAGTTAGGCCAATCGCAAGACCCGCGTGTGTTGAACGATCTTTTGGCCAGCGCCGAAGATCCGACCACCGGAGTTCGTGAGGCGATGGTGAATGCTCTCGGCAGCTTGGGCGTTCCCGAAGGTGTGCCAGCCGTGCTGACGGCGTTACTCGATCGCGAGTCTGTGGTGGTGCGTGCGGCCTTCAGCGCGCTCAAGAAAATTGGCGATCATCGCGTGGTTCGGCCGCTGTTGCTCGTCTGTTTAGAGCGGCCGGAGTTCAAGCCGCTGTCGAACGACACGCTGGTGCGGCTGGGCGAGAAGATCGTTCAAGACTTGCTCAGCGTGATGCTGCAAGCCAGCGATCCGGGGATGACGCTCGAG
Source organism: Planctomyces sp. (assembly GCA_031375695.1). Taxonomy (GTDB): domain Bacteria; phylum Planctomycetota; class Planctomycetia; order Planctomycetales; family Planctomycetaceae; genus SXKJ01. The sequence goes on from JANMIF010000007.1 coordinate 31,845, forward strand.
ACGATCGTCGTGCTGGGCCGCATCGGCGATAAACAAGCGGTGCCGGCGTTGATCAAGTGTTTGGATCATGTCTCGACGTTGCTGAAAGCTCATGTGATCGAGGCGTTGGCATTAATTGGCGACTCGCGCGCGGTTCCACAGATGTTGCGAGCGCTCGAAGACCCGATGACGGCCGTGCGAGTCAACGCGGCGGCGGGATTGGTGCGGATGCCCGATCCAAAGAACCTGCATCCGCTGTTGCGAGCCATGCAAGACGAAGACTCCGATGTACGGCGATTTGCGGCGGTGGCGATCGGCGAGTTGTCCGATTCGCAGGCGGTGCCGCATCTACTTCCCGTGCTCGAAGCGTGGGAACCGTTGATCGAGGCCGACCCGGATTTGCTGGAAGCGGTCGTTGAAACGATCGGCAAGTTGGGTGATCCGCTCGCGGTGCCGAGTTTGATCCCGCTGTTGCGAGCCAAGCACGACGGCATCTTGCTGAAGGCGGTGATCGCACTGAAACGTTTGCGCGATCCGGCAGCCGTCCCGGCTTTGTTAGATTTGGTCCGCTCACCGAAAGCCACTTTGCGACGGCGGGTCATCGAAACACTAGGACAATCGGGCGATGTCTCCGTGGTACCGACATTGGCCGAGCGGTTGCGTGAAGACTCGGCGCCCGATGTGCGAGCCGCCGCCGCACGAGCCTTGGGCGAATTAAAAGCAGCGGATGCCGTTCCCGCTTTGGAAGAGGCCTTGCGCGACGAGATGAGTGTTCGAATTCAAGTGGTCATCGCGCTGGGGAACGTGCGACATAAACATTCCTTGGCGGCCTTGATGGCGATGTTGAAAGACGGTGCGGCTGAGGTGCGGTATCACGCTCTGAACGCGATCGGCAAATATCAAGAACCGAAATCGATGAAGGCGGTCGCCTCGATGCTGCAAGACAGCGAACCGATGGTCAAAGCCGCCGCCGAAAAAGTTCTCGAATTGTTTGGCGATGCGGTCAAGGAAGATCAAGCCGTCAAGACGATTGTCAACAAGGCCCGATCGCGGGATTTGGTGCGGAGACTGATTCCGTCTTGGATTTACTTGCTGGTTCCAACATCCAACGCCGCGCGGACGATCGTGGCCGGAATCGCCGCTTGCATTGTGATGATGCCGTTGCTGATCCGCGTTGCGGTCGGCGGGCCAAGCCGCGTGACCGTGCGAGGCAACGTGCAAGCCCTGGCGATCAGCGCCGATGGCAACACCGTCGCCGCCGAGCGGACGCTGGGACTGCTAGAAGTTTGGGACGTTCAAAGTCAAAAGTTGCTGACGAATGCTCAGGGAGAGGGCCTGCGAGCACCGACCATCCGACCGAATGGTGAGGCGGTCCTGCTTCAGGCGGAAGCGATTGTTCCGTGGACCATGAAGAGCAAACCGAACCTGGAGCAAGCCTGGTCGCAGCACAAGCAGCCGATCACGAAATTCGCGGTGTCGAGCAATGGCAAGTTCGCGATCTCGATGTCGCGCGACTTGATGACCGTCATCTGGGATTTGGACGCCGGTCGCAAAGCGAGTGAATTGGAATTCACCGAGCGATTTGCCGACGCGCTGTCGATCAGCAATGACGGACAATTCGTCGCCGCCGCGAACGTGCGCGGCGAAGCGACTGTCTTTGAGGTCGCGTCTGGCAAGCAAATCAAACAACTGGTCAGTAAAGCGGATGGGCCAGGCTTGCCGATCGTGGCTACGACGCTCAGCCCCGACGGAAAATGGTTGGCAGGAGCCGATCAAACTGGCGGCCTGCGTCTGTGGAACCTGTCCATTGACGAACTGATGGCGAAATCTGTGGCCGTGAAGACGCCGATGAAAGTCGTGGGCTGGCGGTTCCTGAGCGACTCGCAGCGTGTTCTGTCGATTGACTCCGGCGGCGGCGTGAGTGCATGGCACGTCGAAAAAGAGGAACCACAATCGCTGTTTGCAGCGGAACTGGAACAAATCGACGGCTTCGCGCTCGACGCCAATGAAAAACGCCTGGCCCTCGGATGTGCCACCAGCAGTGGCATCATGATTTACGACCTTGAATCCGGTGAGTTATTCAAGAAGCTCGATGTCAAATCGAGATAGCAAAATTCGGCGAACGGGGGGCGTCAGCCCCCTGGTTTTCTGAATGGAGAAAGTACCAGGGGTCCAACGGCCCCCGTTCGCCGGGCGCATCAAATCTTAAATCTGCAACATGACAGGAGTCATCTCATGAGAACCGTCTACCGCCTTGCCATCTTCGGTATTTTCTTTCTTACGATGACTGGCTGCGAAGAGGCTCGCGAGGTGTTTGAAGGGCCGAAGAAGAAAGAAGTGGTCATCAATCGCGGCCCGTCGGTGACGGAAATCCCTACTCCGCCACCGCCGCCAAAAGTGGATCGCGAAAAGATCGCTGCCATTGAACATCGAGACTCCGCGCTGGGCGTTATTCGTCTCTTCGCCGGTTCTCTGCCAACACAGCGAACGGACGCAATGCTCGAAGCTCTTGCCGATGTCCCCGACGAACTGTTCACAATCTCGGACTTGGACCTCTCCTCCAGCCAGGTGACCGACGCGGGCCTGCCGGTGATCGCGAGAATGCCGCGTGTTGTGAGCTTGGATATTTCGCACCTGACATTTACTGAACGATCGCTCGTCGGTCTGCGCGAACTGCCGAACCTCAAGAAACTGACGATGTTAAAAGCCCGGTTTCCCGGGAATCCGTGCTTAGCGGCGATCGGTCAAATCGAAACGCTTGAGGAACTGACACTCAGCGAGACACCAGTCAACGATGCCGACTTGGCCGGTCTCCGCGGGATGCCGAACTTGCGTGTCTTGCATCTCGATTTCACACCATTGACGGATGCGGTGTTTGAGCACATCGCCACGCTGCCAAACTTGGAAGTCCTGACGATCTCGCAAACGAACATCACCAGCCGCGGCCTGCAAAAGCTCGTGAGCGGCCCCGCCGGCAACTCGATTCGCATTCTGGATATTCACAAAACGTTCGCGGGCAACAACGGCTTCGGTCAACTCGACGGTTTGAGAGGTCTCGAAGAACTCGATGCCAGCACGGCCCAAGTTACCGACAAATCGCTCGCCGGCTGGACGTCGCCGCCAAAGCTGCGAGTGCTCAATCTGTCGGAAAATACGTTCACGAACAATAGCCTGCCGGCGATCCTCAAATCACCGAAACTGGAAGAGTTGATCTTGAAAAAAGTGAGCGGGATCAACGATCCCGGTTTGAATCACATCGTGAAGAAGACGACGCTGACCTTCATCCAACTCGATCAAACTGGAGTCACACTGCAAAGCGCACAGTTGCTGAAACAGAAGATGCCGTCCACAAAAGTCGGGATTGCCGGGACGATTTACTGATCCGCTTGCGGACTCTTTCTTGAGTGAACAGCGAGATCGTCGAGATGCCATTCGTGACACACAGAACCAAGAAATTGAATCGTCGGTGGAGTTGGGTTTCGTTCCTGGGCCTGTGGGTCGCGGGATGCGGCGGGAAAGAACCGCCACCCCCAACTCCGAAACCGGCTCCGGCCGCTCCCGCAACGAACGTGAAGAAGGTAAGTCCTCGCGAGGATGATGCTCCGCCCGCCGCCGCGAAAAGTGGCAGCGCGGAACGATCGGAAGAAGGGGACGCGGACAAGCCTAAATCGGATAAGTCGGACGACAAGCAAACTGCGTCAGCAAAATCCGACGAGCAGAAAGCTTCGGACAAGAAGTCAGGCGACAAGAAGAAGTCATCGGACACGGCGTCCGACAAGAAGACGGCCAAGTCCGACAAGAAGACGGCGGCGGGTGACAAGAAGTCTGCTGCGGATAAAGCGGATATTCCGTTGCCGAAGCTGAACTTGAGTTGGCTGATGGACCGCGAGCAGCACACGGCGATCTCGTCCGATGGGCGGTTGCTCGTCGTCGGCAATCGGTCGGGAGCGTTACGCGCATTTGATGTGGAAGCGGGCGCGATCGCCCATTTGTTTCCAGAGCAACCGCACGGCATTGGGGTCGTGACGGTGAATGCCCAGGCGAACGAATTGGCCGCGGCGACAATCGACGGACGAGTCCGATTCTTCTCGACGGCACCTCAACAAGCCGGATTCGATGCGTATTCCTATTTATCCGGTCTGCGAAACGATCCACGTCAACGGGGCTTCGGTGCTCACATGGGCGCGCTGACCTCGATGGATTTTCATCCGAGCGGAAAGAGCTTCGTCACCGCCGGGATCGACGGGACGGTGAAGACGTGGCGATATCCCCCGGTCGCTCCCACGGCGTTATCGCTGGGAGATTTCGGCCAAGCCATCGTCGCGATCAGCCGCGACAGTCAGGTCGCCGCGACAGCAAACTCGGCGGGCGAGATCACGGTGTGGGATTTGGCCAAGCAGGAAAAAAGCCGCTCGTTTCGTTGTCCGGGAGCGCCGTTCACCCGGTTGTTGATCGTGCCGGAAACGAACTGGCTGCTGGCGGGAAGTTCGACGGGCCTGATCGCCGCCATGAACCTCGTCGACGGCAACGTCATGACGCAGCTCCTGGGACATCAGGGAGCGATCTCGGTGTTGCAGTTGGTGAACGACGGACACGGCCTGTTAACGGCGGACGAGTTGGGCGAAGTTCGGTTGTGGAATCTGCCGCTTACTCCACATGCTCAGCTCGCGAAGTTTGATCGGCCGGTGGAGGTGATTCGAGTCTCGCGGGATCAGCAATGGGGCGCCGTGTTCACGAAAGGTGACGGGGTGACGTTGCTGGATACGCGAAACCGCTCGCAACGGTCGCTCGCGGAAACCAAGGATGTCCGCACCTTTGAGTTCTCGCCCGGATCGACACACATCGCGGCCGGAACCGCGAAGGGGGAGCTGCGATTGTGGTCGGTTGGTTCCTCAACGCCGGAAGGGGAATTGGAAACCGGTGAATACCCGGTTCGTTCCGTGGCGTTTCATCCCGAAGAAAAACTCCTCGCGATCGGATCGGAAAGTGGCCGAGTTCAGATCGTTGATTGGCCTCGTGGACGACTTCGCTCGTCGGGCATTCCGAGTTCCGTGGCTTGGCTGGGTTCGACTCCTCGCGGCGAAACAATGGCCAGCGTGAGCTTCGAGAATCAATTGAGCTTGTGGAAACCGGACGAGCGGCAGCCGAGCTTCACAAAATCGTTGGCGGAGTTCGGTCAAGTCACAGCGCTGGGGTTGAGCGAGATCTTGGTGGCTGTGGCGAATGAGTCGAACCAAGTGCTGCTGCTGAGCTTGCAAGACCCGACGAAGGAAGCGGTCGTGACGCTCGGCGACGCTCGGTTGGCTCAACTGGGATTCGACGCGGCTCAGGTGAATCTGGTCGCGCGGGACGCGAAAGGCAAAGCCGCGTCGGTGGCGATTCCAGAACAGTTTGCTCGCCCCGAAACGGCGGACACGACGACGGTTCGTGAAGCGTTGGAGATTCCGCTTCCGAACGAGCCGAGCCAAATCGCGGTCGCTCCGGACGGAACTTGGATCGCGTGGGCTGCGGATAAAAAGATCGTGGGCCGCGCGACGAACGATTCCGCCAAGACAACGGAATGGACATTCGATGCGGTCCCGTCGCGGTTGGCGATCGCGGCCGATGGGAAAGCGCTGGCCGTGTTGATCGGTCAAGAGATCCGCGTCGTCGATCCCACCGGAAAAATTGTGGAGCGACAAAAGCTGGATCGGCCCGGCGCGGCGGTGGCATTTCGAGGTCGCACGACGGAACTCGTCCGCTTGGGGCCAAAACAGAAGTCGGGATTCCAACTGCTCGACCGCACCTTTGACGGAGCGATCGAACAGTTGGCCATGAGCTCGGATGGCAAGCTGTTGGCGATTGGTGTTGCGAACGGCTCGGTGCATGTCGTGACCGCGAACACCGGCGATGAAGTCGCGCGTTTCGACACGGCTCGCGCGGGAATCTTGCGGCTTGGCTTCAGTCTCGACAACGCGATGGTGCATTGCACGACACGCGATCAAGGGGGCTTTCAATGGCAACTGGAGACCAAAGACTTGGTCTTGAAGACGGAATGGGGTCGCGCGGTCGCGGACGCCTCGCTGATCGACGTGCCTCGCGGTTTCGCCGTGCTGGGAATCGATCACTCGTTGAGGCTCATTGATCCGGTATCGAAGGAGGTGTTGCAGAACATCGAACTGCCGAGCGATGCGCCGAACACGCCGGCTTCGGAACCTGGAACGAGCGCGTCGCCCGATGCGAAGTCGAAGCCGAATCCTTCGGGAGCGCGGATCGTGGCGATACACGCGACTCCCAAACAAAACGGAATGTGGCTGGCGGGTTCGGACGGTTCGGTGTGGTCCGTGTCGGCGTCGGCGTCGCGGGTGTTGCGACCGTTCGGAGTGACTGGCGTGAAAGATGCAATCCTGATGACACGCGGCATGTATCTGATCAGCGTGTCGCAAGAGGACGCGATCGCGATGCATCAGCTCACAGGTCAGGAGATTCGACAATTTTCGGGACATGCGGGCGTGGTCGCGGGAATTGCGTTGGTCCAGCAAGGAACGCAACTCGCCGCCGCGGTCGATCAAGCGGGTCAAGGAAAGTTGAACTTGTGGTCGATCGCCGACGGTCAAGAAGTGGGCGCATTGCCGTTGTGGTCGGCCCCGCGCCGCTTGATTCGTGGCGAATCCGATCAGCGTTATTTGTTGGTCGATCGACAGAAGCATTTGCACGTTTATGACTCGCAGACAAACCACTTGCTGGAACGGATCGAAGCGATCGACGAAGTCCACGACGGACGGTTGTCGATGTCGCTCGATACGGTGTGGACCACCGAGGGTGACGGCACGTTGCGGCGTTATTCGGTGCAAGCGATGAAGCTGATGCCGGGCCTGACGGAACCGGCCACCGTGGTCCAGTGGAGTCCCGACGGTAAGCAAATCACCGGCGGCACGAACGGCAAGATTGTCATTTGGAACGGGGAAACAGGCGAAGTCACCGCCACGTTGCCGATCGGTCCGACTGCCGTCACGGCGCTGCGCGAGGATCGACGTGGGCAATTATTCGTCGCCGGTCAGGATGGAAGCGTCAAACAATGGAGCATCGCCAAACTAGCGAACTTGACGGGCGACGTTCCACCTGAGCAGGAGTTCAAGCACGAACGTCCCGTTTACACGTTGGCGATCTCGACCGACGGCAAGTCGCTCGCGACGGGAGGCGAGGATCAAACTGTCCGCTTATGGGACGTGGCGAAGGGGAAGGTATTGGCCGAGTTGGTCGGTCATTCGGGAAAAATTCAGGGGGTGGAGTTCGATCGGACACAAACCAAACTCCTCTCGACGGCGTCCGATCGTTCCGCGCGAGTGTGGAATCTGTCACCTGCACGAGCCGCTTCTGCAAACGAGCAGGCCGAGCCAGCCAAAATCAGCACGGCCGTGTCGAACATCGCGAACCTGTCGGTCGCCGGTCAGGAGTTGCGGCAGTCACTGGAAAAGAATCTGTCCGCGTCGCGCGACGATGTGGCGAAAGCTCGCATCCGAGCGATGATGCGACAGGTGAACGACTCGGACACCGCGTCGTCCCGGATCGCGCTGCCGGCTCAAGGAAGTCATCGAACCGAGCAATTACGATCAGCGTTGCGTCAAGCGAATACTCCGGCCACGCGGCAACAGGTGCGACAGCAACTGATCGCCTCGCTGCGGGATGACGACATCCGTCGCCGCGTGGCCGCCGCACGAACGGACAAGGAACGAGCGGATCTTCGCAACATATTGGAGTCGCGCCGGGCAGAAGACACGGACGCCCCGAAGTCAGACGCGGAACTCTGGCATCAGCTCGATCGCCGCTGGCTGGAGGCGAATGCCGACGGTCGCACGAAGATCAAATCGGAAATTGACGAGCTGGCGAAGTCGAAGGTCATCTGGCCGCGCGGCAACAATGCCGCACGGGAAAACGAACGAAGTCATTTGCTGACGTCGATCACGACCGACTTTGAATTCGACGCGAAGATCTTTCGCCGGGTTGAATTGGCGATCAGTCGGGACGAATGGAACCTCGCGGCCGCGCGCGAATCGGCCGCGCTGAGCAACAACCGTCAGGTGGTTGGCATTGTGCGAGTGTGGGATATTCCGACGAAAACTGAATTGCGATCGTGGAACGACGTCGAACGAGGCGTGCTGAAGGCGATTCAATTCGACCCCACCGGGCAAGCGATCCTGACGATTCCCGATGTCTTCGGTTTCGAGTTGTCCAACGGATGGTCGCGCGAGGTCGCACGCGCCGCGACCGTCAGTCTGTCTCCCGACGGCCAATTGGCGTTGCTCGGCCATCGCGGCCTCGAACGGGAACACGGCGATGCGGTCACATTGCTGGAACTCACTTCGATGCAGACTCGCGAAGCGAAATTGCAGGCTTACGAGTCGATGGTCCCGGCCTTGGCCATGTCTCCCGACGGCAAGCTCATCGCCGTCTGCATTCGCGAACGGATGAAACATCGCTTGTTGCTGCTGGACGGTCAAACATTGTCCGTCAAACGCGTGCTGGAGGAGTTCAATCACAAGGAATCCTGGTTGTCTCCGATGGAGGAGTACGTTCCAGGCGTGACGTTGTTGCAGTTTTCTCCCGATGGCCAGCAGCTCATCGCCTACGGCCACTATGGCCCGGACGATTACCGCGTGGTGACGTTTCAAGTTCGCGACGGCAAGTCGTCGGTTCAAAAGAACGACAAGCCACTGCCTCGTAAGGGAAGTTTGCGACCAATGGTCTTCGTCTCCGGCCGGCCGTACATGGCGGTCGAAACGGAAGCGGCCTTGGTGGTCGCTGACATCCGCGAGAATCGACCGGTCCGCGAAATTCCCTGGAAAGCACCGAACGGCGACAAGCGGATTCACGCGATCTCTCACGACGGCACGATCCTGGCCTTCGGCGACTCGACCGGCGAAGTCGAGCTGATTCGCCTGGACCGCGAAGACGAATCAGCGAAGTTTCGAGCGCACGACGGCCCGGTCGTGGGCCTGGCATTCTCCCCGTCGGATCACACGCTCATCACGGCCGGCGAAGAGAATCAGATTCGCCTTTGGAGCCTTTCCGCGTTTCAACACTCGCGCCTGGCAAAGCCAGCCACGTCGAAAAAGTCGTCCCCCGGAAACACCACCAAAAAGAAGCGCCCGTAGAAGAGGTCAATTAGGACTCAAGCGGATCTTTGTGTTGATCAAGGCACGGTCTTCTCTGCGGCCTTCGCTCCTCTGCGGTGAAAGAAAAGATTTGATTCGCCGCAGAGGTGCGACGAGCGCTGAGAAGGCGCAAACATCAATCTGTGTCCCAATAAGTTTGAAAAGCACCCTTAAATATCCAGTGCCAGATCGCCTGAAGCCGGATGGTGCGACGAGGTTGACTCATGAATCCAACCATCGCGGAGATCTGCGACTCGATTCGCCGGGTCTTTCAAAAGATGCTTGCCAAGAAGCCGGAAGACCGGTACGAGTCGATGGCCGAAGTCATTCAGGCCCTCGAACAAACGCTCGCAAGCGAACCGGCATCGCCTCCGGCTGTCGATCCCGTCCCCGCGCGGCGTGTTCGATCCGCGATTGACGAAATCGTGGAGGAGTACGATTCGTTGCATTCGCCGGTTGCCGATGAAGACCAGGCTCCTCGCACAGCCCGCCGCGCGCCGGCATCACGCTCGAAAAAAACGACATCGCCCAAACGTCAATCCGTACGACTGACCGGATCGTCCGACATGACACTGCCGTGGGGCGACAAACCGCTCGCATGGTATCGCAGGCTGCAGGCCAAACATTGGCTAGTTGCCGCCGCCTCGCTGATCGTCTTGATTGGAATTACCGTCGCCGTGGCCCGATCATTCCGCAGCTCGATTGAAGCAGCACCGGTAGACGACGAGGCTCAAACCGCGGTCATCGAAACTCCCGCCGAAGTCGAGCCAGACGAATCCTCACAACTCGCCACACCGCCCGTGCGTCCCCCAAGCATTCAATCCGAACGAACGATCGGTCTGTGATTTCGCTCAGGACGATTGTGTGGTTCAGCGACTTCGGGACCTGTTCCGCATGTTGAAGCAGACCAGTTCATGCTCGTTGCGGATGAAGACTCGACGCATCACTGAGCGCGGAACCTTGCCAGTCTCCAGCTCGACACACACCATCAATCGCGACTACCACATGAACGATTCGTGAAGTTTCGCGGAAAATGTCGCATTCGCCGAGGCAGCCGATCTCCATCGCCCCTTTCTGAGTTTTGGGCGGCACTTTTTGCGACTCAATCGAGAAGTAAATGCCGAGCACAACGAGCAGTGCCACGAGACCAAGAGTCAGCCACAATGTTTGCTGGCGACTCAACCGCCAGCCAAACAGGCGTTCGCCCAGAACTAAATTGAATTCCGACTCGCTCACCGAGGAATCCAGAACCTGTGCGGCACCGACGGCGTCAGAATCGTCGGCTGGGAATTCCTCGATCTTCAGCCAAGTTAACTTCTTCAAGTCGTCTGAGACTTGCAGTCGTTCCTGACAGACAATGCACAGACCGCGTTTGCCGGCATACGCCACAGGAAACTTCACGTTACGACGGCAATTCGGGCACGGGACTTGTCCCGGCGTTCCTTTCGATGTTCCAGCGATCACATACCGTTTGACGGTTGCCACGCGGCTTGCGGCCGGCTTTTTTCCTTTGACCTTTTTTGCGACAACGCGGCGCGGCAAACGACATCAGATTCGCCAGAACGACCCCAACTTGAGACACTCTTCGCTGCGCGAGTGACTTTTCGCACGCAACCGATTTCCGACGGCAGCCGCTGATTCCATGGAAGGCGTCACCTGCTGAGTTGACCGCTCCGTTGCCTCTTTCGGCAGCCAGATCGGAATTCATCGACTCTTCACGAAGTGCTGACGGGAACTTCGTTGGACCACGGCAACATGGCGCTCGCTTTCGGCCAGATCCACGGATCTTACGGATCGCCGAAGCGGAGGCGGACATGATTCAGCCATTGACGTTGCCTGATCTTTTGAAGCAGACGGAGAAGCTGTCTCGGCAACTGGCCGAGCACTTGCATTTCGATTTTGTTCCGAAGGTTCAGCGCATGGCGACCGTTGCCAATCCCGATGTGCCGGCGCTCGCCGAGAGTGAGGCATTCACGACGACGCTGTATCGCGATTGGGTCGCCAACTGCAAATTGATCGATCAACTATCCCTGGGACAGATTCGGCGCGAGGATGAGTAGCCAAAAAACCGTTCGCCACAGTCGAGGACAGTTCCTCTCCAGCGGATATCCCATGATTGACACCATTGACCTGCTTGAGCGGGACTGTTTCTCGCCTGAGGCGAAACGCCAGCCGTTGTTGCCTGATCGCGGCGAGTCGGCGGTCAGCGACGTGAATTCCAGCACGATGCAAGTACGGCAGCTCAAGCGGCATGAAATCTCGATCTCGCCGGATTCGCGAGCTTCGGAGGTAGCGGCTGCCTTTGAACGGCAGTCGGATTTGCCGGGCGTGCTCGTTTGTGATCAAGGGGAATTGCTGGGAGTCGTGTCGCGCAGTCAGTTTCAAGAGCGGCTCAGCCAGCCGTTTGGAGTCGAGCTGTTCTTGCGGCGGCCGATCAGCGAATTGTTGAAGCAGCTTGGCGATGAACCGCGGATTCTTTCGGGTTCGTGCGAAGTTTCGGAAGCGACTCGGCTGGCCTTACTGCGGCCGGCAAAGTTGGTTTATGAACCGGTCGCGGTTGAAGATGACGGGGAGTTTTCGCTGCTCGACATTCACACGTTGCTGTTGGCTCAATCGCAATTGCTGACCGACGCGAACGAGTTCATTCAGAAACAGAAAGATGCGGCGGAGGCAGCCAATCTGGCCAAGAGTCAGTTTCTGGCGAACATGAGCCACGAAATCCGCACGCCGCTGACGGCGATCTTGGGCTTTGCCGAAAACCTGCGCGAGCCGTTGCCGGAAACGGAGCGGCAGTCAGCGGTTGAAACCGTTCTGCGAAACGGCGAGCACTTGCTGCAGGTGCTCAACGACATTTTGGATTTGTCGAAGATTGAAGCGGGCAAGTTGTCGGTCGAGTGGCTATCCGTTTCGCCGGTCGATTTGGCGTGCGACGTGATCAACGTGATGCGTGTACGAGCCGAGGCCAAGCAGTTGCCTCTGCGATTAAAATTCGTCTCGCCGATGCCAGAGCGAGTCCGCACCGATCCAACTCGGCTGCGGCAGGTGCTCATCAACTTGATCGGCAACGCGATCAAGTTCACGCCAGCCGGATTCGTGGAATTACAGGTTGAGTGCGTGCGCGAGCCGATTCTTGGCGAAACAGGTCAACTTCGATTCTCAGTCATCGACACCGGCATTGGACTGAGTCGCGAACAGGCCGAGCGATTGTTTCAGCCGTTCACGCAAGCAGACGGATCGACGACGCGGCGATTCGGCGGCACGGGACTTGGCTTGTCGATCAGTCGCCGGCTGTCTCGAATGTTGGGAGGTGACGTTTCCGTGACCAGCGAAGCCGGACGTGGAAGCTGCTTCACCGTCGTTGTGGAAGCGGGGCCACTGGCTCGTGAAACGTGGCGCGATATTCCAGTTGATGTGTCGCTCGCCAAGCAGACCCGGTCACCAGTCGCCGAATTGTCAGAAGTTCGTCTGGCGTGCCGCGTGCTGCTGGCGGAAGACAGCCCGGACAATCAACGGCTGATCTCGGTGTTCTTGCAGCGGAGCGGAGCGGACGTGACTGTTGCGAATCATGGCGAGGAAGCCGTGTCGCTGGCCTGGGGGGAATTTCGGAAGGGGCGGCCGTTCGATGTGGTGTTGATGGATATGCAGATGCCGATCCTCGACGGCTACTCGGCCACGCGGCGGTTGCGGTCGCTCGGCTATCAAGAGCCGATCATCGCGCTGACCGCCAACGCGATGCGCGACGATCGCCAGGAATGTGTTTCCGCTGGCTGCGACGATTACGCGGTCAAGCCGATTCAACGAGCCGAACTGCTGCGCGCGATCTTGCGACATCTACCAAGTAACCGAACTCGTGAGAGTTCGGTGAGCTCATCAGACATGAGTCCCTCAACGACCGAAGACACACAACTTCGGCGACAAATGGAATCGAATATCTTGGACGAGACGCTCGCCGCGGAGCGGCTCGCCAAAAACTCACGACTTCGGCGACAGACGGAGTTGAACAACTTACAGGCACGGCTACCGTTGGAGTCGGGAGTCTCTCTCGATGCGTTGGCGACAATGGGGCCAACCGTTGAAGTGATGTCTCGCCAGCCGGCTTCGTTGCCTGTGATGCGGCGCGAGTCTCGCGACCTCGCCGCCGCTTCGGCTGCTGGGCTGCCACCTCTCGACAGCCCCGTGGCCGATTTCGATCAGGTTGCTGACGAGGTCTTGCCGGACCTTCAACAAGCACTCGCTCGATTGAACGGTGATCGGAGTTTGTTTGTCGAGATCACGCGGTTGATTTACGCGCAGATCCCTGACGCGCTGGGCGAAATCCAAAGTGCATTGGCCGACTTCCGACCAACGCAACTCCAACGAGCCGCCCACACGTTGAAGAACTCAGCGGACAACCTGGGGGCCACGCCGTGCGTGACGCTGGCCTTCGCGGTCGAACAACTGGCCAAGTCGAATCGCTGGGATGAACTTCCCGCCGCCGTGGCGCAATTGCAGTTCGAGGCCGAACGTTTGAATCACGCCCTACCGGCTCTGATCGAGAACACCTCGTGAGAAAATGCCTGCCGGCGATTGTGAGGAGCGAGCGGTGACATTGAGGTGTGTTCCCGCCAAACCACCCCGCCTCCCGGAAGTGGACGTCTCGCTCGCTCCTCCTTTGCACACAAACTGACCGTTCATCAAAGGACACATTGATGCCGAACATTCTGATCGTGGACGATTCCGTAGTGGATCGAAAGTTGGCGGGGAGCGTGTTGGAAAAGCTGGAGAACGCGCACGTCGATCATGCCAGCAACGGACTGGCGGCGCTCGAGCAAATTCCGATCTTGAAGCCAGATCTGGTTGTCACCGACATGCAGATGCCGGATATGAATGGCTTGCAACTGGTGATCGAACTCCGCCACAAGCAGCCTCGATTGCCGGTTGTGTTGATGACCGCCAAAGGGAGCGAAGAGTTGGCCATTCAAGCACTCGAAGCGGGCGCGGCCGGTTACGTTCCGAAGCGACGACTGCTGCAAGACCTTGGCCCGACCGTCGAACGAGTCCTGGCCAACACCTATATCGAACGGCAACAGTCGCGAGTGACTCAGCGATTGACTCAACAAGATTCTGTCTTCGTCGTGGAGAATGACATCAACTTGTTGCTGGCACTTTCCAGCCACTTGCGAGACATCGTTCACACCATCTGGCAATGCGACCCCGTCCAAATCCTGCGAATCGGCATGGCGGTCGAAGAATCGCTGATCAATGCCTGCTATCACGGCAATCTCGAATTGGATTCGGAACTGCGGAACGAAGACGACGAGTTGTATCGGCGGTTGGCTCGGCAACGACTTCATCAACCGCCGTACGCGCAGCGACGCATCACCGTGGAAGTTCACTGCGGACCGGGAGTTTTTCGCTGCTCGATCCGCGACGAAGGTCCGGGTTTTGATCCGGCCGCCGTCCCCGACCCGTTCTCCGATGACGCCCTCGAGCGCCCTTCGGGACGCGGCCTGACGCTGATTCGCTCGTTCATGGACGAGGTCCGTTTCAACGATGTCGGCAATGAGATCACTTTGTTCAAGCGCCGAGGGTTGTTGGTGTCCGAGCCGGACAATCAAGAGTTTGTCCTGGTCGGACAGGAATGATGCCGAGGAGGTCTCGTGGATCAATCATGACGACTCACACTCCCATCGTTGACGACGTGGTTCCGGTGGACCCGCATGAGCGTTCATTGCGCCAGGCCGAGCGACTGCTGCACGACAAGGATTTTTCGCAAGCGATCCGAATGTGCCGCGAGTCGATCGAACAGAACTCCGAACCGATGGCGGAAGTTGAGTGGCGACTGCTGCTGGGCCGAGCTTATTTAGTGTCCGGCCAAGCGCAACAATCCGTGCCGCAGTTGTTACGAGTCACTCAGTTGTATCCTACTGAGCCGAATGTCTACATCTATTTGGGAGCCGCGTACAACAAGCTGACTCATTACAAGCGAGCGGTCGAAGCGCTGACTCAAGCCTTGCGTCTGAACCGAAGCTCGTTCGGGGTGTACTTCAACTTGGGAGTCGCTCATGGCCGCTTGGGCGACCTGCCGTTGGCAAAAACGGCGTTGCGCGAAGCCTTGGCGATTCAGCCGAATTCGGCCGATGCCCACTTTCAATTGGCCAGCGTGTATCTGCAACTCAACACGGCCACCTTGGCGGCGACTCATTTCCAAAAAGCCCTGGCGATCCGTCCGAACTTTCTGAAGGCTCAAGCCGGATTGAATCGGGCCATGATGTTGTCCGCCGCTGGCAGCGGCGTGTACCTCAACCCTCTCGAGCGAATCGCGCCGGCTTACGCCCACAAAGCGAACGGACCAGCCCTCGCCGAGGCCCATCCAAAATCGACCGAACTGGATCCCGATGCCGTTCGATTCCTGTCGAACGAGATCACACGAGCCGCCAACGAATTGCGTCAACAACTGGAAAACAGCGTCGTCCCGCTTCTGAACGGAATGCGCCGGCTCGTGATCGAAGGCAAGGGTCACTTCCCCGACTTCCTGCAACATCACACCGACTTTCGGGCGACGTGCCTGCGGATCGCCGAAGTCCGTAAGAAGATCCGCCGCCTCACACTGAAAATTCTCACGGCCGAGGAACTGCAAACCTCGTAAGGCGAACGAGCCTTTCACGAGTGCATAACCAACATTCGCGGCTGCACGACCGCCTCGTATCGGAGCGTTCTCGGCCAAATCGTCGATCGGAGCGGCGGCTCCTCGGATGTGGACTTCTGCAATTGGTGGCCAAGCAACATGGCCAGCTCGGGGCCAAGTTCTTCGATATCGCACCAGGCTCGGTAGTCGTCGGGCATCCGGCCGATTGTCGCGGAGTCCCATTCGACCATGCACAGGGCGCCGACATCCGAGGGCATCGAATCGACGAGCCGTCCGGTCCAGCCGGACATCTCCACACAAGGACACGCGGGGGCGAACACGCCCGGCTTCACCGTCACGCGATCGTTCTCGTGAAGCGGGGCTTCCAGCGCGGCAGTTCTCATGAACACGTCTCCTCAAGTTTGTGGTTGAACATCTCATTGAAACCCGGTTGGCCGAGAGAGAAGTGTCTCAGACGATTTTTAGTTTGTGTGAGCACCGCATGAAAATCGGGTAAGTGCTGGCGCTTGCCGATTGCGGGTTCGCTGACATGGCCGATCTCCATCGCCCCTTTCTGAGTTTTGGGCGGCACTTTTTGCGACTCAATCGAGAAGTAAATGCCGAGCACAACGAGCAGTGCTACGAGACCAAGAGTCAGCCACAATGTTTGCTGGCGACTCAACCGCCAGCCAAACAGGCGTTCGCCCAGAACCAAATTGAATTCCGATTCGCTCACCGAGGAATCCAGAACCTGTGCGGCACCGACGGCGTCAGAATCGTCGGCCGGGAATTCTTTGATCTTCAGCCAAGTCAGCTTTTTGAGATCGTCGGAGACTTGCAGTCGTTCTTGGCAGGCAATGCACAGTCCGCGTTTGCCGGCGTATGCCACGGGAAACTTCACGTTCCGGCGGCAATTCGGACACGGGACTTGTCCCGGTGTTCCTTTCGATGTTCCGGCGATCACATACCGCTTGACGGTTTTCACGCGACTCGCAGTCGGGTTCTTGCCTTTGACTTTTTTTGCGACGGCGCGTCGTGGTGGCGGCGGAAGTTCGTCGCTCTCTTGGCTGGGTCGAGCCGGTCGAGTTTGTGACGCTCCCACGCTGCTGCGCGATCCGGCTGGCTGAGTGGCTGCGGGAGCCGACACTTGAGAACTCTGACTGCTGTAAGTCCCGGAAGATCGATCGCTAAAAATCCCCGACAACACCGATTCGGCGAACGCCACACACGAGACGTAGCGGTTGGCGGGAGCTTTCGCCATCGCCTTCAACACGCGCTTCGAGAGGTCTTCCGACACGTCCGGGTTGAGCTGCGTCAGCGGTGGCGCTCGCATCGTGGTTTGATTGACGAACGTGGCCGAACCGGTCGGTCCTTCAAACGGAATCACTCCAGTCAGCATTTCGTAAACCGTCAACGCCAGCGAGTATTGATCCGCGCGACCGTCGTAGTCTTGGCCAAGCACGATTTCGGGAGCCACATAGCTGGGCGTTCCGATGATCGCGCCGGCATTCGTCATCGCGCTGTCGGTCTCGGTTTCATCCGAAATGAGTTTCGACAGGCCGAAGTCCGATAGATACGCATGACCGTGCTGATCGAACAAGATGTTGGCGGGCTTCACGTCGCGATGCAGATAGCCCTGCTGGTGCATGAAGTCGAGTGCCTTGGCAACGGGCAGCAGCCACTCGGACAGCGATTCAAGCGGCATCGGCTGCATCTTCCGCTTGTCACCGTCTTCGTTGCCGGACTTGTCTCGCAGGCTGCCCCCCTCGACGAACTGCATCACGAAAAATGGCAACCCGTCGTGATCGCCGATGTCCAGAATCTTGACGATGTGCGGATGCGCCAACTTGACCAGAAATCGCGATTCTTGCAGGAATCGCTGGTGATACTGCGGATGTTCCAACTTCGCGGCGGTCGGGACTTTGATCACGACTTCGGTTTGCAGCCGCTCGTCAAACGCGCGGAACACATAGCCCATGCTCCCTTGGCCAAGAATCGACCGGACGTTGTATCGCCCGTTGGCGATGCGTTGGCCAACCAAAGTTTTTGGGGATCTCGCCATAGCCGTCATGTTTATTCCGTTCGCGGTTTGAGTTGAAACGATTTGCCACGTGGGATAAAGCGTGATAACTCGTTCTGTCTTGGTCGCGGGAAGAATAATTCCTCGAACAAAGAGCGGGCATGATCGTCGGTATCACTCCGATCAACAATCGGCATCCGAGCTGATTAACCCATTCTTCACGGACATTCACAAACTCATGGCGGATCGCAGTTTGGCTTGCAGTTCTCGCAGCGGCATTTCGATCGCATCGGGGCGGCGGTCGGTCCAAGTGGTGAGTCGCGCGGCGACATCGTCCATCGTGGTGATCAATTTGTCGTCCGCCACAATTGAGAGGCTGTGACGAAACGTCAACCAACGATGTCGCAGTTCGTCGAGGTTCGGGTGTCGCGAATTGGCCAGCAAGTCGTCACAGAGTTGCAGCACGCGGGCTTGCAACAACACTTGCACTCGGTCGCGGACGATCGGCGACTGCTCGGTAGTTTGTTGCCAGGCTTCACGACAAGCGGCGTTGAGTTGATTGACCGTTTCCGAAATGTGACGCCTCAAGATCGGATCGCGTTCGGTGACCTGGTCGTGAAGCTGTTTCAGCCGCTCGCGCAGCGCGGGGACGGCCGAATCCCCCAGGCGTTGCAGTTCGTCGATCAAACGGACTCGGCGTTCGTTGTTCGATTCGTCGTCGGGGCTGATCGCCCATTGTTCCAGTTCCGCCGACAGGCCGCCGTAGTCGGTCATTTGCAACGTCAACAACGCCGATTCGGATTCGCGAACTTGACCCAACTGTTGCAGCAGGTCTTGAGTCAGCTTCAGCAAGTTGACAGCGTTTTGTTCGGCGCGGCGAGCCGCTTCACGTTGTTCGACCAATTGCACGTTGTAAATCACGCTGGTCGCGACCAGCGTTGACACCGACGCCGCGAGCACAAACGCGACGACCGCCAACGACCGATGCCGCTGACACCACTTCATCAGCCGACCGACCGGCCCAATCGGCCGAGCCAGGATCGGCTCGCTGTTCAAGAAGCGGTTCAATTCCTCACCCAGCACGGCGGCCGAGCCGTATCGCCGCGCCGGAGTCTTCTCCAAACATTTCAGGCAGATCGTTTCGAGGTCTTTCGGAATCTGGCTGTTGAACAGGCGCGGTGGCACGGGATCGTGATGAATCACTTGTAGCAGCGTGTCGGCCGTGTTGGCCGACTGAAACGGAGGCCGCCCGGTCAGCAGGCAATACAGCGTCGCTCCCAACGAGTACACATCCGAGTGCGGCCCGATCTGATCGCGCTGGCCAAACGCCTGCTCCGGAGGCATGTAGCTCGCCGTCCCAATCGGCTCGCCGGAATGTCGCCCGCTCTCGCCGAGAGCGATGCTGGGAACATCCACTGACGGCGGCTCGGCTCTTGGCGAGAGCGGGCCACACTCCGAGTTGATTCGCCGTGCGAGGCCGAAATCGGTGACATGCGGTTGCCCATCGAAATCGACGAGGATGTTCGCCGGTTTCAGATCGTGATGCACGATGCCATGCTCATGAGCGAACTGCACCGCCTCGGCCACTTCGCGCAGGATTTCAGCCGCCTCGATCGCCTCCAACGGCCCGATCGCGATTCGCCGCGAGAGGCTCATGCCGTCGATCAACTCCATCGAAAAGAAGTGCTGACCGCCGACCTGCCCGACTTCGTAAATCGGCACAATCCCCGGATGACTGAGCGCCGCTGCCGCTTGAGCTTCCGACCGAAATCGTTCGATGTCATCCAGCGTCGCAAGCTGACCGGCCAGAATCATCTTGAGCGCGACCAACCGATTCAAACTCCGCTGCCGCGCTCGATAGACAACCCCCATGCCGCCGCGAGCGATCTCTTCGAGCAATTCATAATCGCCAAACGAATTGACCGGAGTCGGCCGAGTCGCTGGACGATCAACGATCTCGCGATCGGCCCGTGCGGGCGAATGCCGTTGCGGCGGAGCGGTGGAATCTTCGTGCAGGGCCAAAGGCATAAAAGGTTCATTCCGCTTAGACATCCAACCCGGCGAATTTGCCGATGCGCGTCAGTTCGTTGAACAACTCACCCGGAGTTTGGTAGCGGTCGGCGGGTCGCTTGGCCAGCATCTTAATCACCAGATTTTCGAAACCTTCGTTGATCGAAAGTTGCATGGTCTTCGGAGGCAGCGGTTCATCTTCTTGGATTTGCTTGATCAACGTGGCTAAGTTGCTGCCGTCGAATGGCGGCTGACCGGTGAGCAGCGCGTACAACGTGGCTCCCAGACTGTAGATATCGGATCGCAAATCGAGCGGTTCGCCGCGCGTCCGTTCCGGCGACATGTACGGAACGTCGCCGAGCAATTCACCCGGCTGAGTGATCTGGTCGCCAGCGGTCCCTTCTAAGGCTTTGGCCAACATCAGATCACCTAGCTTCGCGGTCTTATCGGCCTTCGTCAGCAGGATGTTGTCGGGAGTGATGTTGCGATGCACAAATCCCGACTCGGCCGCCTTGTCGAGTGCCTGGCTGATGTGCATGGCGACTCGCAACGCCGTTTCCCAATCGAGCATTCCGGCCGTGCCGACTCGTTTGATAACCGCCCGCAGGTTTTCGCCATCAACGAACTCCATCGCATACCAGCACAGCGTTTCGTTGAGATTCGGGTTCTCGCTGATTCCGGCGTTCAGGATTCGGACAATATGTGGATGCTTGATCGGCCGCATCAATTTCATCGCACGCACGAAACGGCGAGTTTCATCGCGATTAGTGACGGCAGTTGGCCAGAGGACTTTGATGGCGACCGTACGGTTCTTCTCCTCGTCGAGCGCTCGAAAGATCATGCCTGTTTTCCCACGGATCATGGCCTTCGTGATTGTATACCGGTGAATCGTCCGTCCGACCAAATGCGACAAATCCTGTGACTGCATTCGCTGAGTGACCGCACGTCGAGGTGCAATCGTGCGATCATCCGGCACGACCACCGGGTCGATTCGCAGTTCTGTGTCGCCCAGCCGAATCACGTCTCCGAGATGTACGGCTCGTTCGATAACTTGCTCGTCGTTCACAAACGTGCCACTGGCGCTGCCACAGTCTTTGAGCAATGTCGACCGATCCGCATTGAGCAATTCGCAATGCGCGCGAGAGATGCTCGGATCACTCAATTTCGTGTCGGTGTCCTGACCTCGACCAATGACCAAGCGGCCAGCCGTCCCCAATGGAAACTCGCGACCCTTGTCCGGTCCAGCAATCACGCAGACTCGCAGATTCATTCGACACCTCGATCCTTGATTGACGCAGAATCTAGCGATCAACTAGCGGCCGCCAAGCTACGTTGAACGAACTTCACCATGATTTCACGCGATCTTTGCCAAGTGCTCACGAATCGAAGCCGCGTCTGTGATTGATGTCTGATCGCAACGGGATCACGACTTGGTCACTCGGTTCAGAGCCTCTTGCACTTCCGGCCAATTGGGTCGCAGACGCAGCGCTTGACGAAAAGCTGCTGCCGCTCCGGCGAGGTCGCCGGTTCGCTCGCGAGCCAGCCCCAACCGATAGAAGGTTCCGGGGACCTCCGGCGCGAGTTCGGCCGCTCGTTCAAACGCCGTGACCGCTTGACGTGGGTCACGACGCTCCAGCCAAATCAGCCCCGCATCAAACCACAAGCGCGGATGCCGAGGAGCCAGCACGGAAACGACATCTAATTGCCGTAAGGCTTCGTCAAATTTTTCCGACACCATCAACGACTCGGCAAACTGCAATCGCAAATCTGGGTCGCGAGGAGTCAACTCCACGGCAAGGCGAAACTCGGATTGTGACTCATCGTTTCGGCCAAGTTGCACGAACAAACGTGCCAGTGCGGCGTGGGCCAACGAACGCGGCTCAATTCGCAACGACTCACGATATTCCGTGATGGCCTCTTCGAAACGTCCGTCTTTGGCCAATAACAACGCAAAATTCGCACGAGATTCCGGCAGCGGGTCGATTCGCACCGACTCTCGCAAATGATTCAGCGCTCCCGTGACGTCTCCGCGATCATCAAGGATTCTGGCCAGATTGTTGTGCGCGATCGCTGCCGAGGGATTCTTTGCCAGCGTGTCTCGCCACAGCGTTTCCAGATCGCGATAAACATGTGTTTGCCGCCAAGTCAAAACGCTCAGCACCAGCAGGATGACTGCTGCAACGGTCCTCCGCACATTGGATGTCACTCGATTTGAGTTCGTCGCGAACCGCCAGGCCGAACTCACCAGCAGCACGATCGGTCCCAGGCTGGCGAGATATTGAAAGTGATCCGCCACGAACGAATACCGCATCGGAAAGACATCGAAAAAACCGAGCGCTGGCAGCAGCGTCCCACCGAAGAACAACGCGGCCGCAAGTGGTCCGCGGCCGATTCGATGTCGTAAACGTGCCAGCGTTGCCAACAGCAGACAGGCTCCGACAAGGCCGGTCCATTGCCAAACGTCATCTGCGCGAATCGACCATTTCGGATAAATGAATGTCAACGATGTCGGACACAGCAACTTGCCGAGATAAAACCAAACGGCACGGCCAGCCAATACAAATCGATCGATGGCTTGCAGACCAATCTGAATTCGTTCCGTCCCGACGTGCGATTGCTCCAAATGAGACGTCAGCCGCGCGGACAACGCTCCGATAAAAAAGAACGGTGCCAGTCGCAACCAATCGACCGCTCGCAGAGTCCCGCGTCGCCACCACAGAATCAACAACATCGCTGCCGGGAGTGAACAGGCCACCGTCTTGCTCAGCAACGCCAAGACAAACGCGGCCAACGCGGCGAGATATCGCCCCAACGTCGCCGCACCCCAATTGCGAGCCGAATCACCGGTTACTGTCTCAGTAAAACTCCAGTACCAGCCAGCGGCGACCAAATACCAAAAGCCCGACAGCACGTTCTTCCGTTCGGTGATCCAGGCGACCGATTCCACATGTACCGGATGCAGAGCAAACACCGCCGCGCACAGCCAGGCACCAGGAATTTGCCAGCGTTGCAACAGCCGCCACAAACAGATGGCCGACAGCACATGCAGCAGCACATTCGTCGCGTGATAACCACGCGGGTTCAAGCCCCAAACATGTTGCTCGATCCAAAACGTCGTGTGGACCAGCGGGTAATACTGCGGCGTGGCTTTGGGGTCCGTCCAGATGCGAACCAGACCGACTGTGTCCTGTAAAGCCGCGTTATCAACGACGTAATCGTCATCATCCCAGATGAAGCCCGCCCACATCGTTGGCAGGTACGCCAGCAATGTGACCGCGATCAACGCGAACGCCAAGCGACATTGTCGAGGCTCCCAAGCTGGCGGCGCGAAGTCGTTCAAACCTGCGTCAGCCATCATCGAGCTACAAACAGGTCGTAGTCGGAGATTTCAAAAAGTTCGCGGGACTTGAGATCTAGCAAGCCGCGATGTAACCGAGCTTGATCATCGTAGCGCTCAAGCTGGCGGCGGCTCACCAACAGTGAGCAATACTCCTCGCGCGGCACGGAACGACGAAAGACTTCTGCGACTGATCTCGACTGCGAGAGCGAACTACAAGTGCCAAACGACATGTTGGCTGACATGACTGCGTCTCCATGATTGAACCGTTCGACATGGACTCGACTCCGTCGCGAAATTGCATCCTGCGATCCTCAGTGAGGGGCCGGAACATATCCAGGACCAATGTGGATTTCATAGGAAGTTCTTGAGAATTAACAATTCATGCGGTATTCATTTCGCCTTCTCAACACAAGAATACTTGAGTGGCCAAGCCGCTCTTGGCTCACAACTCCGCTGGCGGTCAGCCGTTTGGTCCTTGGAATCGCGAACATGTGGCGTCGTCCCTTTGAGAGTCAGAACCTCGTGGTCTACCGCAAGACCAAGATCAGCCGTCGTCCGGGCCAGCGAGCGCGGTTGGTCGCTCCCGCCGAGGCAGGCGAAGAGTATTCGTATTGCGTGGATAAGTTTTGGATCATTGAATCCGTTGCTCCCGACGGATTTCTGGTCGTGAAAACTCGCCGAGGCAAACGACATCACATTCGCCAGAACGACCCAAACCTGCGACACGCTTCGCTACGCGAACGACTCTTCTCGCGAGCTAGGTTTCCCACGGCCGCTTTCGATCCGGTGGACAGCGTCAGGTGCTGAGCGGACAGATTGAAGCAAGCGGTACCGCCTGCCTCTCTCGAAAGTCGCAGCGTGCGAGCGATTCCGATTTAGCAAGAAGGGACGAACGATGCCGGAGCGCAATGTGAAGCCGAAGGCCAAGCGTAAGGCTCGTGTCGGCGGGGCACTCAAGCCTGCGGCCAAGGCGACGAAGACCGCGGGCACGAAGGCCAAGTCCCTTCCGAATGCAGGCGCGGAGACGGGCGCGACCGCCTCCCAGCTCAGCGACCAGCGGATTCGAGACCTGACGGGATGGCGCGGAGAGACCTTGGCTCGCATGCGGGCGCTGATCCTGGAAGCCGACCCCGAGATGATCGAGGAGCGGAAATGGAGGAAGCCGTCGAATGCGATGGCGGGGGTTCCGGTCTGGTCACACCACGGGATCGTCTGCACCGGCGAGACGTACACGAAGGTCGTGAAGCTCACGTTCGCGCGGGGAGCCGGCCTCCCAGACCCATCGCGACTCTTCAATTCCAGCTTGGAAGGGAACACGCGCAGGGCGATCGACATCCACGAAGGGGAGCAGATCGACGCGGGCGCGTTCCAGGCGCTCGTGAAGGCCGCTGTGGCCCAAAATACTGTGCTAAGAGTTCCTGGCAGCGATCAGCCGGAACGCGCTAGCGTCCGGTTCGAGCCAGACCGAACCGGGGCTAACGCCCGGCGGCTGATTGCGAAGAAGGCCAAGCCCGGTGCGAGTCAGGCCCAGCCGGTGAAACTTCTTTCCGGCGGCAACCCTCAGATCGCGAAGGCCGACGGCGACGCTCCCGTGCAGGCCTACATCGCGGCCATGCCGAGCTGGAAACGGGACGTCGGCCGCCGCCTCGACGCGCTCATCGTGCGCACCGTCCCCGGCGTGAGCAAAGCCGTGAGGTGGAAC
>JANMIF010000018.1:0-3959 GCA_031375695.1 Planctomyces sp.
CAACGGCCCCGGCAAAGTCGGCTGCCTGGGCCTGGGGACGGCGGCGGTGATGGTCGTCGATGACCAGACCAACATGGTCGAGGTGCTCTACAACAGTTGCCGGTTCTACTCGCACGAGAGCTGCGGCCAATGCACTCCCTGCCGCGAGGGAACCGCCTGGATGACGAAAATCCTGGAACGCATCCTCGACGGCCGCGGCCAACTCCGCGACATCGACCTCTTGCTTGAAGTCGCCAACGGCATCGGCATCATCCCCGGCACGACGATCTGCGGCCTCAGCGACGGAGCCGCCTGGCCCGTCAAAAACGCCATCAACAAATACCGCAGCGACTTCGAAGACTGGATCAACAGCGGCAGAAAAAGCACGCTCGTGAGTTTGAAGATGGGCGGACATTGACCGCACGATTCTGACGTAAATCTGCCTACCCATTCAAAAAGGAAGCGCAATCATGAATCTCGACTATTGTAAACAGTGCAAGGGCAACCCGACGTGCCAGAGATGTGGTGGAACCGGAAAAATTCCTGATCTGCAAGTTCCAAATCCCGGGGAGTATCCACCAAAGACCGGGCAGAGCACTAAAACATGTGAGCACTGTGGCGGTTCACAGAAATGTCCTGAGTACAAAGTCTGAACGGCCCGAAGTACAAACCGGGTTGTGATATTAATTGAGACGGTTGAGAATTTCGGTTCAGATACCCGCTTCATCACACGAATTAAAAGGAGAGACTTCGATGTCCAACCCCAGTTCACAAAGCGCATCGCCACCACCAGCACCTCCCTCGACCAACAACAATGTGTTGATTTTGGTGATTGTAGCGCTTGTTATCGGGTGCGGATTCATGGTTTACACATGGAACGCAAACGAAGACAGACGGGCAAGTAATGAGAAGATGCGTGAAGTCGATCGATTTATTCGAGACAATCGCAGAAAGTAGGATATGGCTGACAATCAAAATAACACCAATTCCATCTTGCTCGGAATTATTGCCGTGATTCTGATTGCTGCGCTCGCATTTGCATTCCATGTGTATCAAACCAACGAAACCAGAGCGAGGTCAGAAAGGATTCAGAAAGCCGACCGGCTTTAGCCGAATTCAAATGAGCGAGACATCCGCATGATGCGCATCGAAGGATCCAACCGCCTGATGCACAATCTGGAAGACCTCTTTGCGTTGCTCTTGCCACTGCATCCGCAGTTGCTGTCTTTGCGCCGGGGGCTAATAATCTTCCTCAGTGAGTTCGCTGTGGAGACGAGATATCCCGGCGAGAACGCGATTAAACGACAGATGGAATCGGCGAGGCGTTGGGCGACCGAAGTCCGAGCGGCGGTGCGACCGATCCGCGGACTGCCCGTAAGATAACCGCTGCGAATCAATCAAAACCTAGGGTGGGTCGAATATCGTGAGCCCCGCCAATTCACCGTTGCTGAGCATCTATTGGAGTGCAAATGAAGAAATCATCCTCAAAGTTGTCGATTGCCAAAGCTAAGCAGGGCTCGAGTTCAAAGCTGCCTCTCGCGTCGCCGAACCACGAGGATCTGGTGTTCACCGTTTGGCCATTGCTTGAAAAGCACTCTTCGGATGACGTCGTATTGAAGACCTGCCATAACGACTATGGCTGGCGAGCGTTATCAAAGGTTGACATTACTGGTGAGAGGAAATTGCGAACGAATGCCCTCCGTTTTGCTGCCGAGGTGAATGAAGCGATCGTCAAGCAGTCGCAATCAAAGAATAAGTAATCTGCGGTGGGTCTCGATGCTCGCCCCACCCTACCAATGACGAAGACAAATCGAAATGGGGTATTCAGTTCTTCGACCGCGGCCTGGAGTTCGGCCCTTCAAAAAAGCGACGGACGGTTCGATATGCAGACCTTGAAAGGATGTCGTTGGTTGCGCATGAGCCCTTACCCAAACTGATACTCCTTGTCCTTTTCATCGTTGGCGGCACGGACATCTATCTGGTGGAAAATCAACGCAGCAAAGGTCGAAGCCTTCGCCGTAATCAAACTTATCAACGAGCCTGAATTTCGGGTTGCAAAGTTCGATGGCGCAGCCACACGGTTGAGGCCACTCGTTGAAAAGGAACGCCGGTTGATGCCCGCCGTGCAGAAAGCGAAATGATCGTGAAAGGAAAGACATGCCGACGATCTTGCTCGAAGGCCCGTATCGGTTTTTCTTTTACTCGGCGGATCGCGACGAGCCGCCGCACGTTCACGTCGAGCGAGACAATAGCGTTGCCAAGTTTTGGCTGGAGCCGGTACGGTTGCAAAATAGTCGCGGTTTTTCGCGAGCGGAATTGATCCGGGTTCGTCGGCTGGTAGAACACAACGACTTCCGATTTCTGGAGGCATGGCATGAGCACTTTGACGACTGATTTTCAGGCGGCACGAGCCAATGGCGTTCAAATCACGGATGACACGCTCACTGTCGATCTCACCGACGGCCGCTCGGTGAGCGTGCCCTTGGAGTGGTATCCTCGGCTATTCCACGGAACACCTGCCGAGCGACAGAACTGTCGATTGATCGGCGACGGCGAAGGAATTCATTGGCAAGACC
This sequence comes from Planctomyces sp., assembly GCA_031375695.1. Lineage (GTDB taxonomy): Bacteria > Planctomycetota > Planctomycetia > Planctomycetales > Planctomycetaceae > SXKJ01. Next base: position 2,556 of record JANMIF010000018.1, read on the forward strand.
TCGACGAAGACCTCAGTATCGAAGGCTTGCTCGCCGGCCGAGCGTCAGGCGAATCGGAGAAGTCGCTGCGGCGATGGCTGGGGAATCGGAAGGCCGAAAACAAACCCTCGTAATTCAACACTCCCGTTCTCCGGCTTACGGACAACGAATAATGGACCAAGGACGAAATGGCGACAGTCACAATCAACGGTAAAGAAGTTTCCATCGGCGACAGCGAGCGGCTGAACTGTATTCAGGCTGCGAAGCGGGCTGACGTTGAAGTTCCACATTATTGCTGGCATCCGGCACTGACCGTTGTGGCCAGTTGCCGCATGTGTCTCGTTGAGGTCGGCGACAAGAAGCCGGATGGCACGGTGGCGATGCAGCCGAAGGTCGTGCCGGGGTGTCAGACGCCGGTCAAGGACGGGACGGTCATCGTCACGAACTCGGCGAAGGTCAAGCAGGCTCAGGCGGCGACGCTGGAGTATTTGCTGCTGAATCATCCGCTCGATTGTCCGACGTGCGATCAGGCGGGCGAGTGCTTCCTGCAAGACTACACCTACAAATTCGGGCACATGCAGAGCCGGTTGATGGAACCGAAGGAGCTCAAGCCGGACAAGGACTACATCGGCGACCAGATCACGCTGTTCACCGACCGCTGCGTGATGTGTACTCGCTGCGTGCGGTTCACTCGTGAAATCAGCGGCACCGGCGAGTTGCAAGTCATCAACCGGGGCAGCCACGAAGAGATCGACATCTTTCCGGGATTGCCGGTCAACAACAAACTCGCGGGCAACGTGGTCGATATCTGCCCGGTCGGAGCGTTGTGCTCGAAAGATTTTCTCTACAAGCAACGAGTCTGGTGGCTGAAGTCCGCCGACAGCGTCTGCCCGGATTGCTCGGCCGGTTGCAGCATCCAGGTCGACCAAAACAACGAGACCGTCTTCCGCCTGAAGCCGCGCAGCAATCCGCAGGCTCAGGGAGACTTCATGTGCGACGATGGTCGCTTCGGTTGGAAGTACATCCATTCGGATCAACGACTCAAGCACCCGGAGATGTCGCAAGGCGACCGCCGAGTCGCCGTCGATTGGGACACCGCTCTGACGGCAACTCGCAATGCGCTCAAAGAAGCCGCGACGAAGAATCCGAAAGCCGTCGCCGCAGTGCTTTCGCCGTGGATGACCGTCGAGGAGGCGTACTTGCTCGCGAAGCATTTGAAGAGCCTCAGCGCGAATATCCGCTTGGCGCTCGGCCCAGTGCGTATCGAAGGCCAAGACGACCACTACCCGAAGGACGTCCGAGGCAACGCTCAAGAGCAGGTCAAGTTCACGATCCGCGCTGAGAAATGCCCGAACCGCCGAGGCGTCGAGGCGGTCCTGCAACACTTCCAGGACTGCGTCATCACCATCGGCGACATTTTGGGTG
>JANMIF010000061.1:0-2484 GCA_031375695.1 Planctomyces sp.
GCTTTTCGGCCAAAGCTCATCGGCAATGATCACGATCCGGTCAATCGCCACGATCTTTTGTTCCACGAGCAGGAAGTTGAGTTGCATGCTCCCGGTCCCGGCAGCGTCCTGCCAGTATTGCGGATGACGCACGAGGGCCACCGAGCGGTAGTTGAAGACGGTGGTTTCCCGCAGCAGCCGCTCATAGGCAATGCGCCAAGTCTCCGTTTCCGCGAAAACGATCAAACCTTGGCCCAGCAAAGCACAACACGTCACCGTCTCATCAAGGCTCTGTAACGCCAATTCTCGAAACACGACGTTGCGGCGCTGGCTGATGCGCAGCAATTGTCGTGAGATCCGCTGGTATCGGTCGAAGACCTCTGTGTCCTGCGAGAGATGAAACGGCGTGTCGAGAAGTCCAAGGGCACTCTCATCGTCAGCAACCTTTCGATGCAGAAGAAGCCCCACAACGAAGGTGAGCATGTTTCCAAGCCAAAGAGTCTGAAGTCGTTCGGCACCGATCCAAGCAACGACAACCGTGCCGACAATTCCTGTCACCACGGCAATGACCGAAACAAAATTCTTGAGTTGATGTTGGTGATCACGGAGCATGGACTGACGGTACGACAGAATCGGCTTGGCAGCAAGTAAATCAAAAAACGTCAGTGATCACGACGGGTTGGCCGAAGTGCTCGACATCACAAGGAACTGTACCCACAGAAAACTGCATTCAGGAAACAGTCACTCGCCGGGCAAGCCCGTCGCGGCCATGTACCGGTGGGGCCTGCTGTTTCTGAATGTCCTTGTGCGAGCGGTGCGTTCGTGGCAGATTCGTCGTGCTCGGTGAAGCGGAGGCAGGCTCTGCGGGGACGCAACCTGACCGAGGAATAGCCGAGTCGAAGCGTCGGAGTAGCTCCACGCGAGATGGCCGGAGTGGAGTGGTTCTGGGAACTGCCTCACTCCGGCCTGTTTTGTTTGTTCTCACCGAAGGTTTTCGCCTTCGCGGTCAGGCATGAACTTTCGACCGCACCTCCATACGGCTGTTTCTTTCACAAAGAACTCCGATGCGAGCCATGCCTCCAAAAATCCAAAGCGAAAAAATAGTAGCGGTAATTTCGACGCAACGCTGTTGATCAGTTGCCGTGTTGATGGGTGCTGGCCGACGAAGGTGGCGTGGTCAAGCAAGCAATGAGTCGTCCCTGGGTTCGACGATCCTGATGAGTGGCCCAATGTGCGACTAATTCGCCGCGTGTCGATTACTGCGGGGAGTCATCAAGCAGATTTTCGGCACACCAAACTCAGTAAACTGATGCGTCCGTTGGGACGCATGCTGCCCAACATTGCTCGGATTTAAGAATGCGGGACTGGCACCAGCGCGAAAGCCAAATGGTCCGGACATAATCTTACAACATGCGAGTAGATCAGATCTCTGGGCCGATCTTTGAGGCCAAGGGCGGAACTAGCAAGCTCGGTACATCACGTCTGAAGATTCCGGCATGGCCAACCAACAACGGAGGTTGGCAGTACGCGCCGTCCGCCGCACCGCTGGCTGGCGGACGATATCTCCAAATGGGCAAGGATTGGCTCAGATGGTGGATTACTCATAAGATTGTTAAGAACCTCTACACAACCGCGAGAAATGAATTGATCAATGCATTTGACTCTGGCGATCCCTTTGTGACAGGCGTCGTCAGTGTGAATTTGAATCGAAATCCGGAATTCAAGCTTGCACTTCAAGTGTTCGTCTCGAAAACGGGATCAGGATTTAACCATTGCTCGGTCGCGGCCGGTTACAACTTGAGCGAGTTTGTGTGATCCATTCGCCGCCGACGAGGAGATCAACAGTGCTCCGATTTAGTTTTCAACGAGTCTTGCTGGTGTTGTGTATTGCCATTGGCGGTTGCTCGCGTTCCACGGAGTCATCAGCACCACCGATATCGCCACCGACCGAGACCGAGTCATCGAGAATTCCTGGAGGTTCGACCTCCCCATCCACACTCGTAGCGACAGAGGAGACGGGAGTGCCGGTGGCGGAAGCGCCCAGCGTCGCTGCACGAGTGGAAGACACTCCCAATGAAGACGAGCAACGACTCGCGGTAGAAATGTTGGCGGTGGCAAGCGCCAAGGCGCGGGCGTTCTCCCCGCGTGTGCGAGCCCTACAAGCTCAATACCAGGACGTGTTCTCACAGCAATTCGACAACCAGGTCTTGCAAGACACCTTTCTTCCTCGTTCTCCACTCCGTCGCCAGAAATTGGCAAAGGGTGTTGGTACGGATGCCCGGAACGCGGGTGATTTCGCGGTCAGTAAAGAGTTGTTGGAAGGCCAAGCCACGCTCCGCACGGAAAGTGAAATCGTGCTCCAGAAATTCGCCACCGTGTTGCAGGAAGAGACCTGGAAGCGACTCGCTCCGTCGGAACAGGACTTGATCGTGAAGTACGATTTGATCCCGCAGGAAGTTCGTGATCGCAGCGGTAATAACACAGAATCAATCGTGGACCTTGTTG
>JANMIF010000035.1:0-4197 GCA_031375695.1 Planctomyces sp.
TGTCGGCCGCCTCAATGAATCGAATCGCTCGCGCCCAGGCGTACGGCGAGTTGACTGGATAATTCGCCGGCAGGACGAAATCGTAGTACTGCTTCATCGGCTGCCAGCCTGAGCCGAACGCGCGTTGCAGCCAGCGGTCACGCAGCCCATCGAGTTCATCGCCCGTCAACCGCGTGTTCCACAGCAGATGCGACATCAAGTAGTAACCCAGTCCGAGCCGGCCGAAATTGAAATCGGTCTCGGCGGACAGTGCGCGGAAGCCGGCGGCATAGTGTTCATGCTGACGCCGTGCGAGAAACGCGGGCGAGGCATCCCATGGCAGCTTCAGTCCGTCAAGCGACCGGTCCATGTAGAACGAGAGGCTGATGATCCAGTAATCGCCAGACGGCTCACGCGGCAACATCACGGCGAATGCCTGAGCCAGATCGGTCTGCGACGCGAACGCTTTCCATTTACCGCGGCCACGATTCTTCGGATAGCTGGCAATCATGACACGCACGCGCGGATCGACATTAAAGTTAGGGGGCACGTCGTGATAGTTGTAGCTGTAGAGGCTACATCGCACGGAGTCACGTTTCGATCGGCCAGCCGTGGTGACGCGCTGCTCGGTCGGCAGTGAATCGAGCCAGCGGTCGTACTCGCGCAACAGCCAGTTGTTGAAGCCATACACAATATCGCTGGGTGCGATCGGGTCCCACAATTCTCGCGGTTGATCGAGTCCCTTGAAGCCGTGAAGTACATACGGCCGGCCGAACTCGCCGCCCGTTTGCTTGAGGTAGTCGGGATACCAATTCGGCTGTTTCAGCAGCGTCGCGAGTTGAGTGTACCCGCCGCCGTCTTCGGGATCGGTGCCGAAGACGAACAGCCCGCCGGGTGTCGCGGCGAAGAAGGCTTCGGACTTCTGTCGGAATTGGTCGAAGATGATCTCGCGAACTCTGGGCACGGAGAGGTCGAGATTCAGGCCGACTTCTTCGAGATTGCAATCGGACCATTTCTTTCCGTCCGAAAGGAACACGCCGTCGATGGCCGGTGCTCCGACTGCTTTGGGCTGATCCGAGTTGATCCACAACCATCCGAGATTCGCGACACTTACCGCCGGTCGTTCCGCAGCGCGGCCGAGCTGCACCGTGCCGAGGAAGCCATCGGTGTCGCCCGTCTCGCGAATCCTGGCGATCACCGCCCGATGATAGGCTTGAATCGCATGCCCCGGAAATGCGGGCATCGAATTCGACTTCATCATCCTTCGTCCAACCTGCCACCGCCGCCAACTCACATCAACCGTCTCGTCCGCCGGATCGGCCAGCAGCTTCGCATCCATGATCGTCCCGACGCCGTAGCTTTGTCCGCTCGTCGCGTGCAGCCATCGAATGTAGTACGACGGCCGGCCCTCTCGACGGATGCGAAACGCTAACCGATCGCGGTGACCGTCCGGAACATGAACCCAGTTCGGGCCCATGCCCAGCACTTCGTAGCCGACGGACTCCAACAACTCCGGCACCGCATCGACCAAACCGTCGACGGTGTTGGCCACAATCAACAGCCGCTGCGTCTCGCTGCGAATGAAAAACGCCTCGCGGTCGTTGTACCCATCACGGCCGTCGTTCTTCAGAGCCGCTTGCACGTCGGGGTCGTTGCGAATGTCGATCGACGCGCCGGCCAGGGTCGTCAGCACGATCCCCCGCGACAAATCGTTCGCGCTCACCACGTCCAGACGCCGCCCACTCAGCCGTTCGATCCCCTCGCGCAGAAAACTGACGGCGTCCCCGAGCTTGGCCGCGTCAGTTGCGTCGTGCCACGGCCGCCCTTGGGCCAGCTTCCAATCGACCCCCGTCTCGTTGTCGGCGTCGAACTGCACCACGATCTTCGGCGGCACGAACGCCGCATCGCTTGACCAAACCAGAAACTCAACCTGCGGTGGCTCATCGGACCCCGCAACGCACGGCGAAACCGAGACCAGAACGAGGAAGAAGATTGCGTTTCGCATGAGTTTCCTTGTTGGTGATGTGGCCCGGCGGACCACTCTGGGTTGCGGCTTCGCCGCGCTAACGTTCCACGTACACAGCCGCTGGGGCCAGCAGCCCGCCAGTACCGAGTTCATTCACGATCTCACGCGTGCAGAACAGTGAGATCGAGTTTTCGGCATCGGGCTTCACCGCCGTTGAAATGTCGAACGAGAACGGCTGACAGTGGCCGCTGACGGAGTCGGCTTTCTCGCCCTTGTCGTTGATGTGCGGAACGTGCTGGCCGTTGACGAAGACTTTCACTCGACCATCGGTCGCCCCGATCCAGAGGAATGTCTTCTTGCCGGCGATGAGCGGCGGAACCTTGACCTTCATCCGATACCACGCGCTCCCCATGTAATTGTGCAGGCCGAGCGACGACCAGGTATCGACCACGCAGTCGGTCGTCTTCCAGGCAGAGTCATCGAACTCCGGTTTCGACCAGCCAGCGGCCTCGCCGGTTTTGTCTTTGTCGGTTTGGAAACGCCACTGTTTCAGCGGCGCGGCGATGACGTTGAACTCCGTCGCCACGCGAGCCGCATCGTTGTGTGTCGCGCCGTAGAAGGCATCGAAGTAGATCACGTTGAGCGTTTTCTCGCCGGTCCAACCCATCTTGGTGAAGGCGAACTGCGGCTCGTACTGCTTGCCGAGTTCGATCATCCGCGTGCGATACGCGGTGACTTGTCCCGCCAACATGGACCAGCGGCCGTCGGCCAGATCGCGGCGTTGTTGCATGAGCATCTCGAACGTGGCGAGCGAATCGTCGGCGAGTTTAACTCTCGCGGTTTCGGCATCGGTCGTGCAGGCGGCGCGGCCGGCGTTCATCAAGCGGCGAGCTTCCGTTAGCTTCTCGACATTCCAGCGACGGAGATGGCCGAAGCCGCAACCGGCGTATTCCGGGACGTTGACCCAAGTGTCGTCGATGTGCCGCCAGTAGGCCGACATCGCCGCGCCCGCGCGGCCGTACAACCGCGAGTTGATTTCCTCGACGATCGCTTCCGGCTTCTGCGACGGATCCCAGGCCATGCGCAGCCCCAGCCAATGAGCGTGCAGCGACGTGTCGAAGTTCGTCAGCGTTTCCGGTTGCCAGTAGCGGCAGGCTCCGCGCTGATAAATGAACGGGATGTCGTGGCCCCACTTCGTCAGCATGGGGTTCGGCGACGAGACCTCGGCCAGATAGAAGCCGTAGAAGTAATAGCTCGTCGCCGGCACGACCTTGCCCCAGCCTTCGACGAGATGCTGCAACGACTTGTTGTTCGGTTCGCCCGGATCGTTCAGCGGGTGAGCACGAGTGAACGTGATCGGTGCGATCTGCGGGACAATGGCAGGATGCGGTTTTTCGCGAACCGGCGGCCGCGTGTAATCGACATACGCCAGCATTCCGAACTTCACGTCCGGGTACTTCGGAGCGATCGCCGCGGCGATCCGATTGCACAGCACCATTAACCGATCCGCCTTCGCGACCGTTTGCAGTGACGGATCGAAATCCCCGGCATCGAACTTCGTGTCGTCCGACTCATCCCACGTCGCGCCGTCGTCGGGTGACAGCGACAGCGTTTTCGTCTCCGGTTCCTTCGTGAGTTTGTCGAGCAGCGTCTTCGTGATCGCCTCGGCCACCAGCGGGTGAGTCCACTTAACATAATGATCGTGCGGCTTGCCTCCGATGATCGCCTTGATTTCGGGATGTTGCGTACGGAGTTCCTTCGGCACCGCGAATTCCAAAGCATGCCCGGCCGAGAGCTCCATACCGCCCAGCCGATTCCGCCGCGCGAAGTCGTTGTCGGAATACGTCAGGCTCCGATCAATCGTGTACGGCGCGGTCGAGACATCTTGCTCCTTCAGCGTGATCGTTTTCGAGATCGGCAACACTTCGCCCATCGCACTCGGCAAGAACCAGCGGCAGCCCAACTGATCGAGCAACGTGTAAACCGCGTAACTTGTCGCGAGATCGCTTTCGCCGATCAGCCCGACGGAGTTGTTGACGACGACGATTCGCAACCCTTGCTGATACTCCGCCTTCTTCGCCGGCGGCCTGAACTTCGCCGTCGCCAACTCACCGATCAAGATCGCGACGCGCGCATCACCCGCCTTCGGAGCACCGACCTCGACGGGCAACTTTGCTCCCGACATTCGCTCGACGATGCCGACGAAGTCGCGCACCGATTCTCGCAACCGTCGGCGATTGTCCTCCAGCTTG
>JANMIF010000067.1:0-11193 GCA_031375695.1 Planctomyces sp.
CCACCGGCAATTGAGAATCGTCCATGTCTGTTTCCTCCATGAAACTGGAATTGGTTTGAACCCCCAACCCAGCTTCACGGAAACAGACATTTTTCCAACCCCAATCTCATCACCAACTGCTACCCAAGATGAACCAGGCCCGATTTCACAAACAATTGTGGATCATTGGACTCGTCTGCCTTGTATCTCTACGCAAACAATGAAAACTGCAGCGTGACGCTCGGTGTCGTGAACCGCAGGGACAATCATCGGCGAACGACGGCCACTCTCGACATGGAGCGTCGAGCCACAGTGAATCAGTGTCCGATCGTCCGTAACGTCCACCACGTCGCGACACTCATCGCGATGAGTGTGTAGATGAACAGCGCCGAGAGGATCTTTCCAATGTGCCGGCCCGCGTCGGCATCGTCCGCCGCGAACGTTCGAAGCTCTTCGCGACTAAACAAACCCGGCTCATCCTCCTGGTTGAGTTCGCCCGACGTCCTGATTCGAGTCGTTTGGCTGACATCGGTATTCCCGCGAAATGCTGGCATTGCGTTCGACATGGTCACCCCTCCGGTACAAGTTTTGATCCGACACGTCGCGATCAACACGTGGTGCGTCTTAGAAGCCGCCGGAACTGACTTGCACATCGAATGCCAAATTATTGCGGCGTTCGTTCGCTTCATTGGCGACCTGTCTCGTGAGCGGTCGGGGCACAAATTGTGCGTGAAGCTGGGCGAGTTCGCGCAGCATTCACAGGTTCACGTTTGGGGTGAGATGGCCGGTGCATCTAAATGAAGCTCAGAATCTCGACACGGTCCAATCTCTGCGGCCATTTAACACAGGAATCGAGCGTCTGGCACTACAACTGCACGCATTCCCACTGGCATGCAACATCATCACAAAAGGAGTAGAGCATGATTGCAACAACCGCGCCCCACCAGTTCGACTTAACCACTCCCCGAAATCCGCGACACCGCAATTCCCAGGCAATCCAAGCCGCCATCCGGGAGGCGCTGCTGCTTACTGGTTACGGGGAACTCCGTCGTGTCGAAGTGGAGTGCGACGGAGATGCCGTCACCATCTCCGGTCGGGTACCGACGTATTATCTTAAGCAGCTCGCGCAAAACGCTGCCTTGGATGTTCCGGGCATCGAACGATTCTGCAATGAATTGGTTGTCTGCGGGTGACTGCGGCGTGTTAGGAAAAGCCGCCGCGTTGCCGTTCAATGCCGGTAGAACCGTCGCTTCGTCAGTTCGACCAGCGTCAGGTACGAGATCAGCAGCAACGCGAGCGTTCCGAAGAACGAGGCCGGCAACGGACCGAAGCCCAGCAGTCGGCTCACCGGAGTCAGCGGCATCAGCAACGTGATCGCGACAACAAACAGCGTTGCGATCACGAGGTCGCGGCCCGGCCGGCTTTCCCAAATCCGGCGTCGAGTCCGAATCGCCAGTACGATCAGCGCGGCGGACGAAACCGATTCCAAAAACCAACCGGTGCGGAACTGGACCTCGCTGGCGTGCAGCACGAACAGCAACGCGGCAAACGTCAGAAAATCGAACACCGAGCTGATCGCTCCGAAGACGAGCATGAAGTTGCGGATCGTTTTGACGCTCCAGCGGCGCGGACGGCGAACCATTTCGGGATCGACGGTGTCCGACGCAATCGCCATTTCCGGTAGGTCGGTCAACAGATTCATCAGCAAGATCTGCGACGGCAGCAGTGGCAGAAAGTCGAGAAACAGCGAGGCTCCCGCCATGCTGAACATGTTGCCGAAATTGGCGCTCGTCGCCATGAAGACGTATTTCAACGTGTTGGCAAACGTCTCGCGGCCTTCGATGACGCCGTCTTTGAGCACGCTCAGGTCGTGACGCAGCAGCACGATGTCGGCCGCCTCACGAGCCGCATCGGCCGCCGTGTCGACCGAGATGCCGACGTCCGCCGCGTGCAACGCTGGCGCATCGTTGATGCCATCGCCCAGATAGCCGACCACATGCCCCGCCTCCTTCAGCGCGAGAATGATCCGTTCCTTCTGGTTCGGCTCGATCTGCGCGAAGACATCGACGGACGGTGCTCGTTGCACGAGCGCTTCGTCGCTGAGCAACCGCAACTCGGAACCGGTCAGTATCACGGCATCGTTCAAACCGACTTTCCGCGCGATGTTGGCCGCAACCAGCGCGTTGTCGCCGGTGATCATCTTCAGCCGCACGCCGAGGTCTTGCAGTTCGCGAATCGTCTGAACAATCCCTGCTTTCGGCGGATCGTGTAGTACGAGAAAGCCGACGAACGTCATCTCCGTTTCATCGGCCATCGTCGGACCGGACACGCCTCCAGGAGTCTCGCGTCGCGCAAGCCCCAGCACCCGCAGTCCCCGCTCGCTGAGCGAATGAAACAGGCGTTCGATGTCGGCCTTCACCTCTGCGAGCGGCACACATTCGCCATTCGGCCGCAGCACGTGGGAGCAGACAGCGACGATGTTGTCCAACGCCCCTTTCGTGACCAGCATTCGCCGCGAGCCGTCGGTCGCCAGAATACTCAGCCGCTTGCGGATGAAGTCATACGGCAGCTCGCCGAGCTTCGACCACTTGGAAAGATCGCAACCGTGCGACGTGCGAATCGCCACATCGATCGGATTCACATAGCCCGATTCAAACTCCGCGTTGATCGCCGCCAGCAGTCGCACTTCGTCCGATGGCTGACCGTCGAGTCCGATCATCCCTTCGACGCGGATTGTCCCTTCGGTCAACGTGCCGGTCTTGTCTGAACAAAGAACGTCCATGCTGCCAAAGTTTTCGATCGACGCCAGTCGCCGCACGATGACGTGTTGCTCGGCCATGCGTCGCGCACCGTGAGCCAGATTCACACTGATGATCGCCGGCAACAATTGCGGAGTCAGGCCGACCGCCAACGCCAGCGAAAACAAAAACGCTTCCAACCACGGCCGTTGCAGCGAGACATTCACGACGAAGATGCTGACGATCAACAACAGCGTCAGTTCCATCAGAAAGTAGCCGAACCGCTGCACGCCGAGTTCGAACTCCGTTTGCGGCGGACGCCACTTCAACCGCTGAGCGATGTGCCCGAACTCCGTCTCGCGACCGATGCGAACGACAACTGCTCGACCGGTTCCGCTCTCAACGTGCGTGCCGCAGAACAGCGAGTCCGTCCGCTGCGCTAGCGGCGTATCGGTCGGCAATTCACCGACCAGTTTGTTCACCGGAAACGTCTCGCCGGTCAGCGTCGCTTCGTTCACGAACAGATCGGCCGACTCAAGTAACCGGCAATCGGCCGGAATCTTCGCACCTGCGGAGAGTTCCAGCAGATCGCCGACCACCAAGTCAGAGTCGGGGACTTCGATCACTCGCCCGTCGCGCCACACGGACGAGCGGCTTTGAACCATCGCCAGCAGCGTCTCAAGAATCCGCGACGCTCCGCGCTCTTGCCACATTCCCAGCGCGGTGCTGACGACAATGATCAACAGGATCATAGTCGCCTCGGCCGCTTCATGGAGCACGAACGACAACCCGGCCGAGAAGATCAACAGCAGCGTGATCGGACTATGTAGTTGCGACCAGATCGCTCGCCACCACGTCGCCTCGCGCTGAGTCTCGATGAGGTTCGGACCGAATTGCCGCTGCCGTTGCTCGGCGACTTCCGATGACAAGCCGGTCACTGTTATTCCCTAACGCTGTGAGCGGTATGGCGCTAGCCACCGGTGTCGTGGAACTGAGTAAGTCCGCGCAAACACGGCCGCGAGCGCCATGCGGCTTGTATGACCGCTCTGGCCGCAATATCGGTGGGTCGTTTGTCTGGAGCCTATTCGACTGGCAGCGTATAAAGCAGTGCTCCGATCGCTTTGCCCTTGGGAACTTTCGCGTAGTGCGGATGGCAGGAGACACACTTGGCCATCACGACGGGAACGATCGTGGCCGTGCGAAGAAACCGCTTGCCCTCTTTGTCCACCACGCGATCGACCGACGCCTTGCCCGCGATGATTTCCTTCAAAGCACCCTTCTCGAAATCATCGGTCGCGACGTTGGCGGCCTCAAGCGGATCGCCCGTCGCGTCGATCAGACGGACTTCGTGATGTCCCTTGGCTTTCATCTCTTTCCACAGCAACTTGCCGGCGACGGCTGCGGCCGGTTCGTCCCCTTTCACATAATGTTCGGTGATCAGCACAATCGCCGTCTTGTAAAGATCGTCGAGCATCCGTGTCTGCTTGCGAGTCCGCTCGACAGCGGCATCAGTTCCGTTGTCGGTCAAACCCTGCTTCGGCTGCAACACGAGGCCAGCCAACAAGGCCACCACACCCAACACGATCCAGCGAGCGCGATTCAATTTCATTTCAAGTTCCTTAACATTCGTGACCAAACTAGAGACTTACTCAGCCAACTCGACCGAGCAGAACAAAAGATTTGGCGAGCCGAAGGGCGTTAGTCCCCAGACGAGAAAGTCCGTCGCATAGTCCGGGGGCTAACGCCTTCCGGCTCGCCAAATTGATTGCGGCCACTGAGCAGCGATACATCATGTCTTAGGTTTATGCGCTTCGTGGCAGACTGCGCAACTCTGCGCGGTCAGCTCTTTGAAAGCGGCCTTCGTCCCGTCGAGATCTTTCGCTTCGGCCTTTTCCAAGACCGTGGCGCTGGTCGCTTGCAGGGCCTTGGCGGCTTTGGCCCACGTTCCATCGGGGCAGCGGCCGTCGTCCATCAACACATAACCCGACTCATTCAACAAAGCCGCGTGCAATGTGATATCGGCCCAATTCGCTTCCGTGGCTTCCAAGTCTTTCTTCAGCGCACCGCAGTTCGCGGCGACCAGTCCTTTCATGAGCTGCTTGGTCAGAGCGGCTCGCGTCTTACCTTTGGTCTTTTGAGCCTCCACACGCTCGGCGACCACAAAGCCTCCCACCAACACGGACGCAACGAGTAACCAGAAATGCTTTCTCATCAATCTCTCCCTTTGTCGGAACCCAGAAGACAAGGCTTCACGCTGAAGCCATCAACCACGTCATTGTTTTTGATGCTCCGTGATCGCCAGCGTGGCAGAGCGAGGTTTGAGTTTGGGTGTCGGCGGATCTGCCGCCGCCGGTTCGTACCAGTCGCCGCGAAGCCAATCGACGATCAGCTTCAGCTCGCGAGGCGACAAGATGTTGCGTTCGGGGTGCTGTGTGTCTTCCGCGAAGGTAGGCATGCGGTCGTTGCGATCTTCGGCATAGTAACGTTCGTGCTTCGGATTGCCGATCATCCCCAGCAGCCAATCACGCGAGCCGTAGCCGGTCAGATCGGGAGCCGAACCAAGCTCCCCTTTATCGTGGAAACGATGACAGTCGGTGCAGGCGAGGCGACCGGAAAGCAGCTCGCGGCTGGCCATGATCGGGGAATGGCCAGCCGCGTCTGGGCGAGGCAAGGCCGCTTCGGCGGAGAGGGCCTGCGCAACGAGTTTCAGATCGTCACGCAGCTTCGCGGCCTCTGCCTCTTCAATTCCGTCAAACAACTCTTTGACTTTAGAAGCCATGTCTCCTGATACAAACTTCGTTCTGCCGAAGTAATGCTCCGAAACAATTCGTTGTGGATCGAGCATACCGCTGATCCATTCGGCGGTCCCGAACCCGTGCAAGTTTGGAGCCGACGGTTCAGTCGCCACGATGCCGCGACCGGTCGCATCCGCGTGTGAATGGCAGCTCGCGCAATGCCGAGTGAACAGTAGTGGACCCTGCGTCTTCGGATCATCGCGAAGCAACGTGACCGCTCCTTCGGGAGGCAACAGCGAACGGTCGGCTAATTCCCGAGCACGAGCCGCGAGTACATCGGTTTCCGCAGACGAGGCGATGTACTCAGCATCCTTCCAGTCGCGAAGGTACGACATTCCCGTCAGCCCGCCCCACGCTCCGGCACCAACCAGCACCACCAGCACGCGAATGACAGCACTCACGCGCAGCGAGCATCGGCGATCCAATTGTGGAAACAGCACGAAGAACCCCAGCGTCGCCGCCGGGATGATGATCGTGGCCATGAATTCCCAATCCCCGGTGAAGTAACGACGCAACTCGAACAGACTGCGGAAATACCATTCGGGCCGCGGCGTGTGCGGCAACGTCGAATCGGCCGGAGCGTCCAGTGGTGCTCCATGTTTCCACGCGATGACTGCGATGATCGACAACAGCACGGTCAACACAGTCATGTTTCGCACCGTCTGATGCGGAAAGTACCGTAGCCGCGGCGGTATCATTGGTACCGGATGAGCTGCCGCCAAATTCGAGAGGATCGGCGACGACCAGCGTGAGACGTCGTCCTGTGGTCCACCAAGTTCCGCGATTGATAACCCGTGTCGATACACCTGCGTGATGTGGAACATCAGCAAGCCGATCACCAACAACGGCAGCAGCCCGACGTGCAAAAAATACAGATGCGTTAACGTGAGATGTCCGACTTCGTCACCGCCGATCAGGATTCGCTGAATGATCGGCCCAACCCACGGCGTCGAGCCGATAATGTGTCCCTCGACTTCGATTTGCGAGACTCCCTTCAGTCCGCCGGTCAATGGATTTCCAGAGATCGCCCAGACCAGCATTAGCGGAAACAACAGCAACCCGGTGATCCACAGCAATTCACGCGGAGCCCGAAACGCTCGCACCAGCAAGACGCGTACGACATGCACTCCGCACAGAATGATCAGGGCATGCGACGCGAAGTGATGCACTCCGCGCAGAAAATGTCCGGCCGCTGATTGCTCGATGAAATGCACGCTGGCCCAAGCGGTCGTCGTCGATGGACTGTAGCTGAGCATCAACAGCAAGCCCGTCACCAATTGGATGATGAACAACCACAGCAGACAGCTCGCCGTCGAATACGACCAATGCGGCCCGGCTGGCAACACTCGGAGCCGGATCGGCTCCAGCAGCCGCCGGAAATCAGTTCGGTCGTCGAGCCAATTGAAGAAGGTTTGTTTCATTCGATGCTCTCACCACGAACACAAAGCGCCAGCGAGGGCGGACGCATCAAGAAAACACTAAAGCCAGAGTCTGTCGAAGCGTCCGCCCTCGCTGACGCTTCGGGGTCGTGGTGCTACGCCTTGAGCACCTGCTTAGTCAGTCCCTGTTCAAATTTCTGGAAAGTGACTTCGACCCAAACATCCTGCGTCGAGTCGTCTTGCACAAGCCGACATACCAGGGGATCCATGCCACGCGGCGCGGGGCTTTGCCGTCCGGACGCAGCCGAAAATATTCGCTGACCATCATGTCCGAACTGAGCACGGTGGCAGGGACACAGAAAGCCGTTCATTTTCGGCTCGTGTTGAATGAGACACCCTAAGTGCGGGCAAGTGGCTGTGAATGCAGCGACCTGATCCGACTCTGAAGCTGGCTCAGTCGAGTTCCCTTTTCGTCGCATCAACCAGACTTGTCCGAGGACTTCGCTGGGATACTCAGTCCACGCATCGCGCCGAGTCCCAATGACCGGCACTCGCACCGGCTTGTTGAGCGGCAAATCCTTCAACCGCGCGATGCGCTGCGTCAAATCATCACTCGACTGGCCACGCCTCAATGCATCCAGAATGAAACTCACACCCGGCAAAGCAATAATCGCCGCGCAAAATGCCGCAAGTCCCCGGCTGACCCATTTCAAAAACGCACGTCGCCGCATGTTGGCTCTCCTGTGGCTGTGTCCTACTGACGGATACGGGCTTGCAAGCTCCGTTCCACGCCTTGGCCCACGATGGAATCGCGATGCGTCGCCCGAAACACGCACAGTCAGCGTGCCCATCCGCGCGCGGATCGTGCTGGATCGCTCGCTTTATTCGTGAACGGCAAGCGTGCTGGGCGTGGCACATTGGTTGCTGGACCCTGCTTCGTTCTGCCGTTGGCAGACAGCACTCAAGGGCTGAGAGGAGATTTCATCATGTTGTGGTTACCGATCGTGTCGTTGGCGATGTTGATGTTGGTGGCAGCCGCGGCATTCGCGCTGATGTTTTGGAACGTGGCATTCGGTCTTCCGGAGCGTTGGGCGCGTCATTGGCCATCCACAGCATGGCGGCTTCCAAACGTCGACGGACAATCACTGCGACAGTGGGCTGCGAACTTGACGCGGCGTGCGGTGACGCGACAAACCGGCCTGCCTCGCTCGGTGGAAACGCCTTTGGCGATCGCGTCAGAATTGGAAGCTGGCGTCAACATCGCCCTCGAACAAGTTGGTTCCGCGCGAAACGCATCGCCATACAAGACCTGTCCAGATTCGAAGCCACATTACATCCCGGTCACCGTCCCGGAAGTGCTGGTGATTGCCGACGAACTGCAACGCAAATGCTCGCCCGCTGAATTGCATCTGGTCTGCGAAGTGGCCAAATCGAATGCACTACGTGCTCGCTTGACTGCCCCGGGCGAGTTCCCGGACGCGGGCATTCAGTGCCCGCTACACACGAACGAAGACTATTGTCTGACGTTTCTCAACCGGCCGATCGCCTGTCGCCAGTTGTGCCCGAACTGCGTCGGCATCGGCACCGATGGTGCCACAACTTCCGCGAGTTCCACGACTGACGAGCTACACGTTCTAACGGACGATTTGCACCAGGGTCTTTCGACAGGCCTGTCGCAGGGTCTCCGCGCCGCAGGTCTCGATGGCGAAACCTACGAATTGAACGACGCGCTAGCGACCGCCCTCGCCACTCCAGACGCTGCGGCCCGCTGGTTGCAGGGAGAACCGATCTTTACGCACTGTGTGAAGGCGTAGCCATACGCACTGCGTGAAAGTGCAGGCATCTGATCGCTGAAAAGCTCTGCCACACAACTAATCGGTGTCGCTTAACTTCGTGAATTCTGCCGTCACGTTTTCGCGATCGACGTGGCATTGCACGCAGCGAGTTCGACCGGCATGAGAGCAACGAATCTCCGGACGTGAAGCGGGGCCAGTGTGGCATGCGACGCAGTCCTCTCGCATGAAGCGATGATGTGGAATCGTTGGGGGCGCGAGACTGTGGGCTCGCGAACCATGAACGCCGGCGGATGCTAATGGCTCGAAGATGCTGGCGACGAATGCCTCTTGCGTCGTTTGGAAGACGTGGCATTGTTTGCAGCGAGACTCCTCGCTCATACCGCGAGTCTTCGTGTGCGGGTTGGCCGGCGCGAAACCGAGCGGTGGGCGAGCACTACCGGTTGGCGTGTGGCACGTCACGCACTTGCCGGACAACGGCGGATGCGGAATGACCGGCGGTGCTCCGGAAAACAAGCGCCGTTCGACTCGCTTGGCTGTGGAGGCAGGTTTCATCGAGACTTCCTCGCTGGACGACGAGCAGCCGATGACGGTCAGCAAAAGTGGAAAAATCACTAGCTCGACGCGCGAGCGAGAGATCGAACCCGCACGAGAACAGATCACTCGTTGGCGCGTCGTGCTTGTCTTTGGAGGCATCATCACACCTTTTCCACGCGGACCGCGCACTTTTTGTAGTCGGGTTCCTTGCTGATGTTGTCCATCGCGTCGAGCGTCAAAACATTCGCGAGTCGCGATTCATCGAAGAACGGGATGAACACCGAACCGGCGGCTGGTTGGCCGCGGTCGTCGATTTTGGCTTTGAGTTCAACTTGGCCTCGACGACTGATGACTCGGACCTTTTGGTTGCTGACGATGCCGAGCTTGTCGGCATCCACTCGACTGATTTCGACGTAGGCTTCGGGTACGGCTTGATGAAGCTGTTTGACTCGGCGCGTCATCGAACCTGTGTGCCAGTGCTCGAGGACTCGCCCAGTCGAGAGCCAGAATGGGAACTCGTCATCGGGAACCTCGGCCGGCGGGTGATACGGACGCAGCCAGAACGCGGCTTTTTCGCCGTAGCCTTTCGCTTTGTAAAAATGAACTCCCTTCGCCTTCTTCACATACGGGTCGTGCCCGGCGGCGTAGCGGTATTTTGTTTCGCGTCCGTCCACGACTGGCCAGCGTAGGCCGCGGGTTTCACGAAGTTGCTCGTAGCTCGCGAGATCCTTGCCGTGGCCGAGCGTGAACTGGCGATACTCTTCAAACATTGGCTTGTGCCAATCGTCGTCGGGCCACGGAAAGAGCTTTCCATAGCCCATGCGTTTGGCGACTTGCATGATCTGCCACGCATCTTCCTTCGCCTCGCCGGGCGGGTCGATGAGCTTGTCCCAATGCTGAGTCCGCCGCTCGGTGTTACCGAACATCCCTTCCCTCTCGACCCACGCAGCGCTCGGCAGAATGAGATCGGCGACGGCAGTCGTCGGCGTCGGGTAGATGTCGCTGACTACGATGAACCGACCGTCGTTCGGCTTCCGCTCAAAACGAGTGAGATTCGGCAAGCTCACCCACGGGTTGGTCACTTGAATCCACATCGCTTTGACTTCACCGCGCGTCAACGCACGGAACATGTCGATGGTGTGCAGACCGGGCTTCGGGTTGATCGTGCCTTCGGGCAGGCCCCAAATCTCTTCGGCTTTTTTGCGGTGCTCGGGGTTCGTGACGACCATGTCGGCGGGCAGCCGATTGGACAACGTACCGACTTCCCGCGCCGTGCCGCACGCGGACGGTTGCCCGGTCAGGCTGAATGGATTGTTCCCCGGCCGGCTGATCTTGCCCGTCAGCAGATGCAGGTCAGTGATCAGGTTGTTCATCCACGTCCCTCGCGTGTGCTGATTCACTCCCATGCACCACAGGCTGACAGTGTTACGTGCCTGATTGCCGTAGATGTCAGCCAACAGCTTGAGCTGTTCGACTGACACGCCGCTGATGTCGCGAACCTTCTCCGGCGTGTACTCCTTGAGGAATTCTCGCAGTTCGTCGAACGACGAATCCTTCGGCTGGTCATCGAATTTGTATTGCTGAGCCTGATCGCCGAAGCAGCCGTAGCCAATCTTGTCGAGGTCTTCGATGCCTCGTTTGAAGACGACATTCTCGTCGAGGAACGCCTGGTTGAAACGGCCCGACTCGACCAGCAGATGCATGATGCCGTTCGCGATCGCGAGATCACTTCCCGGCTTGAATTGCACGAAGACATCGGCGTATTGCGATGTCTGTGTCCAGCGAGTTGCGAGGTCGATGATACGGACGCCTCGATCGGTGCGCTTGTGCTCCAGCATGCGACTAAACAAGACCGGGTGCATCTCGGCCATGTTGTTGCCCCACAGGATGAAGTCGTCGCCGATCTCGAAATCGTCGTAGCAGCCCATCGGCTCGTCGCTTTGAAACTGCGTCATGAAGCCCATCTTGGAGT
>JANMIF010000068.1:0-2395 GCA_031375695.1 Planctomyces sp.
CCACCGGCAATTGAGAATCGTCCATGTCTGTTTCCTCCATGAAACTGGAATTGGTTTGAACCCCCAACCCAGCTTCACGGAAACAGACATTTTTCCAACCCCAATCTCATCACCAACTGCTACCCAAGATGAACCAGGCCCATTTTTGTTCGGTCCCACCGTGTTTTTTTCGTATTTTCGCGATGCCCTCTGGCGACTCGACCCATTCTTCACTGATGCCACATTGGCCGCAGAGGTAACGCGCCACATTGACGTCTCCAGCCCACCAACGATCGACTTCGCCCCAACGGAAATACACCGATCCGGTCGCCAATCGCATTCCCAGCTTTGGTATTCGCCGCCGATTGTCCGCAATCTCCCTCGGATGACACGAATCGCAGGGTAAGAGCCAAGTCCTTGCGTTAAATCAGTGCTCGCGGCAACCAACAGGAGATCGAGCGACACGATTCTTGCCGGAGTGATGCAGCCAAACCGAAAATGCTCACTCAGTTGGACCCAATAGAACCAGTTCAATGCCAGCGCAAGGACCACTCCAACGCCGAACCCCAATGTACGAAACTCATCAGCAAGCTCATTGCGATCAACATCGCTATCCACAGCCCTGGCCAAAACGGATAACAAATCAACCAGACCAGCGGCTTCAACCGCAACCGCCCCAGATTGCTAGCCCGCGCCAAATCATCCATCAACAACGGTTTGCTCACGTCAATGATTCCGTGCCGCCAATCTTACTTTAGTGTGCCCTGGACATCAGGAAACGAATACTGTCATTTCGTTTTAATTTGTTTCATGACGGCTTCGTCGAGCGGGCGGAGGCCCTCGTCGGCTTTGATGTTGTAGAAGCCGACTTGATAGTGTGCGATTTGACCGTCGGGATTAATCACGATCCAGAGCGGGAGTTTGGCTCCCAGCTTGCGCGGATCGCCGAACTTGGCGAGCAGCGTGGAGTCGTCCGTGGCGATCGGGTAGCTGAGGTTCATGAACTCGCGCAGCTTGCGGACTGATCGGAGTGCGCCGGTGACTTTGGCGGCATCAGCGAAGGATTCATTGACTGCGACGCCGATGACTTCGATGCCGAATTTTTTTCGCTTGTTCGCCAGGAAGTCGAGATAGCCGACTTGGCCATACGGTTCGGTCAGTGGTTCGCCTTCGTAATCCCAAAAATGCAGCACGACAATTTTTCCGGCGAGGTCTTTCGCGGAGATCGCCTTTTTGTCGAGTGTCGTGAGTTGCCAATCTGGGGCGGGTTTGCCGATGAACTTCTTGCCCAGTCCGGCGACATCTTCGGATCGCTGTGATTGAGCTTTGACATCCCGGCTGATGACGGCGGCCAACGGCGCTAATGGTGTGCCTTCCGAATCGGCTTCAATCGTCCCAATGACCTTGCGAGCCGAGGCGATTTGATCGGCCGTCAACTCGGCTCTCGATTCGGTTTCGGCTCGATTGAGCTGCGTCTTAAGATCGAGAAGCGACGTGAGCGGCTTTTGCAACTTGGCGAGCGCTGCGGCATCGAGCGGCTTGGCCGATTCGAGGTCGAACTTCAGTTGATACTCTTCACCACGTCCCATGAAGACTTGCTGTTCGGCGGCGAGCAGCGTCGTGTTGTTTTCTTTGGAGACCCACAATCGCTGGCGGCGACCGTTGTTCGTTGCGACTTGAACCAGCCAGCATTCGCGATCGCCTCGTTTGCCGTCTCGTACGGTGAACGTGCTCTGCCCGGCCGACCATTCGTCTTCGGCCTCGTCCGCGTCTTTGGCAAGCAGTTCAAGTTTGTCGGCATGTTCAAACAGCGGCTGTCGGAGTGTCAGCGGATTGAGCACTCCTTCGTGTTCCGCGAGCAGCCGAATCGTGCCGTTTTTCGCCGCCAGGTTCTTTTCGTTTAGTTCGAGAGCACCGAATCGTTCCGGCCACGCCCAACTTCCGCCGCCGCGCTCGTCCGTCAAGAAGTTAAGCCGCAATCCGTTCTCGGATTTGGCAGCAATCGCTAGCAAGGTAAATTTTTTGTACGGCTGCTCCGGCCCGCTACGACCCATCTTCGAGAGCGTCCCGGAATACTTCAGTTCCAAAGCCGGGCTGTCTCCCAGCGGCGGTGCTCCCGCCGACAACAATGCGGAGACCAACATCACCGAGCCGAAAGTTGAGATCACGATCACTTCCTTTTGTTTGTTTATGTGGGCAGCTCGCAGCTCGCAGCTCGCAGCTCGCGTGCGCCAGCGGGCCAAGATTGTGGCGATTCATCGACAACGTGGCGAGTCCGTGTCCTGGCTGCGAAACGACTTGGCGGGCGGGTCGCGTTATGCCCGGTTGGTTTGAGTGATATCGACGATTCCTCACCGTATCTCGAACTGGCGATTCCCGAGCCAATCGATGATCTCGATGGGCAAGTCGACGTTGG
>JANMIF010000101.1:0-2580 GCA_031375695.1 Planctomyces sp.
CTGCTTCGACAACTCCGCGTTCGCCTGAAGTGACACGAGTTGCTGGCGCAGCTCTTTGGCTCTGGCTCGCCGCGACTCGATTGTCGCCTTTTGCTCCGCAAAAGGACGTTCTTTCGCGGAGCGAAAGACGACACGGTCACCAATCACAAAGTTGTCGGCATCCAGCGAGGGTCGCACGCCGCCGATGTGGCCGTAGCTGTCGATGAACGTGTAGTCGATCGTGCCGTCCCAACCGGAGGCCAACTGTCCGGAGAATTCTGTTGTTTTCGTTTCGTTCTTCGCGGCGAGCAGCCCGCTGTAGGTTTTGGCTTTCAGATCGAGCGTCAGTTGAACCTGATACCACTCGCCGACGACCAGCGGGCAGACGGCTTCCCTCGCGTCCGCACTGCGACGGAAGAATTCATGGCCGTTGAAGAACAACTCGACCGCCGCCGAGTTGCCCGGTCCGTGCCCGAGGTAGTAGCGCCACGAACCGTTGCCCCCCGCGTCCTTGCTCGCACACCGGAAATCAAAGCTGGAGTAGAGCCGACCCTCATCGTTCGGCTTCACGTTGGCAACCGTTCGGCCGAAGCCGTCGTACTCGCCCCGATTCGGCATGTGGACGCCCAGCTCTCCCGGCGCGAAGGCGTTGAGAAACGGACTTTGCGAGTTGGCCGACAACTTCACGACGCTGTTCGGTCCCGGCCCCCACGGACTGGCGGGCGGAGCGTCCTTCGTCTGCAACTCGAAGTCGCCATCGAACCCCGTCAGGTCTTCCAACTCCTTCGTCAGCGCGGCGGGATCGAGTCCGCTGTTTGCGACGGCGGGCGCGGGCAACTCGGTCGAAACGGGCGCGATCGGCGCGTCCTGCACACCGAGGTTGTCGTACTCGATGGAGGGTAACTCACTAACCCGAAGCGTGAGCGAGGGCGATCGCTCCAGACGACTTTCGGATTCGGGGCGGCTTCCAGATTCAGCGGCGTCACGACGTTCGCCCTCGCTCACGCTTCGGGTTGGTAGGGGAGACTCGCTTACGCTTCGGGTTGGTGAGGGAGGGAACGAGTCGAGCGCGACGAGTTCAATCGCGCCGGACCAGCTTGGCGAGAGCGGCTTGTTGGAGAACTCTGTCACCGCACCGGGCGAACCGATGCGGCCCGAGACCGTTTTGTTCTTGAGGTCGAGAGTGAGTTGCAGGTTGTGCCACTGGTTCGGCTTCACGGCGGCGAGGGTCTCGGTCGTCTCGCCCTGTTGCAGTGAGACTGATTCGGGCGAAATGAGAACTTCGATGGCGGGCGAGGCGGGCATGGCTCCGATCCAAAGGCGATGCGCCGCCTCACTAACCCGACGCGTGAGCGAGGGCGAAGTGGAATCGATGCCGTTCGCTCGCTCGCCCTCGCTCACGCTTCGGGTTGGTGATGTGGACTCGCTCACGCTTCGGGTTGGTGTCGGGCCGATGCGGAAGTCGAGATTCACGTACAGCGTGTCGCCGTTGTCGGCCGACCGGCGCGGGTAGAGGGCTTGAGCGATCCGGTACTCCCCGAGTCCAGCGGCGATGCTCGCGCCGACTTTGCCTCGCGGATAGAAGTTCTTGAACGGGCTTTGAGCCGCATTGGTGATCGCGATCTTTCCCGAATAGAGCCACGGCGGAACGAGGACGCCATTACTCCCTCCCGCCGCCGGAGCCTGCATCTCGAAGTCGCCGTCGAGATCGTGCAGCGAACGGAGGATGGCGGCCGGAACGGGCTGCTTCTGTTTTTCGAGGCTCGCCGCGAGCGAGGCGACGCGCCCTTCGAACTCGCGCCATTTGGGAAGCGATTCGCTCGGGGGCAGCAGCGGCAGCATCGAGCGGACTTTTTGCTTTTGCTCGGAACCGGGGAACGAGTAGCGGCTGCTGTCGAAGATGCCGTACAGCGCGTAGTAGTCGTTCATCGTAACCGCGTCGAACTTGTGGTCGTGACACCGTGCACAGCCGAGACTCAGCCCGAGCACCGTCTGGCCCAGATTGTCGATCGTGTCCTGAATCGTCAGGTGGTGATAGTTCTCGGAGTCGAACCCGAACCGCCGCGAGATCGCGAGATAGCCGGTCGCGGTGAGTTGCTCGGCGTAACGCTCGCGCTCACTAACCCGACGCGTAAGCGAGGGCGATCGCTCCAGACCGCTTCCGAGTTCAGTGCCGTCTCGACGCTCGCCCTCGCTCACGCTTCGGGTTGGTGTTGCTTCCTCGCTTACGCTTCGGGTTAGTGAGGCGAGGACATCTCCCGCGATCTGCTCGCGCAGGAATTCGTCGTAGGGCTTGTCGGCGTTGAACGAGTCGATGACGTAGTTGCGGTAGCGCCATGCGAGCGGCACCGGGTAGTCGGCCGTCTCACCCGCCGTGTCGGCGTAACGGACCACGTCGAGCCAGTGTCGTCCCCATCGCTCACCGTATGCGGGGGACTTGAGTAGCTGATCGACAACGTTCTCGAAGGCCTGCGGTGAATCATCTTTCTCAAACGCCCGAACCTCTTCGGGGGTCGGTGGCAGGCCGGTCAGATCGAACGTCGCGCGGCGGATGAGCGTCAGCTTGTCGGCCACCGGCGCGGGAGCGACTTCGCCCTCGCT
>JANMIF010000138.1:0-37017 GCA_031375695.1 Planctomyces sp.
GTCGCTTTTCAAAATTCCCTGTTCTGTCTCTTGGGTTTTTTGGCCCCGGTGTGGCCCCCCACCGGGGGGTGGGGCCGGGCCCCCCCCCCGCCACATTAAGGCATCCGAACTTGGTCTTTTCCTGCCGGTTTGTTTTGCGGACGAAGTCGCAGTGTCACTTTCGTTCCCACCACCGGAAGACCTGCAGCGTTGACCTGCCACTCGAGCGCGTCCTTCTGATCGCTGCGAACACCGGACAAACACAGCAATTCATCGCCGAAGGTGACAATCGAAATCACGTTGCCACTGTCATCGCTCAGGTATTTCCGCGGCCCCGGCCCGTCGTCCACGAGGTGTGAACCGGCGAAGAGAAATGTGTGCGTGGGGAACTTGGGATCGACTTTCTGATCCGCGGCGGCATCGCGGCCCACTTCTGCTTTCGCCGAAGATCGCGTGATGAAATCGCTGATCGGGTGCTCGGTCAGCTTGCCGGCCTTGTCCGGGAACACGAGCAGGACATCCACGGCACTTCCGCGGGGCGGAATGTCGATCCAGCGTTCGTCCTTATTGCGGGGCGCTCGACGCATCGCCGGATTCCCCGCCTCCGCGCCCAGCAACAGCAAGGCCGTGTGAATGTGCATGGGCCGCGCTGCGATCGCGACGATCGACTCGTGCTCTTTGCTCCCTTTGGTGCAGGCGACCAGTTCGAGCATGCCTTTCTCGAGACAGATCTTGCCTTCGATGTCGACGCAGCGCTCTTCGAGGTTGATGGCCAATCCTGAAATCTTCAGTTTCTTGATCGCTTCTTCCAGCGCCGGATTCGGCACGCGACTCTCCGCAGCCGCGGTTTCGCCACGCACCTGCTTCTCCTCCGCGGCATCAGCGGGAACGCCGCCAAACGCTGAAACGAGCAGCGCCAACATTGTCACACGCAGGAATACGGTCGATGTCTGCATCTCTATTTAGCCTCCTTCGGCAGCGCCACCATGGCGCGGCCTATCGCCTCGCCCATCAGCCAGTAGGACTCGCCATTGCCGTTCCAGCTTGATTGAGTTCATTTCTGCGCAGACTTCGTCGTGGCTTGATGCTGCTTGAGGAACGTTTCCGCTTCCTTCAGACGGCGTTTCACGTCTTCGGCCTTTAACGCATTGGTCAGCTCGCGGACCTCTGCTCCATTCAGAATGTTGGGTGTTGCGCTCTTCTTGCCGATGTAGTTCTCATACATGTCGGCCACCGTAAAGTTATCATTGCGCACGGTATCAAGCGGGATGCCGTCGGCTTTCAGATTGGCCAGCGGGTTTCGGCCCCACGCATGCCGGTAATACACGGGCTCCGCTACGAGCGAGTTGGACAGAACGATGATGCTGCGGTCGCCTGGGTTGCTTGGGTTGCTCCATTCGGCTTTGGCGGGTTGGAATTTCCCGTCCTTCCCGGCGATGGCGAAGCCGAGAATGGGGCCGTCGTTGTGTCTGTCGACTTCGTGTCGAGCCATTTTTAGGATCATTTTGCCATCTTCCACCTTCATCTCTTGGATGGTCGGTGGCAGCCAGCGGATCTCGCCGGACTTCCCGTATTGTGTCACCAATGCCCAACCGGCAATGCGCTCACCGACCGGGATTTTGATCTGCGGATGAAACCAGGCCCGGCGCTGATCGAAACTGCTGGCGAAGCCCACGTTCTTGTCGCCGGCCTTCTGGAAGTCGAGGAAGGTCTTGTATTGGACTTCTCGAATGTAGATCCCTTCGTTCGCGATCTTCTCGAGGTAGTTATCCAAGTCTTGCGGATCTCCCTCGGTGGGCAGCGAGATAATGCCAAAAGGCATCTTGGGGTCATCGAACGCCGTGCGCCACGCCCCGATCATTTTGGCGAAGACCTGGTAATACAACACGTGACCATTCGGCACCAGCGCGTTGTTGAAGCCCTGATGCCAGATGGCACCCTTGATCTGGAAGCCGGCTATCGGTGCAATCATGCTGGCGTAACAGTTGCCCGGTTTGTTCATGTCCATGACCGGACCCGGGCGCAGATCGGAGGGCGGGGTGCGGTTTGCAGGAATCTCCTTGCCTTCTGCCTTCAAGCGGGCCGTCTGGTCATTGAACTGTTTGATCCTGGCTTCGAGGTCTTTTTGCGGATTGTAATCCGCGACTCTCGTGTCCCAGTCGGACAGCGCGGCTTTGACCTCCGGCGTGTCGATGGTCTTCAGCAGATCCAGCGGCAGCCACGTCTCGATGCATGTGCCGCCTCGCGACGCATCGATCACTCCGATCGGAATCTGCGTCGCCATGTGAATCCGACGAGCAAAGATATAGCCGATGGCGGACATATCTTTGACCGTCGCCGGGGAGCAGACCTCCCAATATCCCTGGCGGTAGTGCTCCCCGAACCAATCGCTCCACTGATACTGTCGCGGAAAGGATTTTTTGTCGTCAGGGCCATTCTGCTGCGGGACGGTGAAGAGGCGGATGTTCTTGAAATTGGCAGAGGCGATTTCGAGTTGCCCGCCATCCACCTTATAAATTGGAAATTCCATATTACTCTGGCCGCCGAGCAACCAGACATCCCCGATGAGAATATCCTCCAGCTTGATCGTCGTGGCTTTGCCCTGGACGACCAACGTTCGTGGCTCGGAACTGGATGGCAGGGCCGGCAGCTCGACTTTCCACGACCGGTCAGCGGCAGCGGTGCTTGACTGGGTTCGGTCACCAAAAGTCACGGTGACGTTCTCACCGGGCTCCGCCCAGCCCCAGATCCGGATCGGCTTGTCACGTTGCAGCACCATGCCGGTCTGAAACAGATTGTGCAGAAACAACCCGTCCCCGATGGCAGGGACATCAATGCGATCCTTGCCGGACTCCAATTTCTCCTCGGCCCCGGCCTGCGGCGTGCCCACGACAGCGACAAATACAGCGACAAGTGTGATGAGTATTTTATTTTTTATTGTGTGATATTTCATAGTAGTGATTGATCGCCAATCGCAACTCAAGGAACTGATACCATGAGCTTGAGGCTCCGCCGAGGTAACAGCAATCTCACTACCGCGGCTTGTCCGCCGGGGCCGCTTGTCCGGAGTCCGCCACAGGGCGGCGCATGGCCCGGATGCGATCATACTGATAGTGATACATACCATCGTGCTTCTTATACCCGGCCTGTGTGGCATAGAATAAATACAACCATTCCCTGCCCTCGACCGTCGTGACGAGCGCCTGTGGAACATGGCAGGCGTCGGCGTCTTCATCCGGAGGAACAAAGTCGAGCTTCTTCCAGGAGAAGCCGTCGGGGGAAACCGCCTCGCGGATCTGGCGGCTCTTCCAGCTCGATTCGCCTGGCTTGACGGGATACCCGGCAGGGTCGGAGAAACAGTGGAACGTCTTGCCGATGCGGATGACGTCGGGATTCGGCCAGTTTTCCATCAGCGGTCGCTTGAGTTCGTGCTGGATCTGGAATCCGTCTTTCCGCATGAAATCGCCCGTGTTCTCCGCGTATCCGAGACAGACGCCCTTGCCCGGCAGCCAGTAGTCGAACCATAAGCGCCACTTGCCATCTTGCCAAATGAGCGACGGCCGGTGGAAATCTCCGATCCGGTTCGGCTCGGGTTTCGGCACCGCGATGTCTTCCGCGCGGATCAACAGCGGCTGGTCCTTCTTCCGCCAGTGGATCCCGTCTTCGGAAACGGCTCCCAGCACGCACTGCACCATGTCCGAGGGATAACCGGCGACGTTATCGAAGGGCTTCGACGTCGCGCTGTAGGCCATGTGGAATTTGCCGTCCTTCATGACGACCGACGGATCGCCGACATGCCATTCTTCATACCAGAGCTCGCTGGCGTGCAGCACGGGAGCCCACTTCGCCGGATTCATATCACGGTCCCAGGTCGTTCCTTGGCTATAAACTTCCCACGCGAGAAGATCCTTGGACCGCGCGTGGAAGATGGCGTCGCAACCCGGCACGCCCGGGTTTCCGAGAGCTGTCGCCCAGCCGAAAAACCACATGCGGTAACGCCACTCGCCGCCGACCTCGACGACACACGGCTGATACATGTTGTTGAAAGTCTCGAGAAGTGGCCGAGCCTGGCGCTCCCATTTTTCACCTGCCGCGGCGGCCACCGGGACTACGGAGATGGCTTTCTCTTCCGCTGCGGACAGGCTGGCGGCGGCGACGCCAATCGCGACACATCCAGCGACAAGTGCGCCGAGTATTTTTGTTTTTATGGTGTGATACTTCATTTTGATTCAGCGGGGACTGTAATCACCAAATTATTATTTCTGGGCCTCAAGAAGAGCCCGGGCTTCGAAAATCCGCCGTTCAAGGTCGGCCGCCTTCAGCGCCTGTTTGAGTTCTTCGACTTCTCCGCCATTCACCAGCCCTGGGACTGCGGATTTTTTGCCATTGTAGTTTTCGTACATGTCAGCGACTGTCCAGGTGTCACTGCGCTGCGTCCCTAAGGGAAGATCTTTGATGAACGTCATACGGAGATTCCCCATGGGATTGCGGCCCCAGCCAAAACGGTAGTGAATGGGATTTGGCACGAGGGGATGGCTCAAAACAAGAGCCTTCCAGGTGAGTTGCGGCTGACCATTCTTGTCTTTACCGATTACTAGGTATTCCGCTTTAGCAGGCTGGAATTGTCCATCTTTCCCCGCAATCGAGAACCCTACGATCGCCTCACTGTTCACAGATGCCATATCAGAGTCAAAATTCAGGATGAGGGTATTGTCCTTGCTCTCCATTTTCGTAGTCATGGGGGGCTTCCAATTCACGGAGTTGAAACCATACTGGGTGGCCATGGCCCAACGCGCGATCCGCTCGGCCGCAGGTATCTTCAGTTCCGGGTGCCACCACGCCCTACGGTGGTCGTAACTGCTGGCATACCCGATGTTCTTGTCGCCGGCCTTGTAGAAGTCGAGAAAGGTTTTGTAATGGGCTTCGCGTACATAAATCCCGAAGTCCATCATGCTTTCTAGGTAATTGTCCAAGGTCTGCGGCGCAGAGTCAGTGCACAGGGAGATGATGCCGAAGGGCATATTGGCATCATTGAATGCGGCACGCCACGAAGCGATCATCTTCGGGAAAACCTGATAGTAGAAAGTCTCCGCATCAGGTCGCGCATTATTGTAACCCTGATGCCAAACCGCACCCTTCACCGCAAGTCCCGCAATGGGAGAAATCATGCTGGCATAACAGTTGCCGGGATAATTCTGGTTGTCGATGGGAGCGCCAACCGGTTTGGATGGAGGTGGCTCAGTGGGTGTGTTTCCCTGCTTCTTCAGTTCCCCCATCCGTTTCTCATACTGTTTGATCTGATTTTCCAGCTCCTTCTTCGGGTCCCATGCTGCAACCCGTTTGTCCCAGTCGGATATCAACGCCCGAACAGCATCGCTATCTATGGATTTGACGACTGAGAGCGGCATCCATGCTTCGACAGGTGTTCCCCAATAGGAGGCATCGATCACGCCAATGGGAATTTGCGATGCCATGTGAATCCGCCGTGCGAATATGTATCCGATCCCGGAAAAATCAGGAACGGTTTGAGGCGAGCATATATCCCAATCGCCATCGGGCTGTTTATCCTTCTGGCGGCGTGGGAAGTTCTTCTTCTCCAGGTTGTCAACAATGGAGGGAACGGTCAGGAGCCTGATCTTGGGAAAGTTCGCAGAGGCTATTTCCACATCGCCTCCTTCAAGAGCCCTAAGGGGCTCCTGCATGTTGCTCTGTCCACCCATCACCAAAACATCACCCATGAGAATATTGTCGAACGTAATGGTCGCATTCTTTCCCTTGATCGCCATCTGCAACGGTTCTGCCGTCGCTGGCATAGCTTGAAGACTGACCTTCCACGACCTGTCTGCGCCAGCCTTTGTTTTCTGGGTCTGTCCACCAAATGATACAGTCACATCTTCGCCTGGCTCCGCCCAACCCCAAATGGTGATCGGCTTCTCGCGCTGAAGCACCATATTGGATTGAAACAGGTTATGCAGACTGAGCCCTTTGGCCATCGCAGGAACTGCCGTTATGTCCTTTCCGGGCTCCTGCTGCGCCGAGGCTGACGACAATGTCAGCACCGCTAACAGCAAGGCAATCAGTGCGATTGTGTAATTTTTCATAGGTGTTGTAATTGAGGTGATCATCATTGGGGTTAGGTGTCTATTTTAACGCCCCTTTTAACCGGTCTACTTCTTTCATCGCTCCTTGTGAAAATACTTACTTCTCGATCGGGACTTTGCAAAACGTCAACGCAGCGATGCCATTGGCGCCCATGAGCAAGTTATCCTGACTCCAGGAAGTCTCTTTCAGGTAGGTGATCACCTTCGCTGAAGACGCTTCCTTTAAAGTTAGCGTGAGCACATTTCCCTTCACGCTGCCAGATGCGACTTTGTCCTTTTCGTCATTCAGGTAGAATTGTCCGACTAAATTTTCCGCCCAGACGACTGGCTGATCGAATTCCAAAGCAATCACGTCCTTTTTGTCTCCAGTAAAATACGCACGCTTCAGGTTTGTGGCAGAAATTGGCCCCGTTGGCACTTTGCCATAATGATCCCGTTCAATCAGCGGTTGCACCATGCGCGAGAGCTCCGCCCAACCAACCAGGGGATAGTGGCAGCCGCCTGGAGGTTTCACACCCAGCGTGGAGAGAATGCTCATGTTCGAAAAGAGATAAGGCAATGTGCGTTGTCTTTCGCGCAACATATCGCCAGATCCTATGCTGCCGCCCATGGAGCATGAGTCCGGCCAGATCTGGAAAACATAATAATTCTGCACATTCGGAAAATCCTGTTTCCACGAGGCGGCCATTTCCTTGAATAACTCATGGTAGGTCTCCCATCCGTAGCCGCCCGTCGGGCCGGCGGAGCCTTGATCGTTCTCGCCCTGATGCCACAGGATCGCGCGGATGCCGTGCGTCAATTTCGCCCCTTCAACTCGCGTCAATAAACTTCCGTAAAGCTTATATGGATTAGTCCATGGATTTTCACCGCTGGTATCACGACGATTAAGCGGGTTAGGCAAGTGCTGATCGATGCGTGTTCCACCCGCTGCGGCATTGATGATGAAAATAGGCACCTTTTGACTGTCAACCAAACGCTTGGCTAATTCCATGCCCCACCAACCCAACTCGGCCTTCTCTCCCTTTTGTGCTTTCCACACCGGATAACACCACAGGTTTACTGCGTCGCCTGTTTTATTATCTGAAGGACGGCCATAACTGCGAATCCATTGATTCGTTTCTGGCGGAGATTGTTCGCCGGTATCGGTCGCCAATGCATTTGATTGGCCATCGATGATGTAGGCGTCGCCACAGACCAGATCATTCACCGTTTGCAGAACGGTTTCCTTGCCGCCGGTTTTCGTGCCAAACTCCACTTTGTATTGGATCAAGCCCGGCTTGAGTTGCGTAGAGAGCGTGTAGGATTTGTCCGCTGCGGGCTTGGCCGTCTCGGTCTTGATGAGTTTGTCGTTGGCGTAGAGCTTGAGGAAAACCGAATCGGCGGCGGCGGTCAGCGTTCCATTGTAATAGAGCGTGCCCAGCCCCTTGTCGTCGCGTGCGTAAAACTGGCCGTCCTCGGGCTTCTCATCCTTTGCAGGGGTGCGCGCGAGCCACGGGTCGCTCTTCGGCTCGGTCACCATGATATCCACGCTCTGCGTGACTGGTTTGCCGCCATTGCTCACCGTGGCACTAACCGTCAGCTTGCCACTGTTTTGCGAGCGCAGCAGTCGAAGTTTTTCGGGTGCCACTTCCTTGGTGACCGCGAAGGGCTCGGCGCTCCACTGAAACTTCACGTCGCCCGCGTTCGCAGCCTGCATCGCCGCGAGATTCTTGATCTGAGGCACAACCTCGATGGTTGATCGTCCATCCCATTTTGTCGGGGCCTTGAGTGTGAAGACCGGCTCAGGAATGGTTTCTTTGATGGTGATGGCGATGTCCTTGGTCTTCACACCGTCGGCATAGACGGCCTTGAACTGAAGGGTAAGCGACTGATCGCCTGTCACACGTCTGGCAGGGAACGTATAGGAGAAACTGTCCACACCGACGACGGTCTCCGTGTTGTTCTCCTTGAGGAGCCAGTATAACTTCTGAGCACCGCCAGCCTTGGCCGTCACGGTGGCGCTCTTGCTCTCGGCTACCGTTATCGTCTTCTGAGAGACAGAAAAATCTGAACCCGGCTGTACGAGCGAGCCGGCCAAAGTCTGCAGGGGGTTCTGATTCTCATATTCCATCTTCACCCAGTCGGCGGACCGCGTGACCTTGGAGAGGCGAACTTCGTCAATATCGCCTTTAAACTGGTAATCGCCGTGCCAGCCGCCAAGATACATCCTTGCAGGGCTCTTGATGGCCAGCGGACCGCTTTCGGTAATTGAAGTTCCGTCGAGCTTGCCGTTTACATAGATACGCGAATCACCTTTCTTGTAGGCGTGTACCACGTGTATCCATTGCGACAGGGGGATCTTACCGCTCCTGACATCGGCACCAGAGAAATAGCACTCCATCCCGATATGCGGCGGGCTCGCAACCCGCATGGTCACTTTGCCCACCCAATACTCGTTTCCCCAGGCCAGTGCTATTGCGTTAATTCCCTCAGCCTTGATCCACGCTTCGGAAGTGTGGTCGCTGGCGCCTGAAGGAAGCGTCGTAATGGCTTCACCGCAGTTAACCCCTTTCTGCACGTTAAAACGCATTGCCCTGCCGATCATTCCGTCGGCTGCAATCGCGCCGGAATTGGTGGGAGAAATAGAACCAACCTCGTCCTTGACCGGATTTTCAGGATCACTCAGGTGCATGACGCACAAGTAACCATTCGACTCGTTGAAAACCGCCTTGCCATTCGACTCGCTCGCGGCGTCCGCCTTGCCCCAGTGGAGTTTGATCTCTTGGCGTGCATTGCCCTGGATGGCCGGGACTCGCACCCAAATGATGGCGGTGCCGTTGGCTGCATCCCATTCCTCAATTTGATACGCCAGTGGTTCACCGTTCTTGGTCGAGAACCGCAGGTCGGCCCCGTCCGCCTTGGCTTTGCTGAAGTCGAAGAAGTCTTTATTCAGCCGCACTAGCACCGGGAAATCCTTCACCACCGCCGATGCCGGCAGGTTGGCTCCTTCTGGTGTGGTGAGGATGAACATCGATCCCGAGTGCTGCCAGTCCGGGTATTGCGCGGCCGCCTCTGTCGGTGATAACGTGAGCAGTGATGCAACGAGGAACAACGAGTTGAGCAGATGGTTTTTCATGGAGAGATTCCTTGTTAGATCTATTTCGCGGATGCTGACGTGGTGCTGCGGAGCGGGGGATGATCTTTCGCGGCTTCGATGGCCTTGATGGCTTCCTGCACGGCGCCGACACGCCGGTCGTTGAGTTCGCCACCGGGAAATTCCCCGCGCTTGACCTCGGCGTTCAAGCTGGCAATCAACTCTCTCAGCGCCGGGATCTGCGGCTTGGCGGCGGATCCGTAGCCGGTGATCAATTTCATGATCTCGCCCGTGCGGCTCTCGCTGCCGTGCCCGCCCTGGGTTTTCGCCAGACCGACCGCTGCCGCGATGCCTTCTTCAAAATGATACTTGGTCAGCGCCTTCAAGCCCGCCATGCGGATTACATTGTTGAACATGGTGTCCGCCGGACTGGGGCTCTCCACGGCGGCGAGAATGGCCGGGGCGAGTTCGATGACATCATCCTCGCTGAGTTGGTTCTGGAAGCAGTGTTCGAGCGTTGCCCGGGCCATGCCATCCGGATTGGTGGATACCGCGCGGATGGCCTGGTTCCGCAACTTGGGATCCACTTTGTTGAGCTCCTCCCGAAGGGGGCCGGAGAAGACGGCGGCGGCCAACTGGCCGTGCGCGATCTGCACGGGGTCTTCCCAACGGATCGGCCACGAGGGTTCCGCCGTCGCTACGAGCGCCTTGAAGATGCTTTCGATGGCCGGTTTGGCGGTTCCGCCCATTTTTCTAACAGCCTCGGCCGCCTTGTAGCGCACCCAGCGGTCCGGGTGAGCGAGCTGTTTGACGATAACCGGCAGTGCCTCGGGAGTGTTGATGAGCCCCAGGGCCTCGCAGGCACCCTGGATCTGATGCGGATTGCCGGTGTCGGCGAGTTTGATGAGTTCGAGCACCATCGCCTTGGACTCGGGGCGCGCTGCCAGTTCCTGCGCCGCCCAGCCACGGACGATCGGCGACCAGTTGCCGAAGGCGGCGACCAGTTCTGCAGAGGACAACCCGCGCCGATCGAGATCGAAATGGCCGGCCGCCACGGCCGCAGCGGCATCCGCTTTGTTGAGCCAGCCCGAAGAATCCAAATCGCGGCCGGTGATGACAAGTTTTCTCAGTGGCAGCGCGTAGGTGAGCACATAGGTGGCGGCGGGACTCAGGCCGTTGTAACTACTGTTTCCATAGTAGGTATTGTCATGTGTATGCCCGGCTCCGTATTGCTCGCCGCCGTCATAGGTGAACGATCCGTCCGAGCGGCGGACCAGATCAAGGTGCCACGATGACTTGCGGAAGAACGCTGCCGCCGTCTCGGGTCCGCCGGCGGCCGCACCGAGAGCGCTCCACAGATAGCTGAAGCCCTGTCCGGTGTGGCCGTATTCGCGACTGGCGAAACCTGCCGTGGCCATGCGGGCGAAGAACTCCGTTTCCTTCGGCTTGTTGCCGATCGCGGCAAACATCACCGCGGTGATGGAATTCTTGCCGTTGTTCTCATGGTAGGGCCATGGTTCGTGTTCGCCGTAGGGGATGGCACCCTTGTCGGTGAAGTAGCCGAAAAAACCGGCGGCGCGGATCATGGCCCGATCGATTTCCGGGTGCTTCACGCCGCATTTTTTGGCGAGAACGATGGCGAGATTGGCCGGCAGTCCGGCCATGTTCACGGGACCGTAGGGCGGCACGGAGCCGTTGAAATTTCCGTCCTTGGTAAGTGCGGCAAAGCCATGACCGAAGGTCCCATACATACTCTGGCCACGGGCCAGTTGGACGGCCCTTTTTTCGATCGAGGGCAGTATCTCCTGGTCGCGGGTGACCATGAAATACTCGCAGAGAAACAGCAGGCGATAGCTCATTTGCCATGTGTCGCCCCAAGTGGGCCCGGCGGGTTTCTTGTCAGGATCGGAATTTTCCCTGGCAAGGCCGTGTGCGAAGTCGCGCAGTTTTGGCAGGTATTCCGGCTTGCCGGTGGCGAGCAGGGCCAGCCCCTGGATGGATCCGGTCCAGTTGGGCTCCATCTTTTCCTTTTCGAGCACCTTGATGGCACCATCGAGGATGCGTTTGGATTTCTCGCAATTCCATGGCGCGGTGTCACTGTAGGTGCCCATCACGGCGAGCTTCAATGAGAGATCCTGCGTTTGGCCTGCGCGCCAAACCGTGAGCTTGAGCACTCCGTCCCGGGCCTTCGTTTCCGCTTCCTGAATCGCCAGTGCGATGGATTTGCGCGCGTCATCGCTGAACGTTTTGCCCTCCACTCCGAGGATCACATCGTCCACCTTGACCACCCCATCCGCCGGTGAGGCCGCGCCGACGTGGGTGACCAGAATCTGACGACTGGCCAATGTCGTGCGGCCCTGCGCGGCATCCAGATTGCTCCCCGCCCGGGTATGGATCCAGCCGCGCAGGCCTGTCGCACCCAGATTGTAGGTGAGCTGGCGATCCACCGACTGCGTGTCCTTGGTGAGATCGGGAACTTGTGCGAAAAGCGGGCTGGTGAGGCCCAGCGCGAGTGCGGCCAGCAGGCCGATGGTTTGAATCGATGTTTTCATGATGCAGCTCCTAATGGAAAATGCTTACTTCAGCAGGCTCTTCATTCCCTCAAGGATTCTTACAAACGACGGATCACATCTCCTTGTCTATTTCTGTAAAGGCAGCAAGGTCTCTGCAAATGCCTTGCCCATCTGGGCAAAGATCTTTGCACTGCCGAAATAGTGGTAACCGCCATTGGACGCGCCTTTGAGGGCGTCCTTGTCTTTGGGCGAAAAGACTTCCTCCAAGGCGAGGTCAAGCTTCTGCTTGTCCGCTTTGGTGATACCCTCAATCCGCAGATCTATCGCGGCATAGTGTTCCGAGGAGTTAATGTCATATAAGTCATTGGAATAGGCCGCCAATACGTTCTTCCCCTTCTTAAATACTTTGATCTGGTCTTTATTGAGGACGATGGCACCATAACGCGGAATGTCCGCCGAGCTGTTGGTGGTGTGAATCTTTTGTCCGTTCAAATAAATATGGAATCCTTGTCCGCGTATTGCCAAACCCGCGATGCGATACGAAT
Organism: Planctomyces sp.; assembly: GCA_031375695.1. GTDB lineage: Bacteria > Planctomycetota > Planctomycetia > Planctomycetales > Planctomycetaceae > SXKJ01. Next base: position 12,212 of record JANMIF010000138.1, read on the forward strand.
CGCAGTTGAGGTCTTCAACTTCAAAAGTTGTGCGCATCAGCAGGAATTCGCCAGCTCCCCATCTTGAGGGGAGTTTGTCAAAGTTGAGGTCGAAGAGGCTGTGTGCCCAGTTCTTAAGAACGCCCTTTCCGACCGGGGCTTTGCCTGCCGTCCATTTGCTGTCATCGAAGTCGGGCATGTACCAATTCTCCATACCGGCTGGCAGTGTGATGTCACGGAAGCGCCTGTCACGCTTTTCCATCTTGTCCTTATTCTCTGTGGCATCAATCGTAGCGAAGCGCCAGATCTGCTCCTCTGGCAGAGGCTTGCCAAGCGGCTTCCAGTAATTATTCCATTTCCCTTCCGTGTCTAAAGTTCCATCTTTTTTCAATGTGTACGCCGTGGCGAGGATGTTGTTATACGCGCCCTGATTCGCTAATGCGGCGGCAATGTCATGATCCCAGAAGGGAGCGGTATCTACGGCGAGCACATTGCCCTTGAACTCGGGCATGTCGGCCGGCGCGGCCATGGCCTTGCGGAAATTCACATTTTTATCACCGTCGACTCCCAGCACGCCGATCACGAAGGGCATCTTCGGGGCTGACAGGTCTTTGCGAACATCGCGAATGAAGTGTGACAAAAATCGCGAGTATTCATCGAAATTCCCATTGGGGTAGGTCTGGCCATCGACCAGGTCGTTAAAACCCTGAAACCAGACAAAACCGGCCAGTTCATAACCAGCCTTCTCGTCATATTCCGGACAGACCCGCTTGATGTCCTTGAGCACTTTCCTGACATGCTCAATCATCGCCCGGTACATCACACCCGAGGCGGCATCCTTGTCTTCCTGCCATTTTTTTCGATCCTCGAGTTTGGGAACCCCGTGGGCGCCCTGGGGATACTTGTCCCACACGTCCTGAACCGCCTTGGGCAGCTTGTACTGCCCGGCACTGGGCGGACGGAAATCGGTGTTCAGGCTCCTGCCTCCCCAGGATGTCTTGATGATGAGGACAGGCTCCTTGAGCATTTTCTCACTGTAAATGCCGAAGGTGAACTCCGGGCCGACCTTACTGTCCGACGCACCGAATCCGGCTGTCAGTTTGCCCGTCTTCTCAAGCATGTCAGAGTACTGGTTGCCGCCGCACCCGAGCGACGAAATCCAGACATTCTCGCAGACCCTTGGCTTGCCCTGGGCATCACGCATCTCCGCGAGGATAGGCGCCGTCAACGGGTCTTTGCCGATGTAATCGAACGTCGAAGTGTCCGCATGCCCCTGCATATTGGACTGGCCCGCGAGGATGAAGACCTTCACAGGTCCTTTGAACTGCTTCTGGGGGTTGCTGACTTTGGCGTCTTCCGCCGTCGCCACATGCGCCAGTAACAACAACGCAAACATGGATATCAGTGTGTTTTTCACAATAACCTTTCTTCATCTGGGGGAGACGGGTATCTCGGGTTGCATGACCGCGTGGTCAGTGAATGGCGAGCCAAGCAAGCTGGTTGGCGTGGGATTGGCCTCGGACTGGTTCTCTGCGGACGATGCCGCCAGGGGTGAAAGTCGCAGGGCTGCCGTTAGGGCGACGTGAATCGAAGAAAAGCTCTTCGCGTCTTGTGGTTCTGATTCATGTCGTATCGTTTCTTCCAACTCTCAGTTTGCGAATATGCTCCGGGGTGGTGCCACAACAGCCGCCCACAATTTGCGCCGGCCAAGTTTGAGCACATTGCCAGTAACTCTCCGGGCTTTCGGCGTCCGTGTTGATCCAGCCTTGCGCCTCGTCGGCATAGCCAATGTTGCCATAGGCAATGAGCGGAAAAGCGGGGCCGCAGATCGCCCGCAACTCGGCCAGTGGTTTCGCCAGTGTGCGAACCGGGCCGCAGTTCACTCCCAGGGCCTTCACCCCCAGCGGCAACAACAACGCGGCGGCAACCGCCACCGACTCGCCAGACAGGATTCGGCCTTCGCGGTCGCACACAAAACTGACCCATGTGGGCCGGCCAGTAATCGTCGCCAGTTTGGCCGCGATGACAGCTTCCCGAATTGAATTCATCGTCTCGATCAACAGCAGGTCAATGCCCGCTTCCAAGAGATGATCAATGCGCTCGGAGTGCTCGGCGTGGCATTCGTAATCGGGCGGCACCAAGTCAGGGCGATAACAATCTTCCAGGGGGGCCACCGAGCCGGCTACTTGCGCAGGTTGACCAAATTCGGCGACAGCATTTTGGGCGGTCACCACCGCGCGCCTGGTCAATTCGCGCGCGGCGTGCCCTTTGCCCGCCAGCGCGCGGCGATGGGTGCGAAAGGTGTTGGTGGTGAGGACGTCCGCGCCCGCATTCAAATAGTCCAGATGAATCTGGCGCAACACATTCAACCCGGTATCAGTGGTGAGCGCATTCGCCGACCACAACGGCAAGCCGGTGTCCACCCCGCGCCGGTTCAATTCCGTGCCGGTTGCGCCATCCAGCAAGAGAAGTTCACCATTCATCATTTTCCAATTTCCGTTCACCGAAGGATTGTCTCGAAGGCAGTGGTTCTCATGGTCGGTTGTGCTTCCGCTTAGGTAGTCCTATCCGTCGAAGCCGGCGCGGAGAAATGGTCTCGTTTCGTGAATGGGGATTCATTTGATCTGGATGAGTTTCGGGGAGTCCGTCGAGGCTTCAATCGCAGTGATCGTTTCGCGGACGCTCTTGGCCTTCATGCGCATCAGATGGGGTGGGAAGTCTTTCTCATCCTTCTCGAAGTAGTTCGCGATCTTGGTCAGTTCGGGAATGACCGCCTTGGCGTGGCTGCCGTAGGTGAGAAGGATCTTCATCAGCTCAGGGGTGCGAATTTGGCTTGCCCAGGGATTCTGATCGCGGGTGTAGCTCACGAGAGCGTTCATCCCTTCCTCGATGTGGTGCTGCGATAGGAGACGCAGGCCCTCGACGCGAATCTCGTCGGCGAACATCTCGCCGCTCGGCGCGGGCTGGACGATCGCCTCGTGGATGGCAGGCAGCAGAGGCTTGATCTCTTCCGACGAGAGATGGCGATAGACCGAACCGATGGTGCCGCGAGCACGACCGTCTTCATTCTTCAGCCCGGCCCGCACGGCCTTGTAGAGCGCGGGGCGATCCACACCTTCCAGCGAGCGGCCAAGCATTCCATTCCGATCAAACAGGGCGAAGGAAAGATAGCGCTGCTGCATGCCGCGCGGGTCATTCTTCACATCGACCTGGGCCAGCAGTTCAAGCAGTTGCGGCACCGCCTGCATGGCCGGCTCGCCGATGGCAGCGAGTGCTTCAGCGGCTTTGATGCGGAGCCAGAGGTCTTCGTGCGACAACGTCTTCTGCAGGGCATCCACGGCAGGCGTTCCACGTCCGCGAAGGAAGATCAACCCCTGACAGGCTCCGTAACGAGCATCGAGACTCGGAGAATCGAGCATCTCGATCAATGGCGTCACGGGAGCGTTCTTGCGGCGTCCCAGAGCCATCGCCGCTCGCTCGCGCACGACGGGCGACCAATTGCGAAGTCGCTCAAGGAGTTGTTCGTCAGACAGCGCATCGTAAAAGCTGTTGCGATCTTTGTTGTTCCAGCCACGTCCGTCGACGACCAGTGATTGAGCGGCGGCGGCATCGAGTTGCGGCACGGCCCCCGCCTTTTTGCCGGTGAGATAGAGCTTCTTCAGCGGCATGGCGTAGGCCAGCAGATAGCCGCCGGTGCTGTCCCATCCCGCGTAGCTGTCTTCTTCAGGTTCCGGCGGGCCTTGGTGCAGGAAGTTTCCGTTCGCACCGCGTGCGAGGTCGAAATACCACGTCCCAAACTCACTCATCCAGGCTCCTGTCGCCTGTGGTCCCGACTGGGCGACGCCTGGCATCGCCCAAAGTATGTTGAAGAAATTGCCGCTGTGTCCCGTGTCCCGTTCCGGTCCGTGAGAAGCAACGCTCATGCGTGAAAAGAACTCCGCCCCTTTCGATTCACCGAGCAGGTTGAACAGCACCGCGGCCATTCCGCACTTGCCGTTGTCCTCGTGGTTCTCAATCCAGGGATGATGGTCGCCGTAGGGAATCGCGCCTTTGCCGATGTAAAAGCGCAGCAGCCTGGCACTGCGTTCGATCGCCAGATCCAAGGCCGGATCCTTCACGCCCACCTCACGGGCCATCACCATCGAGATCGTCAGAGGCAAACCGGGGGAGTTCATCATCCCGTAGCCGTAAAGTCGTCCGTCGGGCCGAGCGAACCTGTGGCCCCACGAACCCACCGCACTTTGACCATGTGCGGCTTCGAGCGCCAGCCGCTTTAAGCCGGGCATGACCGAATCATCGCCCGTTGCGATCTTGTATTCGGCAAGGAACATCATGACGTAGCCGTAGTACCATGTTGCCATTCCTTCGGTGCTGTACTTCGCTGCCCACTCGGTTTCCTTCTTGACCAGCGGGAGGTAGCTCTTGTCGCCGCTGGCTAACAGCGCGAGCGCATTGAGGGATCGGGGAATGGGGTCCAGCTTCTGAGCATAGGACGGATCCGCCATCCGTTTGGCGAGATCCCTGCATCCTCGTTCGAGAATGAGTTTGGACTTCGGGCAATCGTAGGGAGCCGTAGCGCTATAACTTCCGAGCACCGGAAGCTTCACCACGACTTCCGCCTCGCTGCCTGCGCGGGACCGAGTCAGGCTGAGATTGCCTTGCCCCGCTTCCGATTCGGCCAGAGTCAGGGCCTTGCCCATTTCAGTGCGCGGGTCGTAGGAAAACAGCTTGCCGCCGACACCGAGGATGACGTCGCCGACCGCGAGAACCCCATCAGCCGGTGACCCCTTCTCGACCTTCTTGATCGTAATCTCGCGGGCATCAGAGGTGACCATCTTGTCACAACGCATCCAGCCGCGCAGGCCCGTGGCACCGAGATTCCAGTCGTGCTTCGCGTCGGCAGCAAAGCATGACCCATGCGCCGCGAAAACGACGGCGAGTGCGAGGAAAATGAGCTTCTTTGCCTTCTCTTTGATGTCGTCGTCTGTCGCCACTGCCGCGATAACTGGTCGCATTCCGATGAGTCGTTTCATTTTGTGTCCTTTGAATGAGCTGTAGTCACGGCGGTGCCAAGCCGGACGGCCAGCTCCCGCAGGCCCTTGGGCCATTGGTCGAATTCCACACTCGTGGAGTTTTTGATCTGCGGCTGAGTGATTCCCGGAACCAATTTGGCCGACGGCTGGGCATACAAGACCGGAACGCTCTCTTGCCCAAACGTCGCTGGCAGACTGCGAGCGTAGATTTCCAATTCGGCCGAGTAGTCCGCAGGCGAATAACCGAGATTCGCTTGAGCGGGCACCCAGATCACACCGGACACAGCCATCGGTGTCAGAGGGCTAACGCACCAGTTGTAGGCCAACGTCGGAACCGAGTCGGGTTTGACCTCGCCGTTTTGTCCGGGCTCGGGAAACGGTGGGAATTGCAATGGCACGTCGCACAGATCGGCCCCTTGCTTGGCTCGATCGGCGATCAGTGCGACGGTCGCCTTCACTGTCTGCACATAGTCCGCCGTTGCCTTCCGCGAGACGTCGGAGTTGGGATCTTGAAGACGCAACGCATCCACACGAACTCGGAACGCGGGGAGCGAAACATCTTTCACCCCGGCGTAAGACGTCCACGACAGCGGCGAAGCCATTTGTGAACCCTGCCCTGACGACATGGTCACAAAACCCTGCGGAATGCCGGGCCGATTGAGCGCCTTGGCGAACTGATAGGCAAACATGCCAACGCCGTCGTCAGCCGCGGCGAAGTCAGCGGTCTGCCAGAAGGAGCGATATCTGCGGTCGCCACCAATCTCGAAGCCGCGCTTTCTTGGGGTTGGACTCGTCGTGGCCGCGGTGCGTCGCGGGAACTCGCGCACCAGCGGCATCGCCTCGGGTGCGGCGGCTTGCTTGTCACGCCGGTCAAAGGCAGGTTCGGAGGTCAGAAGCGTGCTGCCCGTCAGGAACCAGACATCGCCGACGAGGATGTTTTGCACCGTCCGGCTATGACCGTGACTCGCTTTCACCGCCAAAGTGATCGGCTGAGTCGAAGCTTTCAGAGCCGGGAACGAAACCGACCACTGTTGCCGGTCGTTGGCCACGGCGGTCTGCGTGACAGCGCCGAGCGTCACCGTCACCTCGACGCCCTTGTTGGCATGTCCCCACACGGGAATGGGCCGATCGCGCTGAATGATCGCGCCGTCGCGGTAGTACTCGGCAACTTGGAAGAACGAATGGTCTGGGTCGGTATAAGGCGCATATTTAGCCTTTAGTGCCGCCACCTTTTCCGCATCGTCCTCTTCAAAGATCAGCTTGCCATCGCCGGCCGCGAAAGGCGTGGCCGGCAGACCGGCCTGGTTGTAGAGGTTCGCGTTTTGCGGCGCCGCGCTGTAGGCGAATTGCACACCGATCGGCGCGGGCACGTCTTTCGACGTCACCACCACGGTATCACCGACGATCACCGCTTCGGCCGCGCGCCACTTCCGATCCTTGCCGCACAAGCGGAAATGATGGAGCTTTTCGCCGGGCGTTGGCCGTGCCGGTTCGACGAACTTGCTGGGGTCTTGTTGAAAATCCTTTTCGAGCCCCTTGCGACCGACCATCAATCCGCCGAAGAGACTCGCCTTCTCGAACCTGACGATCGCCTTGTTGCCGTCGATGCTATATGTCTCATAGATAGGTCCGGTATATGCGATGTCTCGCCCATACTCTTTCGCCAACGCCCACCGCGCCAACCGCAGGCCGGGATGCAGCTTGTTCTGATAGTGGATGTTTCCCGGTGCGGCCGGGTTGAAGTCCGTCTGGACCACCATCCCGACGTGGCTGCGGTTATTCATGAAGAATTGGTGCTGCACTTGGCGGATGTCGGCGAACCCGACCTCGGCAGAATCAGCCGCGCCATAATTCTGCATTTGAGTAAAGTAGAACGGCAAGTTGGGTATGCCCCACGCTTCGCTCCAACCTCGCGCAAGCGCTTCCATTCGAGCGGCGTAAATGCGACCGTCGCCGGAATTGGATTCGCCTTGGCACCAGATCGACCCGCGGATAGCGTAAGGAACGACCGGCGCGATCTTGCCGTTGAAAAACTGCGTCGGCCCGCGCCACTGACCGGCGATTCCTGGCAATTCCGGACGCTTGAGCGGTTTCTCCACGGGGAAACCCAGCGCCGCCGATGCCTTCTGCCATGCTTGCAAATCGCGGTAGTATTTTTCAAACGCCGCGCGGCCCTGCTCCGTGGCGGCATCTCCATCATGAATCATCTCGGCATCTACCGTGAGCCCCGGATGGCCCTCGATTGCTTCGCGTTCAGTGAACGCCTCGATCCGCGTGTTGCTGTGAGAAGTCAGCAGGATGCCGACGGGGACCTTTAGTTCCTTGTGAAGCTCATGGGCAAAGGCGAGCGCCAGCGCCGAAAAGTCCCCGGCCTTGCGACTCGTTTTCCATCCGGCTTCCGAAGTCACCTTCTTCTGCGGGTAGAGCGCCGAGACAGTATCGGTCCTGAACTCCCTGATGGGAACCTCGACGTTCGCCTTCGCAAGCTCCAGTGCTAGACCAGAGCAGAGTGACTTGGAAGCTAACCACTCCATGTTGGACTGGCCGGAGGCATGCCACACTTCGCCGACGAGAATGTTTTTGACGACAACCTGTTTACCCTCGTTGTCGCTAATGAGCATTTCGGCGGGCTCGGCATTGGCCTTGAGCGGCTTGAACTTGAGCAGCCACTTTCTGTCCGCGCCGGCTTTGGCGGTTTCCTTCTGCCCGGCAAACTCGACGGTGATCGTCATGCCCGGCTTGCTCCAGCCCCAAACCGGAAGAGGCACACCTCGTTGCAAGACGGCGTTGTCTCCAAACGGCGAACCGAGTTCGATCACCGGCGCGGGTTTGGCCGCAGGTTGATCCTCAGCAGCCGATGCCGCCGAGGTTGATACCAACAGTGCTGCCGCGAGGCCGATGCAGGTTATAAACCGATATCGCATATTATTCATTGTTTCGTTTGGACTGCAGCAGGCTGCTGCCGCTTTGGCTTCAGCAGCCTGCTGCTGAAGAACACGGAGCGATCTTCAAAACAAGTCGTCCAACAGCAGGCTGTTGGACGGAAAGCGGCAGCAGGCTGCCGCAGTCCAAGAATCTACTTCGGCACTTTGCTCTACTTCGTCGGCGTCAGAGTGAATGCTTTGACGGTGATGCCGGCCTGCGGCGGATCGTTACGGAAGAAACGCAGGGTGTTCGCGTTTTCCTTGAGCGTGAGCTTGACCGGCTCGGTCTCCATCCACTGCCCGGAGGTGAAGGGCAGCGTTATGCGGACCTCGGACCCGTCATCGTTTGCGGAGACGTTGAGGGTTTGATCGTAGTTGTTTGCAACCACGCGCGCCGTCAGCGCGTACGTTCCCGATCGCGGGACGTTAATGACATACTCGAAGCGCGACTTGGTTCCCTGGCTTGGCCCGGTCGGGTCCACCTTCGGGCTCTTGGCGTAGTAGTCCCGGACATAGATGTCCGACACTCGCTCGCAGACATTGCCGTGCATGTCGTAAAGACCCCAGGCATTGGGCTTCTTCTGACCCACTGGATGTGACTTGCCGCCATCGTTGTCCTTGAACCAGGCATAGTCGCCGAGCTGCGAGGGATCGTCACCGAAGTGCCACGCCGTCTTGCTTTCCGCGCGGCAGGCGTATTCCCACTCGGCCTCCGTGGGAAGTCGCACCTCCTGCCCAGTCAACTCCACGAGCTTTTCACAGAAGGATGTCGCGTCGGACTCGGCGATATTGTCAGCCGGGCAATCCGGCAGCTTGCTCGCTCCACTGGGATTCGAGCCCATGATCGTCTGGAATTGCGCCTGCGTCACCTCGTACTTGCCAAGATAAAAACCCTTGGTGAGCTTGACCTCGTGCGCCGGTAGCTCGACGCAGTTGAACTTGCCATCTGCCGTACTCTCGCCACCCATCGTGAAAGTGCCGGGCTTGATGTAGACAAACTCCATAGACACCCCGCCGCCGAGATCAAGTTTCAGGGTCGCCGGTGGGTTGTCACCTTCAGGAGTGACGGCCGCTCGGAAACCCCAATTGTTGTATTTGCCGTAGCCGCCGCTGAGGAGACGCGCTCCGGACTTACTACCGTTGGCATCACCCCTCCACGCGCCGCCCCGCAGGACCGTCAGACCCTCGCGGCTGAATCGCGGGAGCGAAATCTGCAGGCCGGACTCAACGCTCTTCAGAACCATGACGTCTCCCGTGCTGCCGGAGGGCTTGCTGAACGCGGCGGCTGGTATCGTGATCACACCGTTCGGACCGCCTGTGATTTTCCGATCGGAATCAGCCTCGCCCACCGCTTGAATGACTGGCTTCGCCCCGGTCCCATTCGACTCGCCGAGGTTCGTACCTACCGCCGCCAACGCGTTGACCTTGGCCTGCGCGATGATCTCACGCTGAGTGCAGAGCGATACGCCATACCAGAAGCCGGGAACGCCGTCATGAACTCCATAGACCGGAGTCTCACCCACGACATCGCCAATCCACTGGGCGCGTTTCACTTGCAGAAAGGAAGCTGTGCTTTCCCGTGCCTGTGTGGTGGCCAGGAAATCGAGGTCATTCTTGTAGCGCGTCGTTGTCCACCCGCCACCCCAACCGGCACCCAGACAGGGCACCCACCCCTTGGGCGTCCAATGCACCAGCGCAGCATGACCAGATTGCGGCCGGGCCGTGGTCGGAACTCCGAAGGAACGCAGAATGAAACGACCAAAGAACGCACGCCGACCGCAAATCCCGCCGTTCATGAGGATGTTCTGGTTGCTCTGTAATTCAGGCCGGTCGAACTTGACGTCACCTGAACCGTACTTGACGTCGGTCGCAACGGACTGCACGTACCGCCAGTTGAAGTCGGGATTGGCGACAATGTCTGGCCGGTAATTGCGCAACATCTGACGTCCCCAGGCGGCGGCTTCATCCGTCTCGTCGCCATCCACCACAGTCCGGAGATCCCAGACCGTCAAGTTCTTGAAGGCCGAATCCAGCTCGCCGTCCATGTAGGCTTTTTCGTAAGCCAGATAGCGCTTGACGGGATCGACAGTTGCCGGGGCATCGGGCTTTGCAACAGGATTGTTCTGCTTGATCGGCACCGCATGTTCCAGAGCAATCGCCAGCGCTAGCCGCTGCAAGATTCCTTCCTTGGCTTTCCCACTGGCCTTCTGAATGGCGGAGTAGATCTCCATCGCCCGGCCATATTTGTGTTCCTTGGCACCGTCGGCCACGAGCATCTGTTTCATCAACTCGGAATCCGCCAGCAGCTTGTCAACCAGCGCCGCTTGCTCTGCGCCCTGCTGAGCAAACTCGGCCAGCCCTTTGGGTTTCGCGGTTTGCAAGACGACCAGTTTGACAAGTTTCGGATCCAGCTTGGCGTCCGACAGAACTGGAGTCAGGTTGAGCTCGGCCACTGCCTTGATCATGTTGTCCTGCGCCGCAGCGGATTTCCTGTCCTTGATGGACTCCAGGAAGGCCGCTTTCTTGGGCGCGTCGATCTGCGGCAGCGTCTTTTCGATCTCCGCCTTCAATGTCTGAAGCTGCGCGGCATAGCCCGCTTCGAGCTTCTGCCCGCTTTCGGTCAACGCTGGTGCTTGCGCCTGCTGAGCGTCCGCCGTCATTGCCAATGTCCCGGTCAAAATTAACGCCAACGCTACTATTCCGCATGCATTCTGTTTCGTCATCGTTTTTCCTTTAATTACTTGTTCTTCAAAAGGTCGACCATCGCCTTGCCCATGGCTTCGCCGACGTCCATATAAACTTCGGCCTTACCGCCATAGTGCCCATTGCCACTGCCGCCTTGCGCCATCGGGTGGGTGTAGATGGTGGCAACGTTGCCTTTGAACTCGGGATATTTTCCTGCGGTGCCGTCGACGGCGAGTTGTGCTTCGAGGATCTTGCCGCCGTTTCCGCCGCTGCCTTTTACCGATTCACCCATCGTGCCGAGCACGAACTTCGCGTTGGGGGCATTGAAGTCTTTACGCAACGCTTTGATGAGCTGGACCAGATTCTTCTCGTAGTGAGCCGCCCAGACTGGATTGCCGGCGTCCTTTTCACCCTGCCAGTAAAAGAAGCCGGCAACCTCGTAGCTCTTCGCTCCGGGGTAGTGCTTATCGAGATCCGCAAGCACCTTCTTAGCATCCGTCGTATCATCGTCGTACTCTTTGCCGGCATACCAGTCTGCCGGTTGGTCACCCTTGAGGGTTACAATCCCCTCTTTGATGACGGGCGGAGTTGGTTCAGTCCCTTTGGCCCATGAATCCGGGGCATCTCGATAACCGGCATACACTTTCTCCGCTTCTTCGAATCGTGCGCTTCCCGGAGGTAAAAGATGCCAGCCCAGGGCGCGGTTGCCGATGCAGCTCTTGAGAATCATCACAGGTGCATCGACCGCATTGCCGACCAGATGCCCGATCCCGAACTCTGGCCCAATGGTGGTCGACCTGATGATTTGCTCTGGTTGCGCGATGCCCAGCCACTCGTTATTCATTAACCCCTTTCCCTGCATCATTCGCACAAAACGGACGTCTTTGCGTTCCGACCAGTTGCCAGAATCATCCACGAGATAGGGATACTTCAACTTGTGCTTTACGGCGTGCTCGAGAGAGCCCTCGGGACCGCCCTTGCCAGCAGCCTCAATCCTGCCGAGGCCGACCATGTTCGACTGACCCAGCAGGATGAAGACCTGGACTGGCTTGGTCATGTCCGTCGGTTTGCCGTCCGGCTTCGGGATGGACGATTCCGCCGCCCAGATTGTGGCAAATGACGACAGGACGAGCGCGGTGAGCGCGATGGAGGTTCGGGCAATAGCCCTACGGGTGACGGGATTCTGATTCATCTATTGTGAGCCTTTCACTTCGCGAAAGGATGCTTTTGCGGAGCAAGAGCCGACAGACCTTTCGCGGAGCGAAAGGCGACTCTCTTCTACTTCCCCGCATTCAACAGCTTGACCATCGCCTGCCCCATCGCTTCGCCGACGTCCATATACACTTCCGCCTTGCCGCCGTAGTGGCCGTTGCCACTGCCGCCTTGCGCCATGGGGTTGGTGTAGATGGTGGCAACGTTGCCTTTGAATTCCGGGTATTTGCCACTGGTGCCATCAACGGCGAGATGGCCTTCCAGCACGAGACCGGTCGGGCCACTGCTACCTTTCACAGCTTCACCCAAAGTGCCGCAAACAAACTTCGCGTTGGGCGAGTTGAATTCCTTTCGTAGCGCCTTGATGAAAGTCACGAGATTCTTCTCGTAATGAGCTGCATGTCCGGGGTTACCGGCGTCTCGCTCACCCTGCCAGAAGAAGAAGCCAGCAACTTCAAACCCCTTCGCTCCGGGGTAGTGTTTTTCGAGATCGGCCAGCGCCTTCTTGGCATCGCCGATGTCGGTATCCCACTGCTTGCCGGCATACCAGTCGATCGGCTTGCCGTTCTTGTCCACCCACGGCCCAGGTTCGGTCTTGAGGCCCTTAGCCGGGTCCATTTCCCAGAACTCCGGTTTGTCTTTATAGCCAGCATAGACCAGCTTCTTTTCGACACCCGCCTTGTCCGTGGATACAAACTCGCGACGCTCGCTGCCCGGCGGCAAGAGATCCCAACCCAGAGCCCGGTTGCCGATGCAGCACTTGAGGATCATCACGGGCGCGTCGATTGCATTTCCCAGCGGATGACCGATCCCATATTCCGGACCGAGATTGCCGCCAGCAACAGTCATCCATTCATTTCTCAGCGGACCTTTGCCCGACATGTATTGGACGAAGCGAACGTCCTGCCGCACTGTCCAAGCTCCAGCATCATCCACCAGATATTGATACTTCTTCTTCTCCTTGACCGCGTGCTCCAAAGAAATATCGCCGCCCTTCACCTTGCCCAGGCCGACCATGTTGGACTGTCCGAGTAATATGAAAACTTGGACCGGCTTGGTCATGTCCGCCGGCTTGTCGTCGGGTTTGGGGATTTGCTGTTTCGTGACGGCATCGGTCGTATCCGCCGCCGCCGTGTTGACGGTACTCGTGACCGTTACTGCCAACAGCGTTAGCACTGCGAGTAATGACTTCCTGTTCATGGCGTTGTCTCCGGTGCTTGTGGATTCGGACTTGAACTCGTGCTGTGCCTCAAAGGTCAGCTTGTGCGGCTCATCCCGTTGAACTAATTGGCATCCGCTTTGAATATGATGGATGGGGGCAATTCCATCTTACCTTCAGCGTCCCACCGACTCTTGGCTCAGAATCGCATCGAACCGTGAATCCGCGCACAAAACCTCCCGACTCTGCCAACCCTCCGCGAGATTTGCTGGTGGAGGTCGCGTTGCTGGAAAGGCTGTTCGACCGTTCGCCGGACGTGGCCTTTTTTGTCAAGGACGCTGTGGGTCGATACGTGGCCGTGAATGAGTCGCTGGTGTCGCGGCACGGATTGAAGAGCAAGTCGCAAGTCATCGGCAAGTGCCCGCGCGACATCTGCCCCGGAGACTTTGGTCGGATTCCTACCGAACAGGACGAGAAAGTTCTGCGCACCGGACGTCCGCTGATTGACCACCTCGAAATGCAATGGCATCGACCGAACGACCCGGTCTGGTGTCTGACGACGAAGCTCCCGATGCTGGATTCCAACGGTGCCGTCGTTGGCCTGATCGGCTTCTCTCGCGATATCCGCGCGACGGTCGAACCTCACGAGATCCCCAAGTACTTCGCAAATGCCCTCGAAGAATTCGAGCAAAGCCTCTCGTCTGAGGTGACTCCCGCCTGGCTCGCACGTCGCTCAAAACTTTCGTCTCAACGACTGGCTCGCCTGACCAAACGGCTCTTCGGTCTGACGCCGAGCCAGTTCATCACCAAGTCGCGGATCGCAGCCGCGTCGCGCATGCTGCTCGATCCCGATCAATCCGTGGCCGAGATCGCCCACGCCTGCGGCTTCTACGACCACAGCGCCTTCACCCGTGCCTTCCGATCCGCCACCGGCATGACACCCTCCGAGTTTCGCACGCAACAGTAAGTCGAGCGGCCGAAGAGAAGTCTTCCCTATCAGCCGCGCGGCGTTTGCCTCGGTTCGAATCGCGTTCGAGCGCCGTCCGGCTGATGACGGTATTGGTGCTGTTGATTACCCGGCGATCTTTTCGAACGGCTCCCCTTCGTTGAGCGTGGGGCGTTCGGGGCGGCCTTTGTAGGGGTAGATCAGGCCCATGTTGTCGAGACCCAGCAGCCACAAGATCGTCGCGTGCAGGTCGTGAACGTGCAGACGATCTTCGACCGCTCGCAGGCCGAGTTCGTCCGTTGAGCCGATCGTCTGGCCGCCGCGAACTGCGCCGCCGGCGAACCACATGCTGAAGCCCGTTGGATTGTGATCGCGACCGTCACCCTTCTCGCTCATAGGCGTGCGACCGAATTCACCGCCCCAGATGACGAGCGTGTCGTCCAACAGCCCTCGCGCTTTGAGATCAGCCAGCAATGCGGCGACGGGTTGATCCATGCCACGGCACAGTTCAGCGTGATTTTTTTCGATGCCCGAATGTGCGTCCCACTTGCTGCCGGCTCCGTGATAGATCTGCACGAATCGCACGCCGCGTTCGACCATGCGGCGACTGAGCAAACACAGGCGGCCCATCGTTGCGGTATCTTTGTTGTCGAGCCCGTACAGCCGCTGCGTTTCGGCGGTCTCTTCCGCGAGGTCAACGGCCAGCGGCGCTTCGGCCTGCATACGGAAGGCGAGCTCATAGCTCGTCAGTCGCGCGGCGAGTTCGGATTGATCGGCGAAACGATCGGCATAGTCGCGGTTCAGAGAGTTGATGAAGTCGAGCTTGCCGCGCTGTTGCGCCGCAGCGACTCCTTCAGGAGTGTTGAGATTCGGGATCGGCTCGCCACCGCCCTGAATGCGAATGCCTTGATAGACCGCCGGCATGAACCCGGCGCTCCAGTTGCGAGGACCATTCACGACGCTCGACTGATTGTCTTGCAGGACGACAAAGGCGGGCAGGTCGGTGTTCTCGGTGCCCAGCCCGTAAGTCACCCAGGCTCCGAGCGACGGGCGGCCTCCCAGCAGTGAACCGCTATTCATCTGGCAAACGGCCACCGAGTGATTGATTCCATCGGCCCAGCACGAACGGACGACAGCGAGGTCGTCGGCATGCTCGGCGATGCTGGGGATCCAATCGCTGAACGACAGTCCGCTCTGACCGTGCTGCTTCCACTTCCTGCACGACTGAAGCAACGGAGCCCGCGATTCTCCCATTGCCGTGATGACATCGCCGAAGCTTTCCGGCAACGGCTTCCCCGCGAGTTGATTGAGTAACGGTTTTTCATCCAGCAGATCCAAGTGCGATGGGCCACCTTCCATGAAGAGGAAAATCGCGTTTTTGGCGCGAGCGGGCAGCATCGGCGTTCTGGGTTCGAGCGGTGAAGAGACTCGCGCCGCAGCGGCTTCTTGTGACGCGAGGCTCTGCAACGCGACCGCTCCGAAACCAAGGCCGCATTGGAAGAGAAAATCGCGTCGAGGATGAGGCATGTTGAGCATGATTGGGATTCGTGAGTGTGGGGCGTTCTCGAAGGTGGTAGATCGTTGATTGTCGCCTGTCGCTCCGCGAAAGGACGTGCTTTCGCGGAACGAAGGCCGACATTCATTCCACATACAAAAACTCGCTCGAGTTCAGCAGGGCGTGGCAGAAATCAGCGAGGGCTGCGGTTCTTAAGTTAGTTGACGATTGAGACGACGCGGTGGCGGGTTCGAGGTGATGGTGATGTTCGGTCAAGTCGTGCAGGACATCGGGCTTCGCTTCAAACCGCCAATAGCCGAGCGTGCTGCTCGTGAGCGATTCGACGTTGATCAACAACTGAGCCGCTCCGATCGTTCCGCGCGAGAAGCGGATGTCGTCGATCACTCCATGAAAGTGACTGCCACCGCGACTGCTGCGACCGCCGATCGTGAAGGGCTCTTCGTTCTCCAATCCGCCGACAAGATCATGTTCGAGAGTGGCCGTCAGCAAGGGCTCGTCGTCGTTCGAGAGGTCTTTCAAAGAGAACGACATCGTGCCCGCCGCGTCCTTCGTGGCCAGTTTCACCGCGACCGCGATGAAGTACGGCTTGTTGAGCGCGACATGCTGATCCGAGAACGCGACGACTTCGCCAAAGCTGCCGTCGCGTTTCTTGCCGACGCTTTGCAGCACGACGGTCTGTGGCTTGCGGCGAGACCCTTTGCCCGTGATGCCAATGCACCAACCGGGCTGCTTCATGTCACCGCTCCACTTGGCGGCGATGACTCGCACCGTGCCGTCTTCGGCAATTGACCTCGGCAGCACGAAGGCTTCGATTGTGAAGTCTCCGTCCGGTTGCATGTGTGAACTTTGAGCCGCTCGAAACAGTCGCTGTGTACCCATCGGTTCGATCAGCGCCGCTTGTCCGTCTCGATAAGGAATCTTTTCGGGCGTGAACGTCGCTTGAGCGGACGTCGCGAGTTGCACATTTACTCGCGAACTTTGAGCGGTCAGGAATTGCAGCGCGTTGTCGACTTCTGTGCGAGAAGGCTCGCGACCGTAAGCCAGTCGATAAGCAACCGCAATCTGTTTCGCTTCGTCTCGCGGTGCGAGTTTTTCCAGACGAGCTGCGAAGGCTCGGCTGCGCTGCAACAGGAACGGGCTATTGACTAGCAGCAGCGATTGCACGGGAGTCGTCGTTGTGTCGCGGGACGAGGCACTCGCAAACCACAGCGGCGCATCGAAGACGTCGCTGAGCGGGTCGCGCGAGTTCCGCATGATGCGTGTGTAGATCGACCGCCGAGGCTCCGACGGTTGCACACCGGGACCGCCAGCAGGTTCGCCCCGCAGCTCGCCGGTGACCGAAAAGATGGCATCGCGAATCTGCTCGGCTTCGAGCCGTCGCGGTCGAGAGCGCCACAGAAACTTGTTCTCCGGATCAATCAACAGCGGCGAAGGTTTTTGCTTCTCCCCGTCTCCCCCTCGTCCTGTCTCCCCCTCTTCTGCTCCGACTTCCGCCGTCTGTCGGTAGGTCGCGGATGTGACGATCAGGCGATGCAGCTTCTTCAGGCTCCAGCCTTCGCGCATGAACCAATCGGCCAGCCAGTCGAGCAATTCGGGATGCGTCGGCGGTTCGCCGAGAGTTCCGAAGTCGCTCGCATTCACCGCGAGGCCGCGACCGAAGTGCTGCTGCCAGACACGATTGACGATGACTCGCGCGGTCAGCGGGTTGTCGGAACGCGTCAGCCAGCGTGCAAGAGTTGCTCGTCGACCGGTCGAATTGTCGTGGTTCGCTCCGCGAACCAACGTTGGATCGCGGAGCGATTCACGACGATCATCGTTCGATGACGGTTCATAGGTTGCTCGCGCGATGGTCGCGGGTTCCGGATCAATCAATGACAAGAACCCCGGCTCGATCGGCGTATCGCCCTTCTTCGGGATGAACACCGGCGGCGCAACCGGTCCCACATCGCTGACCGCAAACGCGACCGGCAGCGGAGCGGGCTTGAGCTTGTCGAACTCAGCCAACTTTCGACGCAGCAACAAGAGACGTTCTTTGTCATCGCCCTTGATGCGGTTATCGAGCCGTCCGAATTCGTAATCGACTTGCCGCCAAGCCAGCGCCACCAATTGAGCCTCGAGCGGCGAGCGGTCAGCAACCGGTTTGCGGATCAGCGATTGAATGTCCTCCGGAAACATTTTGACCGCACCGTCCGTCGCTTTGATGCGGTACGGTGCTTCGAGTGCCGCGATGGCTTCGCGAATGTCTTTCGTCTGTTCGGCATATTCCTTCGAGGCTGCTGCATGATCAGCGTGCTGCTGCTCGGTGGCCGCGATCAAATCGGTGCGAGGTAACAGCGGGGCGAAGAACGCCTGCAACCGGAAGTAATCGCGTTGCAAGATCGGATCGAACTTGTGGTCGTGACACCGAGCACATTGCAGCCCGAGTCCCAGAAACACATCCGCCGTCGTATCAGTGACGTCGTTGAGGATCGTCGTCCACTGCCCGCGCACGTCACGGTTGTTGTACTCGTAGATCCAGTGCCTCAAGTAACCGGTCGCAATGAGTGCCTCGGGATCGCCGGGGAAAAGTTCGTCTCCCGCAAGCTGTTCCTGGATGAAGCGGTCATATGGCTTGTCAGAGTTGAAGGCGCGGACGACGTAATCGCGATAGCGCCACGAGTCGGGCCGATAGTCGTCAATGCGATAGCCGTCGCTGTCGGCATAACGCACGAGATCGAGCCAGTGCCGCGCCATGCGTTCGCCGAATCGGGGTGATGCCAAGAGCTCGTCAACGAGCTGCTCGTAGGTCTGCTTCTCAGTCCCTCGCTCACTCTTCGGATTAGTTTCGTTTGAGGCCGAACTGTCAGGCGGCAAGCCGATCAAGCCGAACGACACGCGCCGCGTGAGGACTTCGGCAGATGCTTCGGCACTCACCCATAAATCTTCTCGCCGCAGCCGATCGCGAATGAAGCGGTCGATCTCGTTGAGCGACTTCGCATCGTCGCCAACGACCTTCGGAGGCTCGACGACTCGCAACGGCTGGATGGCCCACCACTTTCGGTCCTCGTCCGTGAAGGCTCCGGGACGACGCTTCTTCGGGCCGCTCGGACCCGTTGCTGCCGGAGCGTGAGCACCATCTCGGACCCACTGCTCAAGCAACGCGACTTCGGCTTTGTTGAGCGGCTCGCCTTTACCTTCGGGCGGCATCTCCAGCCCGTTGCGCTTCACGGCGTCGATCAGCAAACTCTCGTCAGGTTTGCCCGGCACGATCGACGGGCCGCTTTCGCCGCCCGCCAACAACGCCTCTCGCGAATCGACCGCCAGTCCGCCGCGCGACTTCCTCGCCGCATGACTGTGGCACGAATAGCACCGCTCCTTCAGCAACGGCAGCACTTTGCTGGTGTAGATCGAGTCATCAGCGAAGGTCAACCCGCTCCAACAGATTAACACAGGGAAGAATGCTTTGAATCGACTTGCCGTCCGCTCAACCACCATCATTGTGCCTTCGAAATTACGGATGCGATCAGAGTGAGATCAACAATTCAACTGGGTAGCGAGCAGCAGAATGAGGACTGATTCGGCTGCTCCAAACACCCGGTCTTGCGAAGGATTCAGTTTAACAGAACTGAGGATGTCGCCGTACCTCCGCAACCGATGGCGTTGCCGGGCGGCCTGGGCTTTGGACAGCGTTTTGCAAGACAGCGACTCGATCGGTGAGAAGAGCGGCCCGTCGAACCGCAGCAGGAATCGTAGACTCGCCCCTTATACGGCGCGAGCCTCTCAACCAGCACGTCACCACGCAGCGCGGCGTGTAGAACTGCCCGCCGCTCTTCAATTCGGTCCAGCGATGCGTCAGGCGAGAACTATCTTGGCAATCGCGTCAACAAAAGCGGTCGCTGCGGGGGGATGGTTTCGCAGCCAGAGTTCGGGTTCGATCAGCTCCAACTCCATGACCACGAGGTTCCCGTGTTTGTCCCGGACCAGGTCCACGCGGCCGTAGGCTGGTGCGGGCTGACACGCGGCGAGCACTCGTTGAGCGAATTCGATTTGAGCGGACGAGGGTTCATGCGGATGCACCGTTCCGCCGTAATCGTCTTGAACGCGAAAGTCGCCCGGCTTGGCGACTTTCCGCACCGCATGCGTCACGCGGTCGTTGAAGAACATGAGCGTGACCTCGCCGTGACGCATCACGCTTTGTTGGAACGGTTGCAGGATGAGCGATTCGTCGATCAGCAATTGCCGCACGACAGGCTCCAGTGGAGCGGCACTCTCACGATTGATGCGATACGTGTGTCGGGCCGCCCCGGAAATGCACGGCTTGAGAATGGCGTCGCCCCAGCCGGATTCGTCGAGCAGTTCGTGTAGCGTGACCGTGCTGCCGCGTTCGATGAACTTTGAAGGCACGATCGGAATCCCCTTCGCCTCCAGGTCGGCGAGATCAATGAAGTGATCTCGCTGCTTGAAACGATTCACGTCTACGGGGTCATTTCGGGAAACCTGACTTGCCTTTGAGAAGCAGTTTCATCGCCTCGCCCATCCCTTCACCAATGAGGTAGTAGGTTTCGGCGTCCGAGTTCCAGTGATAGGCCTGCCCGCTGGGGGACTGCTCGATCTTGACCTTTCCTCGCGCGCAGTCGATTCACTTGACCTTTTGGTTGGCCTTTTTCTGCTCCAGCGATTTCCGAATCGCATCGTTAAAGTTCTTTTGGAACTCCTCTGGACTTAGCGCAGAATCAACGGTTTTTTGACGTGCGTATTCTCCGCCTTCCCAGCGCAGGTTGCGGATTTCCCGCGGACCCTGCCATGGCTTGCCGTCCGCTTTCACTTTCTGGCCGTCTTTCACCGTCGTGCCGCTGGGACAGATGCTGAACTCGGTGACGGTCTGCCAGTTGACGAGTGGTGTCGTGACTTTGGGATCGGTGGCGATGAGTTCGTTCAGTCTGACGGAGACCGTCTGCCAGTCCGGGGAACCTTTCAGTTCCTTGACCGCTGTGTAGTCCACAGCGGGCTCGCCGGGAATCATTGCGCCCCACGCGTTGCAGTTGAAGGTGAGTACGAGCTGGTTATCCGTCTGGCAGTTCACTTCAAAGTGCAGCGTGGCGTGGTCCGGGCCGCGCCATTTGGCGTCCTTCAGCTTGCGGGTCGTAGCCGTCCACAAAGGCGGATGTCCCCAGTTCAACAGGTACCAGTCGTGCCAGCCGCGCGCACCATCGTCGATCAGCCGTTCCGGTTTGTCCGTGGCCTTCACATCGGCCGCTTGCAACGGCGTGGGCGCGACCGAGAGAACACGAGAGCTAATGGCAAAAGTGTTGCTGCTTTCCTGCCCCGCTTTCTGCGGTCCGGTCCGGTATTGCTCGGGAGTTTCATAGACGACATTGGCGTAGGCGAAGATCGGTTGCTCAAGATTCATGACCGGACAGTCCGCCTTCCATTGCTTGCCGGTCTTCACGGCCTTCGCATCGCGCCAGAAGCGGGTCAGCGCATGCGGGTCGAGGGAATAGTAAATGTCCACGCGCTGGATGGGCTGCGAGTCGTCCGGAGTGACGGTGATGCGCGGCACACCGTTGGCGGTCTTGATATCCAGCACCATCTGCGGAGTCTGCGGCATCTTGAATGCCGCGCCCTTCAAGTGCTCCTCAAACCACAGATACTCGGTGATGGCGTGCTCGCTCGCGTGACGGTGATTCAGGTGCGGGGAAATGCTGAAACGCACGCGGTCGTCGGACAGGTTACGCCAGTTCCAGGCCATGTTGTCGATGTGGGCGTGGAAATCGTTGGTGGGCGAGAGCCATAACACCGGGCACTTAATCAGCGGGATGTAGGCGTTGTCGGAAATGCAGGCTAACTCCATGGCTGTTCGCTTGGTTCTGCTGCCTCCGGGCACTTCAGTCTCGCTTTTCAAAAGGTCGCCCGAACCCCCGCACGATGGCACCGCTGCTTTGATCCGCTTGTCGATTCCCGCGAGATTCGTCGCGAGCTTGCCACCCATGGAATGCCCATGCGCACCGATTCGCGTCGGGTCCACTTCCGGCTGCTGTTCCAGGAAAGTAATGGCCCGGCGTGAGGCCAGCAGCACGAGAAACCAGTTGCTGTTCCGAGGCGACTCGACCGCATCGAGCGTGTATTCATCCGGCATGAGAGAGCCTGCAAAATGGTTCGCTTTGTTGCGCTGCGGCGGATGCGTGGCGTCGAGCTTGCCCCAGTCGGTTTGTGGCCCGCTCCAGGTCTCCTGGCCGAGGCTCATCTTGTTGCCGCCCCAATTGATCGAGATACCGGCATAACCGCGTTTGGCGTAGGTCACCACGCTGTTGAGCGAAGCCGACTGTCCACCACCGTGCATCTCCACCAGCGCGGGGAGTTTCGTTTCGCCTCTCGGAAAGGCGTAGAACGCTGCGACCCTCGACGGTGCTCCTTTGAAAACACCAACCTGATAGCGAACAATTCGGCAGACCACCTCATCCTGCTCCCACTCCTTGAGGACTTCGATATCAAGCGGCGTGGTCCGGTCGATCTCCTCGAAGCCAACCCAGAGTTCTGCAAGCGTCATCGGGACATCGGCTGCTCGGGCCTCGGATTCCAACAATGGCAGCGCCAACGACGCTCCCGTGGCACAAAGGAAATGGCGGCGAGTCAAAGTATTGAACGTCACAGTTCGGAGCCTTGGGGTTTGATTGAATGTATTGGTTGGATGTTTCAGGACAAATCAATGTAGTCAGGCCCTCGAAGCCGATCCGGAGAGCAGGAAGCAGGACTACGGCGATGCCTAATGAGTTCGGGCAATGAGAGGCTCGGTGGAATTATGGGGTGTCTTCGTGGTTGGGTTTCATCATGGTTTTGAGTTCGCGACCGGAGGCTGGAGCGCACGGAGTGCTTTCCCCAAAGCGTGGATGCGGGAGTCGTCGGGCTTCCCATCGGTACCGCGCGTGGGCTGGAGCCAGCCTCCTTCGTCGTGCTCGTTCCAGGCATAGTTGATGATGGCATTGGCGAGATTCAGATTGCGATGAGTTCCAGCCCATTTGACCGCCTCACAGACACGAGCGGCGAGTTCATCGGGCGTGGCCGTGACGCCGTCGATGAGTGGCTTTTGCTGTGCCGGCGGAGTGGGATCGGGCTCGGCCTTGATTTCATTCTTCAACCAGAACGGCGGGCGCTCGTTGCGCGGGCGAGTGTCCCAGCCCGCACTGGCAAAGGTGATGCCGGGAACGCGCAGGGCCTGCCACTTCTCCCAACGCTCACGGCGGATTCCACGTTTGTCTTTGGCGGCGAGATGAAGGGCGGTTGGTCTCATGTTTCTGTGAGTTCGATGTGAGAGTCCAAACAAAGGATGCGGGCTCGTGTCGGCTCTTCGGAAAGCGCGCGGCCCGTTGAACAGCAGCAGGCATCAACGCCCCCGCTCGACGTCGTCTTGCGGGCGATAGCCGATGGCTTCCTCAGTGCCGGTCAAGTCCCAGCGCATGCCGGAGTTGTTCGACATGCCGTTGACGATGACGAATGGCTCGCGGAGTTCGGCCGTCAGGCAGCAGTCCATCAGGTGCAGGAAGTCGCGGTCGGAGAGCCACATTTTGCGGAACCACTCGCCGCGTTCGGGCGGCAATTGCGAAGGCTCGTTCGTGCCGCGCCAGACCCAGCCAATGCGAACCGCGATCACTTCGAGGCCCCGCGTTGTCGCGTAGTGTTGGCCGAGTCGCTCGCCGAAAAACTTCGTTGCGCCATACGCGCCACTGAAGCGGTCGGCTCCGTCGGCGAAGTAGCGCAGGCCCGGCTTCGGAGGCAACGACGTCGTGATCGGAATGGGCTCGCCGTCTTGATAGCCCCCCATCACATGATTCGACGACGCAAAGATCAGCCGCTTCACACCCGCGCGAGCCGCCGCCTCGAACACGTTGAGCACCGCGTCAATGTTCGGGCTGGTGAGTTGGTCCCAGTCGTGATATGCGACCGGGTTACCCGCCAAATGCACGACCGCATCGACGCCCTCGAAGCGCGAGACCCAACGCTCATCCCAAACGCTCAAGTCGCCGTCCGGTTTGTCGAGCAGCACGAGTTCGAGCGGCTGATAGTCGTGGTTCGCTCCGCGATCCAACGTTGGATCGCGGAGCGATCCACGACGATGGGCCAGCTTTGCTCCGAGATTCCCCGCAGCTCCGGTGATGAGGACGCGGCGCGGATTCATGGCTTCGCTCCGGTCATCTCACTGAGCAGCTTGAAGAAGCCGCGTTTGCGAGCGCTGCTGATGCCCCAGTTGACCGGCACGCTTTGATAACCCTCGTCGAAGCCTTCGTCCTTCATCCGGTAGTCGAAGTAGCCCCACCCCGCGTACTCGCTGACTGCCGAGACAAAATTGTTGCTCGGCTGATCGAAGTTGAAGTGATCGTCCTCGTTGAACAGGATCGGCATAGGACGATAACCCGGCACGTCGCGGGTTTTGCGTACCATCTCGGTGATGCGTTCCGACTCCTTCACGCCGTTGCCGTGCAGCAGCAGAAAGTCGGACGACCTCACAACGTTCTCGCGCGGGATCGCTCCGCCGCCGTAGCTCGTCCCGACCAGCAAGCGCCGACCGTCATGCTCTGTGCGCCGCACTCGTTCGATCAACTCGTGAATGCGATCGGGCTTGAGGATCTCGTGATCGTAGGCTTTGACGTCGCACTCGTTGTTGACTTCGACCAGCACGTTCCGAAAGCCGCTCTTCAACAACCACTTCGTCGCGGCCTCTGTAGCAGAAATGACAGCCACTTCGTCTTTCAATCGCTGATCCTGCCCGAAGTAGAAGTAGCCGACGATCACGACCATCCCCAGTTCGTCCGCCTGCGCGAGGACTCGTTCGAGCCGCGCGACGTACTCAGGCCGCAACGCACCGGACTCCGTGAAGCCGGAGTTATGCCACGGTTGCTCCTTCGAGTACCCCTGCGGACTCCCGCCTTGCAGGTTGACCGTGATGCCGAGCAATCCGTGCTTCCGCCACTCGGGCATCGCGGCCAGAAACTCGCGCAGGTTGCGATCGGCGTCCCAAGTTTTCGTATCGGGATACGCCCAGCGATCGCGAGTCTGCGAGTTCAAGTCATCGAACGTCGCCTGCACCATGCGGCTATTGAGCAGCAGCCCCTCGATCTTCTTTCCGTTCCAGGTTCGGCCGGCATAAGTCGGCTGCTCATTGATGTGAAACGCTTCGCCGACAATCGACACGCGAGTGCGCGGCTCGGCGCCGAATGTGAGTCCACAAGCCAAAAGGATCGCGATCAGAGTGAGAGGTAGTTTGGTCATGATGCCTTTCGAAAGTCGTGGTTCGCTCCGCGAACCAACGCGTAGTGTAGGTAGTGTTGAATGGAGGAAGTCTTCAATCGTCACGACGGCAAGGCGTTGGTTCGCGGAG
>JANMIF010000165.1:0-7628 GCA_031375695.1 Planctomyces sp.
CTTGCCCACCACGAACTCGTCCACCAAACTGCTCACCCAAGGAACCCGCACCAAGCGGACGACGTTCGCGCGAAAATCGGAAGCGGATCAAAAAAATATCAAAACTTTCACAACGAGAAATTCAACAAGCTCGGGAGAACGTGGCTACGGTAAGAAAAGTCCTGCCGATCGGCTAATGTCGCTCAGGAACTGGTCGCTGACTGAGGTCACGAGAGCTGCGGAGGTTGGCGACGAAGGGGTCCAGCAACTCACGGCCGAATCGCTGTGAGAATCGAGTGGCACCACCGATCAGCAGGTGGTGTCCGTCCCAAAAATCTTCATCCGCGTTCCACAGCGTGGCATTCAGCAGCGTGGCGTCGTGGTCGCGACTCACACGGGTCAGGTAGTTCTCTAGCTCTTCACGAACGGCGGGCGGGTACAAGTCTCGGATCGGACTCCCTTCCGGCATCAAATAAAGGGCCGCGCTCATTCGCTCGCGTTGGCAGGTTTTCAAGAGTTCTCGCAAGGCCCAGTCGGCGACGTCGCTAACTTCCCATTGAGCCAACTGCGGCTTGTACTGTCGTCGCGCACGATCGACCCCTCTACGGTATGTGTCCGCAGTCACGACTTTGGCTCCGTTGGCAAACGGCAACCAACCCCAGGCATCGAGATTCTTCCAATGATCTTGCTCTCGTGGTTCCCCCTGGACCCACGCGGGCGCATATCGGCGAAGCACGCGAATGCGGCTGGCGTGCCGTTGTTTCAGCCAATCGGAAGAGAACAAAAGCTGAAGTCGTGCCACCTGAGCAGGGCCGTTCTGATGGATCGCCAATTCCTCCGCCTGCATGTGACGTCGCTTAATCGCCGAGTCCTCGCCGCCATGACCACCCGCTTGGCACAAAATCGGCGGCAGCACTTCGATCAAGATCCCGTCAGGACGAATGCCTTGTGCCAGGATCCTCCGCAGGAGGACGAGTTGTTGACGCGGCCCCATTCCAGTCATGGCAAAGTTGAAGACCATCGGCGAATGGGCATCGGCCGATGATGGTTGCATCGCCTTCGGGCTAATTCCTTGCACCGATCGCGAGCTTCCCAAGACCAGGATCAGCGGTCGGTGGTGTTCTTCGGCAAGTCGCGCACGCAACTTGGAGAACTTGACGTCGTACTGGGGATCGCGCGAGTCAATGCAGTTCGGGCCGGCGATGAACGTGTACCCAATCTGCATGGCAAGGAACGCCAGCAGTCCCCATGCCAGGGCGGTCCGAGCACGAACAGACAAATGTCGTTTGTATCGGCTTTCGTGATTCCGCATGGTGTTTCGGACCTTCCGAGGAGGTGTCGTTTGCCTAATGACGGTCGTTCATTGGTCGCTGGCTGAGAACACGCGGACTGTTGAGTTTGGTGACGAAGGGGTCGAGCAACTCGCGGCCGAATCGCTGAGAGAAACGAGTGGCACCATCGCAGAGCAGATGGTGTCCGTCCCAAAAGTCTTCATCCGCGCTCCACAGCGTGGCATCGAGCAGGGCGACGTTGTAGTCGCGACACACATGGGTCAGGTAATTCGCGACATTGACGCGAACGGCTGGTGGGTACAATTGTCGATACGGACTCCCTTCCGGCATCAGGTAGAGGGCCGCGCTCATTCGCTCGCGTTGACAGGTCTTTAAGATCTCTTGCAAGGCTCGGTCGTTGACGTCGCTGATTTTCCACTGAGTCAACCGCTTCCCATGCCCTAGTCGCATCTGGTTGACGGCGTTCCGGTATTGATCTGCGTTCGCGACTTTGGCTCCGTTGGCGTACGGCCACCAACCCCAAGCATTGAGGTGTTTCCAAGGATCTTGGTGCGGTGTTTCACTTTCGACCCATGTGGGCGCATAACGTCGAAGCAATCGAATGCGACTGGAATAGTGTAGATCTAGCCATTCGGAAAAGGACATCAGATGAAGTTGTGCCGCCTGTGCGGGGCCGCTCTGGTGGATCGCCAATTCCTCAGCCTGCATGTGACGTCGCTTAATATCCGCGTCCTCCAGTTGGGACAATTTCGGCGGAAACAACTCGATCAAGACTCCTTCGGGATGAATGCCTAGCGCTAGAAGTCTCCGCAGGAGGACGAGTTGTTGCCGCGGCCCCATGGCGATCATGCCAAAGTTGAAGACCAGCGGAGAATGGTCGCCGGTCAGTGTCGGTTGCAGTTCCTCCGGGCGAATTCCGACTGCGGATCGCGAGCTTCCCAAGATCAGGATCAGTGGTCGGTGGGGCTCTTCGGCAAGCCGCTCACGCAACTTGGCGAGCTTGATGTCGTACTCGGGGTCGAGTGAACCACTGACGACCAAGGTGTACCCCATCTGGAGAACAAGAAACGCCAGCAGTCCACACGCTAGCACTGTTCGAGCTCGAACAGACAACTGGCGTTTGTTTCGGCTGTCGTGATTTTGCATGGGACTTCGGACCTTCCGAGGAGGTGTCGTTCGCCTAATGTCGCTCAGGAACCGGTCGCTGGCTGAGGTCATGCGATCTGCGGAGTTTGGCGACGAAGGGGTCGAGCAACTCGCGGCCGAGTCGCTGTGAGAAACGAGTGGCTCCATCGA
This sequence comes from Planctomyces sp., assembly GCA_031375695.1. Lineage (GTDB taxonomy): Bacteria > Planctomycetota > Planctomycetia > Planctomycetales > Planctomycetaceae > SXKJ01. Next base: position 2,568 of record JANMIF010000165.1, read on the forward strand.
CGAGCAGGTGGTGTCCGTCCCAAAAATCTTCATCCGTGTTCCACAGCGTGGCATCGAGCAGAGTCGCGTCGTGATCGTGGCACACACGAGTCAGGTAACTTTCCAACTCCGTACGAACGGATGGCCGATACAATTCTCGGAACGGACTTCCTTCCGGCATCAAATAGAGGACCGCGCTCATTCGCTCGCGTTGGCAGGTCTTCAAGAGTTCTTGCACGGCTTGGTCGGCGACGTCACTGACTTCCCAATGCGCTAACCGTGGCTCGTACTCCCGTCGCGAAAGGGCGACTCCGCGACGGTACTCGTCTGCGGTCGCGGCTTTGGCTCCGCTGGCGAACGGCGACCAACCCCAGGCATCGAGTTTCTTCCAACGCTCTTGGTGCAGTGGTTCCCCCGCGACCCAACCGGGCGCATAATGGCGAACCACTCGGATACGACTGGAATACCATTGGTCGAGCCATTTGGAATACCAGAAGCGACGACGAACGGGCGGCTGACGAACGGGCGGCGGACGAACGGGCGGCGGAGCAGGGGGGCTGTGACCGTAGATCGCCAATTCGTCAGCCAACATGTGACGACACTTAAGCGACGCCTCCTCGCCAAGACTATCCGCTTGGTACAAGAAGGCCGGGAGCACTTCGACTAAGACCCCTGCGGGACGAATGCCTTGCGCAAGGATTCTTCGCAGGACGATCAGGTGTTGACGCGGTCCTGCTCCGGTGATCGCGAAGTTAAAGACGATCGGCGATGGCTCCTGGGGACTCAAATTTTGCCACACATCCGGGCGCATTCCCGCGGCGGATCGTGAGCTTCCCAAGATCACGATCAGTGGTCGATCGGGGTTTTCGGTCACTCGCTCACGCAACTTGGAGAGCTTGGCGTTGTACTCCGGATCGCGCAATTCGGTGCTGATCGACCCGGCGACAATGGTGAACGCTCCCGCCATGCCGAAGAACACCAGCAGTCCCCAGGACAGCATCGTACGAGCGCGAGCATTCCTTTGGCGTTTGTTTAGGCTGCCAGGATTCCGCATGGGACTTCGGACCTTTTTACTGAGTCATCATTTACCGACGAATCATTGAGGCGACATAGTCGCATCAAAACTGAAAGTAGATAAATGCCTTTCCGGCCAACGGACTGAGCAACAGTGCCAGCGACAGGACGATGGCGTATCCAACACCGAGCACGGGAGCGGGTAATCGTTCGGCGATCCGTTTCCACAACCCAGAACTGACCAACAGGTGGCACGCCATGACGAGAGCCGTCAGCACCAACAGACTTTGTTTTGACATGAGCAAATGTTGGCCTTCACACGGCACGAACATCTGTTTGAAGAGCGTTGCGGCGGCAGTGAATGTGGTGGCTCGGAACAACACCCATCCCAGCGACACGCACAAGTAGGTCAACACGATCCGGCCCAGCGTTCCCGGCAGGCTCTGCAACGCCGCCGTGAGCCGCGGGCGGTTCGCGCTGAAGTCGCGAAAAGTTCGGTGTCCCACCAACAACAACCCATGCAACACGCCCCAAGCCACGAAGGTCCAACTTGCCCCGTGCCACAGTCCGCCCAGTGTCATCGTGATCAGAAGATTGCGGTTCGTGGCCCACGTCCCGCCGTGACTCCCTCCCAAGGGAATGAAGAGATAATCGCGTAGCCAACTCGAAAGCGAGATGTGCCACCGTCGCCAAAAGTCCGAGATATTGGTCGCTAGATACGGCATGTTGAAGTTCCGTGCCAGCTTGTACCCCAGCATATGAGCCGACCCGATCGCCATGTCGGTATAGCCGGAAAAGTCGCAGTAAATTTGAATCGAGTACGCGAGTACCGCCAGCCACACGGCGCTGGTGCGGAATTGCTCCGGGTTCGCGAAGACTGGATCAGCGAAGGCGGCCATGCGGTCGGCGATCACCATCTTTTTGAACATTCCCATCAGGAAAAACTGAACGCCCAAATTCAGACGCAGCCAGTTCCATTGCTTGGGGCGATCGATCTGCGACAAGAAATCGCGAGCTCTCACGATCGGCCCGGCGACCAAGTGCGGGAAGAATGTGATGAACAACATGAAGTGCGGCAGGCTGCGTTCGGCTCGGACATGCCGGCGATAGACATCCACTGCGTAGTTGATGGCCTCGAAGGTGTAAAACGAAATCCCGATCGGCAAGATCACACTCAACACCGGCAATGAGACCGTCGCCCCGGCGGCTTGCAAAGTCTGCTCCAGCGACGACAAAAAGAAGTTGGCGTACTTGAAATAACACAACAGCCCCAAATTGGCGGTGATGGTGATGCTCAACAACAACTTGCGTCGCCGCTCATCCGACGACCTGTCGATCGCGCGCGCCACGAAGTAATCCAGCGTGGTTGAAACCGCGATGATCGCCGCCAGCCAATGATTCCAACTGGCATAGAAGAACAAACTCGCCGCCAACAACAAATAGACGCGAGCTTGTTGCCAAGGGATCACCCAATAGGCGGTAAACACCAGCATGAAGAACAGTAAGTATTGCTGAGAACAAAACAGCATGAAGCGTCTCCGAAGCCGATTTTTGGAACACGGGACAATCAGGCTGGAGACGTGCTCCAGTCGGCCCGCGAATGGGGCCTTGGCACCAGTGTTGATAGCGATCAACACTTCGCACCGGCGCGGCGATGTAGATAATCACGAACCCAGCGGTCAATGCGAGTTTGTCGCCGATTTCAAGAGGGTTTCGAAACTGGTGTAGCGTCAATCCACGCTTCTGGCCTATCGTTCGAGCCCCTTCCGACTCTGAAAGCCTCTCGGAATCATTTCCGCAGCGAATTTCCCGCCCAAACTCCCGCCACTCCGAACCGATTCGAGGTTGTTCGATGAACCTGGACTCGCCGTTTCCCGAAGCTGATTTTCCCGTCGCTCCCGAATTTCGCGCGGACTATCTGCACCGAGTCTCGTCTGGCCGGCAGCGGATGTCGCAGACAACCGCGGTGATCTGCGGATTGGCTCGGGATGTCGAACAGATCTTGTCGCAGACAATCGCACGCATCGATCGGTTGGGCCAAATGTTCGAGGACTACCGAGTCGTGATCTTCGAAAACGATTCCCAAGACGGTACGAAATCTTTGCTCAGCGATTGGGCCAGTCGCAATCCGAAAGTGGATGTGACGCTGGAACAACGCGGCGATCCCGTCAACCCCGTCGCGAGATGTCTCAAGCGAGCCGAACGGATGGCTCGATACCGCAATGCTTGCCTCGAAACTGTGCGCGCTCGATATGCCAACTTTAATCATGCGATCGTCGTCGATATGGATTTGGAATTCGGTTGGAGCGACGACGGAGTCGCCAACACGTTCGGCCATGAGGGTTGGGATTTCGTGGGAGCCAATGGCGCCATCTATCGCCGTTGTGGCTTGTCGATGAATACGCTGGTGCAGTACGACGCCTGGGCGTTTCGGTTGGACGAAAACTTCACGCCGTTGACCACCGCAGAAGTCAACTGCATGAGCTGGCAGCGCGGCCAACCACTGGTGCCGGTCACCTGTAGTTTCGGCGGACTGGGGGTGTACCGCATGCCCGCATACTTGGCGGGATCGTATGCTGGCCACGATGTCGATCACGTCACACACCAACAACTCGCGCGAGCACGCGGTTTCACAAACGTCTTCCTGAATCCGAGCCAAATCACACTGTACGGTCGTCATCGCCGTAACTCTGACTGGTGGATGATTCCGCTGATCCGTGCCGCGAACAGAGTCCTTTGCGGGACAAAGCGGGCCGTGACCTCAATTCAGGATCTCCGGTCGCTCGCGGGCCTTTGAACGCACCGATCGCCGCTGTCAACGCGGCATGCAAATCGGAACCGGTTGACGCAACGATGCGAGCCGGGAACGCCGAGGCCTTGAGTTCATGATGTGATCGGTGCCGCGAACAGCGTTCTGCGCTGGACCAAGCGGGCGTGACCTTAATTCCGGACTTCCGGTCCGATGTAGGTCGCTCGCGGTTGGATGAGCGTGCGTGATTGTTGTTGCTCAATGAAGTGAGCCGACCAGCCAGCGACGCGAGCAGCGGCGAAGAGGGGAGTGTACAGGTCGGGGTCGAGGCCGAGGGCGTGATACAGCCGAGCAGTCGGCCAATCGACATTCGGGCGGAGTTGCTTGTGTTGCCACACGCTAGCTTCGATCGCGTCGGCGATTCGTTCGCGGCGCCAGAGTTCGTCGGTTGTGGCTAGGTCACGGCAAACGTCTTTGAGCAACACGGCACGTGGGTCGGGGCGATCTCGATAGACCCGATGGCCGAAGCCAGCGATCCGCTGGCCATTCGCCAATGACTCACACACGAATCGCTCGGCCTGATCCGGCACGGAGACCGCTTGCAAGACCGCGATCACATTTTCGTTGGCTCCGCCATGTCGCGGGCCTTTGAGCGTGCCGATCGCCGCCGTCACCGCCGCATGCAAATCGGATCCGGTCGAGGCCACGATGCGAGCCGTGAACGTCGAGGCATTGAATTCATGGTCGGCATAACAAATCAACGATTGTTCCAGAGCTTGCTCCGCGCGCAATGACGGAATCTCACCGGTCAGCAGCCACAAGAACTGAGACGGAAAACTCAACTCGGCGTCCGGTTCGATTGGCTCCAATCCGTGAGTCAATCGATGCCGAGCGGCGATCAACATGGGAATCTGTCCGATCAGCCGCTGGGCTTTGGCGAGACTCGCCGCGCTGTCGTTTTCGTTTCCCTGCGGATCGAAGTGCGCGAGATGACTGACCGCCGTGCGCAAAGCATCCATCGGCGCGACGTGCAACGGCAAGTCGTCCAAAAGTTGGATCGTAGCGTCGGGGACTTCGGTCGCGTCGGACAAGATTGCCTGAAAGTCGGCGAGTTGTTCGGCGGTCGGCATGTGACCGTGCAACAACAAGTGAGCCACCTCGGCAAACGTCGCTTTGGCCGCGAGGGTCTCGATCGCATACCCGCGATAATGCAAGCCGTGATCCAGCGTGCTGATCGCCGTCGTGCCGGCACGCACGCCATCGAGTCCGAGTGGTTGTGACTTGGAGATCATGTATCAGTCCGGTACGTCGCTCCGTTG
>JANMIF010000193.1:0-13389 GCA_031375695.1 Planctomyces sp.
CCTTGAAACAACCGCTCCCTGACGGTCGCGGCTCGAAAAATTCACAACCTCTTCGGGTAAGAGAAATTTCTCAATCGGTCGCCCCAAGGCGGTCACGACATTAGCACGACACATCTACATAACACCGGGTGAAATCGGCTCGCAGAAACAGACGTTTTCTGGAGCGATGACACTCGGATCAAACAACCTGGAGCTGAGGCTTCCTGCCGCCTCGCTCGCAATTTGTCTCCGCCCCTTGAGGGAGTAAAAACCATGCAGATCGCATCGCCCCGGCGAATCGAATCAACTCGCCCGTCAGTATGTTTGGGCTCGCGGGCCGGATTCACATTGTTGGAATTGATGATCGTGATTGTGATCATCGCGATCTTGCTTGGCTTGTTGTTGCCCGCCATTGGTAGCGTCCGCATTCGCGCCCGCATTACGGAAGTTCGTGCGGAAATTAGCAAGCTCGAAGATGCCATTGCGCAATTCAAAGTCACCTACGGTACTGAACCTCCAGGCAGCATCACCTTGTACGCTGCCCCAGCCGCCTGGGAGGCTTCCGCAGCGAGTCGGCGATCGAAGGGTTTGATCAAACAGATTTGGCCAAAGTTTCATTTCGATGATTGTGGTGGTGCGAGCAACGGCGCGAACTTCCCGTCGATTACGGGGATGCCGACACAGATCGACTTGAATGGCGCGGAGTGCCTCGTCTTCTTCTTGGGTGGAATGATCGATGGGACGAGCGGTGCATTTGTGGGTTTTGCAAAAGACCCCGAACATCCGTTTGCGTCGGCCAGCGGAGCAGGTGCTATCACGAATCGCGAAGGTCCCTATTTTGAATTCAAAGGTGCGCTCAACACGTCCACAGGTGCTTACACCGGAAGATTGACTGATATCGACGGAGATTTGGTCCCGGAATATCGCGATCCGTGGCCAGGACAACAGCGGCCGTATGCGTATTTCAACGGGACCAGCAGCTACCGCTGGGAGGCAGTTGCTCCCGCCAATAATCCGTCGCTCAGCGTCACCCCGCCTTCAACGTGGCGGAATCTTGATTGCCTTAATATTCAAGCGACCTCGATTGCTACTCCAGGCCGTTTGGAAATGCCGCACTGCTATTACCAGTCATTCGCTCCCGCGAGCGCTGCCATGAGTCGGGCGTACAAGCCGAAGGGCGTGCAAATCATCTCGCCCGGCGCGGACTACGAGTACGGGGTCGGTCGGCTGTTTGATCCCGAAACCAAATCAGTGGCGCATCTCTACGATCGTGACAACATCACCAACTTTCATTCGGGGCGGTTAGGTGAGTAATTCCGGAGAATGGCCGCTCTGGGGCGTCCGCGTTTCGTTCTGGAAAATCAATCGAAAGCAACAATCTTTTGGTGGGCTGCATTGCCCATGACGCATGTGAAAGACGGGCACGAGTGCCCATTCTCCGGGGGGGACCATCATGAACGTCAGGCTGAGAACCTCTGATCGAGACGACGTTCTAGTCGGTCAGGTTCGCCGAGCGTTCACGCTCGTCGAAATTTTGGTCGTGGTAACGATCATTGGCATATTGATCACGATGCTTGGCTCAGTGGCGGGTATGACGATCCGCCGAGCACGCGAGGCCGCAACGACTGCGCTGATCCACAAGATCGACGGATTGCTTGCCGATCGGATGAAGGGCTTTGAACGCGGTACGAAATCGCCGGATTTTCGACGATTCGTGAATACTCAAAAGGCGGCGCTGGTCACGAGCGGAATCACGGAGATTACTTCGGAGGTCATCGAAGTCATGGCGCGGAAGACATTTTTCCGGCAGTTGTTTCCGCAGCGATTTGAGGACTTGTTGTTGAGTAGTCCCGATGGGAATAGCAATGGAATTCCCGACTGTTTGGAGGCTGTCCCCGGTGCCAAAGTTTCGGTTCTCGTGACCCAAGTCGCTACTCGTCATCCGACGGAAAGCTCAGAGATTTTGTATTACATGCTGTCGCAGATGCAGTCATTCGGCGTTCCACCGGTCGGAGAGTCGGAGTTTACTACCAGCGAAGTTCGAGACACGGACGGTGATGGGCTGTTGGAATTTGTTGATAGTTGGGGGCGACCGCTCCGCTTTTACCGCTGGCCGACAAGATTGCTCAAACCAAACGGGCCATTTGGGCTGGACGGCGCGCCGGGCACAGGTGGCAGCTCATTTCTTGCTTACGGAGCTTTAGGAACGGATGACGTTGTAATTCCAAAATCGCAACGTGACGTTGCGTCGATGTTGTTTGAGGGCCTGCCGCGAGGGCCTGCGGTTGTCGGACAATGGGACACGCTGAGCGAAGACCCTGATGACGTTTATGGTTCGATGACAGCTTGGATGCAGTCGCAATTGCCTTTTCTCGGCGACCTCACGAGTCCGGCGACCGTGATTCCTTCATTCACGTCGCCGCTCGGCAGCAGTGCGTTCTGCGAGCCAAACTTTCCGACACTCGACACGTTTCACAAGCCGTTGATTGTGTCGCTTGGCGCTGACGGCGACTTAGGGTTGTTCGAGCCGTTTCATGGCGAAGACAGCAATGGGGATGGAGTGTTTGACACAAACTTGGGAATTCTCGCGCAGCCAATACATGGGCCCGGCGGCCCGTATGACTTCGGCGATACAGCGCTGACTCCCAACGGGAATCGGACGATCTCCGCATTGTCCGACAACCTCACGAACCGCAATCGGCGAGCAGGGAAAGGGAAGTAACATGAATCACATGCGCGTTACTTCGAGACGCAATTTGACTTCCGTACCGCGACCGTTAGGAAGCGGTCGGGATCGAGTGTCGAGGGCTGAATCGCTTTCTGACCGGCGCGGTACGGATGGCGGCTTGGGCTTCACGTTGGTTGAATTGTTGGTTGTTGTCACAATTATGTTGATTTTGATTGCAATCACGATCACTGCGATTGATTTCACGTTCAATTCGGAACGAGTTCGTTCGGGTGCTCGGCAAGTGCAGTCGGCTTTGGAAGGTGCTCGCGATCGCGCTATGTTCGCTCGCGAACCGCGTGGCCTGCGGTTGCTGGTTGATCCCGACGAGCCGCGCATGGTCACCAGCATGATCTACATTGGAGCCGCCGGTACATGGAACAAAGGGAGTGGCAATATCCGGCTGCAACGTCCCGACTTCAGTCCGCAAGACGGCGTCGCGGACTCGCCGAATGTCACAATCGTCCGCGACCCCACGGGCAGTTGCCTGTGGTACAACCTCAAGAACCGAGGTTTCTTAGGCGTCTTTGAAGACCTCAACTTCAATGGCGTCTTGGATACGGGTGAAGATCAAAACGGAAACGGGGTTCTTGATCGCGATGCGCCGCGCATCAAGATTCCGGCCGACGACAACGGCACCTGGTACACCGTGCTGACAAATCGGCTTATTTCGAACAATCCTCTAGATCAAGTTTTGGAATTGATCACGCCGTACCGCGATCCGGGGACAACCGCGCCGAATGTTGTCGATGCGTTTCAAGGAGGCGGCCCCAGCAGCTATCTGCTCGAATTACCGCCGCGCGTGTTGCCGGATGCTCAGCCGATCTTGCTGCCGGAAGGGATCGTGATCGACATGGATGCTTCAGCGATTCCGGCGGAATGGCGTCCGGGAGTCACGGCCACGGCACTGCCGCTCGATGTTCAATACCAGCTTCCTCACTCGCCGCACATGGACATCATGTTCTCGCCACGCGGCACCGTGATTGGATCGCTCGCGGCCCTTGGGGTACTGCATTTGTATTTAGGGGAAAGGAAGGATGCGATCTACGCGTTTGATCAAGGCGTTACAAGTTCGCCGTACGGTGGTACCGATGCACCTCGCCGGCCGCCTCGTTACGCGACAACGCCATCTTGGACGCCAGCAGCCAATCCAGCGGGCGATGCTCCGTTGGTTCCCGGAGCCAATCAATTCACTGCCGACAATCCCATCGGGCAGCGATTGTTGATTTCGATTTTCACGCAAACCGGAAAAGTCTCGACGCACCAAATCAACGCGGTAGATGCAGTCAGTAATGTGACGGGCGCATCTGGGGCCGATGGCTACGCAGATGCGCCGTACTTGTTCGCGACTCAAGGCGAGGCACAAAGCCAATGAAGACGATTCGCCGACAAAATGCTCGCCATGACGTTCGCACCGGCGCGACACTGACCGAAGTATTGATGTCGCTACTCATCATGAGTATCGGCGTGTCGACGGTGGCCCTGATGTTCCCGATTTCGATGCGGCGAACGTTGGTAGCCAGCCAGCAGACGAATTCAACGATCGCGCGGTTCAATGCCGAAGCGCTCGCGGATGTCGATCCGAATTTCATTCACAACCCGGATGGAAACTTTCCGCCGGGGGCTGCGATTGATACGACGCCATATAACGGAAGCACGTTTCGAGGTCACAGCTATTTGGTTGATCCATTGGGGTATCAGGAGTTCAATTACGATCCGGTCACCCCGACGAATCCGTTGCCGGGATCACCCGTGATCGCGCCATTTCCGGTTGGAAATTCGCCACGCGACTTTTTCGGTAACAACGTTCCCGCCTTTGTGAATTGGCCGTTACCGCGACGCTACACAGGAGCAACATTGTTCGCAAATCCATACTGCTCTTTGCCAGGACCGCCGACAGCCGTTCAACAATTGTTAATCGCCAGAACAAGAGCGACCGCGCTGGTGACACAACCCGACAATTGGAAGGTTGCCACAGAAGCTCAGAGTGTCACTCCTGCAGGCACGGGGATTACGAGCGTGACGCTCGATACCGAAGGCGATTTGTCGTCTGTCGTTGTCATCGACCCTGCCACTTCGCTACCGACTGGGATTTCCTATCGAGCAGTTATCTATGACATTGATGGAACGCATAGTGAGACACGCATGCTGATTGCCAATCCGGTCGGCCAAACGATCTCATGGACAGATCCGCTACCATCGCAATTTGAAGTCTCGCCAACAACTGGAGCCACCCCAAATCTCGGTCGGATTCGCGTTGAGCAATCAGACCAGGTCTACACCTGGATGCTGTCCGTCCGAAAACGGCCCAGCGGCTCGTGTAATGTCGATGTGGTCGTCTTCTTCAAACGGAACTTCGATCCGAATCAGGAACGAGTCTTCGATGCGGAATTTCGGAAATGGAAATGGATCAATGGCGCGAACGATTACGCCGGCACGTTGGCTCAGCGAGCGCCTGGAATTGCCGGCGTCGATGACAACGGAAACGGAGTCGTCGACGAAGTCAGTGAATTTGGTTACCCGCTTCCCGGGGCATCGGCCGCCGAAAGTGAACTGCCGAACGCGGTTGTCACGTTGAAAGTGTCGAGCGCCACACCCGAAGAAGATCGTCCGAAGCCGCAGAAGGGCAACTACATCTACGACACGAAAAACGGACTGTGGTATCGCATTCGAGCCGTGCAGAACGAGCAGTACGGAGTGGCAGGGGCCAGTGGACCAGAAGATTGGATGGACGTGGTGCTGGATGAAACCATCAAGCTCGACAGCACAGAGGATTTGGATGGTGACGGCACTTTGAATTTGCCCGGTGAAGATCGCAACGGTGACGGTGCGGTGACTCGTGGCGGAGCCATTCTGCATCACAGCGTGGTCAACGTCTTCCCTCTGGAAATCAAGGAACCATGATTTAGGGGTTGAGGATTAGGGGTCGGGGGTTAGAGCAGACACGAAGGCAGTATCATGAAACGGTCGCGAACAAATCAGACTTTGGTAGTTCCGCCTTCAGGCGGTGCGATTCACGGTCTGCCCGTCTCCCGCCGGGAGTGGGGAACGGGCCAGAGCCGCCTAAAGGCGGAACTACGAACGGGCTTCACGCTGGTCGAGATGCTGGTCGCGGTGACGTTGGTGCTGTTGATGCTGGTAATGTTCGGCGAGATTTTTCAACTCGCAAGTGCCAGCGTCAGCAAGCAACGAGTCATCGCGGACAACGATCAGAACGTCCGTACCTTCGTCACCGTCCTTCGCGCTGATTTGGATAAGCGTTCGTTCCGCAGCTTCGTGCCATTCTTTCCAGAAGAGCGATCAGAGAATTACGACGATTCGGTCCTCAGCTTCCAAAAGCGACGCGGCTACTTTTCGATTTCATTCAACAACGCCGTAGACAACACGGACAACGTACTGCAATTCACGGCGGACGTTCGCGTGAAAGATCGCAACTCGGATGAGACTCCGTTTTATGGTCGAGCCATTCAGTTGTTGGCTGGCGCGGGCGGGACATCCGCATTGAATTTCTTGAACAATGCCAATCAACCCGATCGCGACGACGGACAGATCACGGCCAATGAGGCAGCCGACTCCAAGGCCGCTGAGATTTGTTACGTCATGCGCGGACGAAAGCTTTACCGGCGAGTCATGCTGCTGCGCGAGCCGGATGAAGTCGATCCCGCGAATCCCGCTCAGCCGAGTTTTCGAGACCCGGCGACTGGTAACCGAATCGACTATTTCCTGCCCGGCGGCGTGTACGACACACAGTCGACGGGTTCGTTAGGCAGTATCGGTTTCTGGCGAGACTTCGATTTCTCGGCGAGCCGGACACCGACGTCCCTGGGCGTGTTCGCAGCCGGTCAGCCGATCAATGCTCGATTTCACGGGATCAATGAGAAACAAGACTGGTTGTCGAATACTCAAACGACGTTGCTGTATCCACCGCACCCCCTGATCCCGTCGCTGGGTCAAACCTGGAATCGCTTTGGGCATAACCACGAGATCACCTTGGGACCGCCGATTGGGCCGGTGACTCTGAACAACGGATTGCCTCGCGAATTTACGGCAGCCACATCGACCACGGTTCCCGTCGCGTTTCTTGGACGTCTCACTCAAGAAGAAACGTCGCACATGAATTTTCGATATCCCCAAGCCATGGCATTGCCACCGGCCAGTCCGCCCGGTGCTTGGAACGGGAATCCGATGGATGCTACCGGGACTGAGCTAACACTCGACCCAGAAACCGGAGCCGTCAATGAATTTGAAGGGACAACCGGAGCGCCACGATTAGGCGTCGATCTGCTGTTGGCTCATGTGCATGAATTCCGCATCGAGATTTGGGATGAGCGGATCGGCGACTTCGTGACACCCGGACATTCGTTGTTTGATGCGTCCGGAGTGGAAGGTGATTATCACATCTCGCGACAACAGAATCCGACCTACGTCCCACTCGGTGGTGCTGCCAACGTGATTGACTCTTGGCATCCACAGTTCAACCGAAATGCCAATTTCACGGCAGGAGCGACGCCTCAGCCAATTCTTTCTGACGTTGCCGATCAGCCACCTTATCGTCCGCTCAAGTACGCGCCGGCAGGGACAGGATCAGGAACGATCCCGGCCGGACCGCTCCCACCCGGCCCCACGACCTACTGGACTCCTTCCACGAATTATGTCATAGGGAGCGTCGTGTTCCCAAGAACGGAAGACTTAAACGCCAATGGCGTGCTTGATCCGGGCGAAGACGGATCAGCGGGATTTCCGCCGACGATTCCACCTGCTTTGCCAACAGCGGATTCATCTAATCCGATTCCAAACCCTTTTGCTCCGAGTCTGGCTCTGACGAAGTTTGCTCCGTTTGGACTTACCTACTGTTATCGCTGCATCAAGCTGGGAACATCAGGAAGTGTGGTTGGGTATGAGCCATCGTGGACCAAGAATCCGGGGCAGATCGTTCGCGGCAACCCTGCGGATATTGACAACAGCACGCCTCCTAATGGGAACGTAACTGACCCTGGCGATGTGGACTACAACGGGAACGGGATTCAAGATCTCGCTGAACCCGATTGGATTTGCGAATACAACGTGCGACCGCTGCGAGCGATTCGCGTGACAGTGCGGTTCGAGCATCCGACGAGCAAGCAGATGCGCCAGATCACGATCGTGCATTCATTGCGCGACACGACATCGACACCATGAATATAGTGGTTGGGGATTCGGGGTTGGGGATTAGTAAAGGCAGAGTCAGCGAGCCGCGTGACTCTTGGAGGCGGCGATCATGAAACGTCATCCCAGTCTTTCGGAAGCGATGAAACAACGGCTGTCGTCGGGGCCGCGTCGAGTGCGCGGAGATCGGCGCGGGAGCACGTTGCTAGTCGTCATGGCGTTGCTTGGCATGTTGACGCTGTTGGGGTTGTTGTACTTCACGTTTGCCACGCAGGAGCAAGCGAACGCGACGTTCTTTGCCGAAGCGGCCAAGCACATTGACGACCCCGGCGACGACATCGACGCCATCTTTGATGCGGCCGTCAAACAACTGGTTCAGGGAGCCGACGTGTCGCAAAAGAACAGCGTGATTAGCTGGCGACATTCGATTCTAGGAACCATGTTAGGCAAAGATTTGCAGCCGTTCTCTGGGACGGGTGTCCGAACCGCTTGGACAGCAACAGAGATCGTCGCTCAACCGATTCCGGCGGGATACGACCTTCTCGAACCGAACGACAGTCCCGCAGCACAGCGCGACTCGACTACTGGCCGTTTGCTAGTTGAGCGGAAGTTCGAAGACATGCCGGCAGGTGATGTTGATTACACATATCCCGACATCAACAACATGTTCTTGGCTTACAAGACCTATGTTTGGGACGCGAATACTGGAACTCGCAAATTGGTTTTGAAGCCGTCGTTTCACCGACCAGAACTGCTGCGAAAGAATGATTTGACGCCGTTGACGGACTGGGCAACGTACGACAAGACAACTCCCGCGTTGGCAAACTATTCGGCGCGTGCTCGACTGATGCGACCGCATCCGCAGCACTTGTATGTCTGGCGGCAAGGCACATCCACTGCGCCGGAACCCCGCTTTCTTGATGACTACAACGGAGCCGATGCGGCAGTGATTGCCGGGTTATCGTGTCAGCGCGGCTTCCCGTTTCACAACGTGCCGCCGCTTCCCGGCGTTGTTCCCGGAACGCCAGTCCCGCGAACTCAGGGTGTTTGGAGCATGACAGCACCAGCGGTTCCGGGCAGTCCGGCGATTCCGTATCAGTACGACTTTGATAACGACGGCGATGGCGTTCCCGATGGTATCTGGCTTGATCTTGACCTTCCCGTGCTCGTTCGCCCGTCGGACAGCAAAACCTACCTGCCAATGATTTCGTTCACGGTTTATGACCTCGACTCGCTGTTGAACCTCAACATTCACGGCAACTTGTCGGGCGATACAAAGACCAATCCAACCGGGAACTTTGGAAACAACAATGACATCAGCCTATCAAGTGCAGGCTTAGGCCCGAATGAAGTGAATCCGCTGCATGCTCTCGACGCGATTCCAGGGACGGACCTGGCGGCTCTGCCAGTCACGTCTGACTACGTTAAATACTTTGGTCACAACCCCGTCAGCTCACGAGAACTGGCGAACATGGAACTATGGTGGAGCCTGACTGGTCGCATTGCCTGGCCCGCGCCACCTTCAACCGCACCGCCACAGATTTATGCTGGCCGACACGGTGAAGCCAATCGCTTGTGGCGAGTGCTTAGCACTGCGGGCGGCGGCCCTGTAATTGCCGTCAATCAATGGGGTGCGAAAAGCGATTACTTCCCGTTCGCGGGCTTCACCTATACCGATGAAGCAAGCCGAACCGGTGGCGACGACAACCGCGACGAGAACGAAGGCCGTGAAAGTTGGCTCGGCGGTTTCGCCATTGGGCAAACTCAACCGTTTGTACATCCGCTGCCCCTGCAAGGCTTGGGGCGATCTTGGGGCCTGGGCGGTACGCCAGGATTCAAACAGAATCTGCTGTCGAATGGCGGTTTGGCGGCGAATCCGACTCGCTGGCAACGCTACACCAACATGGGAGTCGGTTATGACCCGAATACCGCCTCCGCGAATGCCGCCTGGTTCAGCCTCTTAGGCGGAAACTTGATGAGTCAAACGCTCGTCGGAGCCAACTACTCGAACGCGGATCCGAGCCTGGGAGCGGACGAACATTTGGTTCACGACGAACTCGAAATGACACTCGATTCCAAACGCATCCTTCGCCCGTATGACGAACCGATCGAAACCACCGACTCCATCTGGTTGCACATGGCCAGCGGCGACCGCAGCCTGACCGGCTTGCAAGCGCGAGTCGGCAACTTATTTCCGGCCAACTTCCAAGGGAGTTCGACGTATCCGTATCCATTTGAAATCAGTCAACGCTTTACAACCGAAAGTTGGGACATCAAACAATTCTCGCCCATGAGTTCGCCAGACCCATTGACTGCGGCATTACCACAATCACGGAGTTGGGAATGGAATGTGGACTTCGACGGCGACGGATTTCCGGAATTCCCACCGCAGTTTGACCCATCTACCGACTTCCAACCGAAGGTGTTTGATCCGTCGAGTCCGACCTACAAGCCACATAATGCTTTCGGCCCCCGTGATCCGTTCCGGCCGCAAGTGCGACGGTTGATGACGGCGGAATTCGGCGACACAAAAGAAGCTCGTAAGCCGATGCGCCTGAGTATCAACGAGCTCTTGGATGTCGAACACCGACCAACTGTGCCAGGTCAACCTCCGATTCCAGCGGATCTATACACCGACCGACTGCAATACCGCCCTCTGACCCCGCATTTGACGAGTGTCCCAACCACACCGATCACCGCGTTGCCAAAACCAATCGCTGTGCCCCCGACCGGGCCGTTCGATCCGGTGTATCAGCTTCCGCCGTTTCCTCCGCCTGAACCCGGTGCGGCTATTCCAGCGCCGTGGAATACATTCACGTCGGAAGCCATTCGCGAATTTTGGGCGAGACGCGATCGCCAGCAAATGGCTCGCGACATTTATGTCCTACTTTACACGCTTTGCGGCGGCAACAACTCGATGAACACAACCACGCAGCCCGGTGACAGTGTTTATCCCCCACCTCCCAACCCCAACCCAAACAACGTGCCGAATCTGCGTCGGCAGATGGCTCAGTTTGCCGTCAACATGGTCGATGCACTGGATCGCGACAATGTGATCACGGCGTTTGAGTACGACACCAATTTGCTCAATGGCTGGAATCTGGACGATGACTTCACGACCAATGAAGGGGGTGAACGCGATATCGTGTTTGGTGTTGAAGCGCAAGAGCTGACCTTGAGCGAAGTCTGGTGGGCACGGCAAGAACGGAATACCACCGTCACGTTCACCAGCAGCGGCACGATGGATAACTCACAAACGCCGTTTGACGAGTCGGCCAACGAGTTCAATTTCTTGCATCTCGAATTGCGGTCGATCAGTGCTGCGAATGTCCCGTTGGCCCAGACCGTTTCCACCGCCGCGAACAGCGGTGTGTGGCGTGTGTTACGTGACGACGACGGCAACACCGTGTTGAATGGGAATGAAAACGCCGTTGAATTGTTAACCGGTGTCGGTGGCACGGTCGCCCCCGGCGACAAAATGGCTCCAGGTTCCCTGTTCACGATTGCTTCCGCAGACTCTTCGCCAGTCGGATCGGCCGCGCTATATATCGACTATGGCGGCGGAGCCACCGATTTCGAGTTGGTCTCTCCGAACAAAGGGGGCATCCCCGCTTACACAGGAGTTGCGATTCCTGCCGCCAACGTGGCTCCCGATTTAGATTTGCTTCACACGGCACACGCTGGTCGCTTCGTACTAGCCAACGGCGGCGCGGGAGATTTTCTTAGCCGGACGGATAACCCTGGAGATGCTGATACCAACATCGCGCTGCAACGTCGGTTGAATCCTTATCTGCCAAATCTCTCGGCTGCCGGAGCGAATCCAGCCAACCCGTATGTCACGGTGGATGAATTCCGCAGCGTCCAACGCCGTGAACTGCGTTTCCAAGGGGGTACAGCGATGACGAATCCAACGCCAGTGGATTCGCAATCGGATGCGGCCAATCGTCTGATCATGACCGGGACTTGGAACACTCCTGAGTTGCGGTCGCAGGAACGAGTGCAACCGTTGGAAGGGGGAAACATCCAGCCGTGTAGTACGCCGGGAACCGGTTTCGGCCCGTTGGGGAAACTGAATTCATTGAGCCTAACCAATCAGCATCTTCCTGCCGGCGGGATTTTTAATATTTTGCAACCACATCATGACCGAGACTTTGGGTCAGTCATTGAACTCTTTGAAATTCCGCTGCAAGGCCCCGAAATTCTGACCCGCATCTTGCCAGACAGCCGTCGGAATCCGTTCACGATCCGTCTTCCCTCGACATTCGGCCAAGCGGTGATTCTGCAAACAGAAGATCGGAATGGAAACGGTATTTTGGACGGAACACCAACTGAAGACCTCAATGGGGACAACCAGATTTACAGCAACCACTATCACCGACTGCTGTCGTTGGCCGAAGTTCCAACGCGCACGCATCGGCAGTTGGGAGATCCGCTAAAAACCAATCGCGTTCCTGGCAAGCTAAATTTGAACGGACTGCGAGATCGGCACGTTATGGCAGCTCTTCTCGACGACCGCGAGATTGTTGCCACTGAAGAAGACACGAATCGTGATCAGACAATCAGCGGAGGCGAAGACTTCAACGGCGATCAGCACTTGGGACTGAAAGACATGACTGGCAGCGATAACACTCGCGATTGGTGGGCTCAATTCTTGATTGCACGCGACGGCGTGGACCCAACGACCGGACTGCCCCTTCCGATTTCCGGACAGTCGCGCCCGTTCCGCGATCTGGCCAACGTAGCTTCAATAACATCGACGGAGAGCAGCATTGAAGACACCATCTTCCGGCACCTTCCCATGTCGGCTGCTGGACGGCGTTTGTTTGAACTCGCCGATGAAGGCGAGTTCACCGGCAACAACGTACCTTCCGGAATTCGGCATCGTTTGCTCGCCAAGATATTCGGCAACTCGACAACTCGCAGCAACGTGTTTGTCGTTTTTGCCACGATCGGCATGTTCGAGTGTGTAGAGTTACCGACCAATGCCGTCCGCATCGGCGGAGCCTTCGACGCTGATGGAGATGGAACCCCAGACACGCACCGCGCTGTGTTCATCATTGACCGATCAGACGCCGAAGACGCTTTCGACAAAGGGAGCGGGACGTTCGACTGGAAGAAGCTGATTAAAGCTCGGCAGCGGATTAATTGAGTTGTTTTGGTTTTGTGTGGCGCACGCGACTCGCGTGCGGTTGCGGCGGCTGAGGAACGGGGCCGAAAACACTTCCCGATACGGCCGGCGAACGGGAGGCGTCAGCCGCCTGGTCCAACCAGCCGGCTCACGCCGGCCGTTCGCCTCAACACTTGGTCGAAGTTGTGAGTCTTCTCGTATGGCTCGGCGGCGTGAAGACGATGCGAGCGGATCGAGCTATTCTTCGCGCGGATGTGACTGACGCACTCAGCGAGCCGCGACCGTCAGGGAGCGGTGGCTTCGGCGACCAAAAGCGATGACCGCTCCCTGACGGTCGCGGCTCGAACGAAGAATGTGTCGCCCTCCCCTGCGGCAAGAATTACGCGCCGCGCGGTTGATGAATCATCCGAGT
>JANMIF010000091.1:0-35149 GCA_031375695.1 Planctomyces sp.
CCCTCAGCAGCATCCGCCACGCCACCATCAATCTCGCCCGCCGACTCACCCAATCCGTGGGCTCCCTCTGCCAAGAACACGCCCTCAAAATCAACCTCTTGCTGAACAGACTACGCATCCTCAGAAACTAGCCTGCCGTGGAGTTCTTCAAGCGCCGTGAGTGAGCGACGCCAGTATTCCAATTCTGGCCGTGGAAAATCTTCCTGCTGAGTCCAGGCTCGCACGAAGGCAGGGAGGTAGAAGAATCCGTGCGCGACCCAACGTTCGAGTTCGTCGTCGGCGGCGCACAGTAAGCAGGCCTCTCGCATGGCCACAACCAATTCTTGAAAAGCCGTGCGGTCCCAAATGAGGTCCTGTTGCAAGCGTGTGATGAAACCTTCGTCGTCTCCGGCGAATTCACGACGTAGAATTAGCCGCCAATCCCGGCAAGTCGTTTCAAACATCACGGAATTCCTTTTCTTATCGCCTCAATAGGCGCAAGAGAACTTCGACACCGCGCTCCAACGTTTTGTCGTCGGCCGCGTACGAAATTCGGAAATGGGTGTCTTTTGAGCTAAAGACATTCCCCGGGATCATTAAGAGGTCGTGACGGATCGCTTCGGCGACGAATTCCGAGCCGGTCCCCCAGGGAGCCTTCAGGTACAAATAGAAGGCTCCGCCAGCGGGTGCGATGTCGTAATGCGGTTGAAGTTCTCGCAGCAAAAAGTCCCGCTTTCGTTTGTATTCGGCGACGGATTCGGAGATGTCGACATCCAGAGCCGCCAGCCCCGCCCATTGCACTGGATGCGGAGCACATACGAACGAGAACTGCTGCAATTTGATCATCTGCTGCATCAACTCGTCGGGACCGTGCATCCAACCCAGCCGCCATCCGGTCATCGAATGCGACTTGCTGAAGCCGTCGATCACGATCGTCTTTGGGTTGAATTGAGCCGGGCTGACGAACGGCCGGTCGTAGCAAAAAGCACGGTAGATTTCGTCGCTGATCAGTGCGATGTCCCGCTCGGCCGCGAGTTCCGCCAAGTCTCGTAATTCCTGTTCAGCAGCGACGTAGCCAGTCGGATTGCATGGGCTGTTGCACAGGATGACTTTGGTTTGCGGCGTGATCGCCGCTTTGACCTTCGACACGTCCAGCCGAAAGTCAGGATAGGTGCTGACCGGCACGACTCGCCCGCCCGCCACCGAGGTCAGATGCTTGTACATCACGAAGTACGGATCAAAGACGAGAACCTCGTCGCCGGGATTGACCAACGCCAGCAAAGCCAACATCAGTCCGCCGCTCGTACCGCTTGTTACAAACACCTTACGATCGGCTTGGCCGAAGTCTCGGTCGATTTGCGACTGCAACTTTTGGATTAGTGGCGCGATCCCTTGCGTCGGGCAATAGGCGTTCTTGCCGGAATTGACCGCCTCAAACAACGCTTGTTTGATCGGCTGCGGCGTATCGAAATGCGGCTGACCGATGCTCAGATTGATCGGATTCGCCATCTTGGCCGCGAGATCAAAGACCTTGCGAATCCCCGAGGCGTCGATCAAGTTCATGCGATCAGCAATCCAGCGGCTGGACATCATGTCTCCTGGCAAGCCGTCAAGTTTGTCACGGCTTAACGGCGAGCACCTATAGACTTTGTGCGATTTTCAGACAACAACGTCGTCCGTTACGGAAACGAAGTGTTGCGACGTGGAGCTTCTTAACGCGACCGAAGCCTTACGGAATCGTAAGACTATTCAATGATTTGTCAGGTATTTCCTGACATCAATCGGCTTCATCAGGCAGTTTGACGGAATTTCTCAGGTTTTTCCTGATGCGTTACGGCTTCCCGAAAATCCTGATTAATGATTCAGGCCGACTCGGCGACGCACCTACAAACAACGTTAGGCCATCCAAACCGAAGAGCAACTCAAGGACAAAGTATGCGGCAACTTTGATCGCGCGTCGAAAAATCAACCGTCGGTTTTGAGTCGTTCCATTACGATGTAGCCGGCGGTCTTTAGGCCGAGTCGCTCGTAAGTTTCTTGGGCCGCTGTGTTGTGCTCTTCGACGTACAGTCGCAAGCCAACGACATCAGGTGAATCGGTCGCTTCCGTTTGCAAATGGCTCATCAACGCGCGGAAGACACCGAGCCGACGGTAGTCGGGATGCACATAGACGCTCTGCAACCACCAGATGACACCGTTCCGCCAGTCACTCCATTCGAACGTGTGCATCAACTGCCCGACTATACGATCGTCAAAACGGGCGACGAAATACCGTCCGTGACGCGAGTTGTTCAGAATCTCTCGAACGCCAAGCAGTACAGTGGGCGCGTCGAGTCGCTTGGATTCGGACTCCCAGGCAAGGCGGCAATTGAAATCGGCCACCACGTCTTCGTCGTCGGGTTCAGCTTGTCGGATGAGAAGCGTCATGGCGATAGTGTGTCGGGTCTGTTCGTTTGGCTCAAGAAGGAGCCAACCTGAGTTGAAATCCCTCCGTGATCGCCCCAGAATCCCGCGCTCTTTCCGGTGGCTTGGTTTCGCCAAGGCATCCCGATGGCTGTTGTGGGATGATGTCTCTCATTTCTGATTGAAGTTCAACATGTCCGCTCAAAATAACTTGACCAAATTGGCGATTGACACGATCCGCACTCTGTCGATGGATGCCGTCCAGAAAGCGAACTCCGGGCATCCGGGGACGCCAATGGCGCTGGCTCCCGTCGCGTATGCGATCTGGCAAGAGTTTCTTCGCTTCGATCCGGCCGATCCGATCTGGCCGAATCGCGATCGGTTTGTGTTGTCGGTCGGTCATGCGTCGATGCTGCTGTACTCGATGCTGCATTTAACCGGCGTGAAGTCGGTCAATGGAAAGTACGAGACGCTCGGTTCGCCAGCGGTTTCGATGGAAGACATTCAGGGGTTCCGGCAGCTCGACAGCAAATGTCCAGGGCATCCAGAATATCGGTGGACGTCCGGCGTCGAGACAACGACCGGACCGTTGGGGCAAGGGGTGGCGAACAGTGTCGGCATGGCAATCGCCGGGCGGTGGATGGAGTCGTATTTCAATCGACCCGGTTTCGAGATTTTCAATTACCGGGTGTATGCGTTGTGTGGCGATGGCTGTTTGATGGAAGGGGTCTCGGCTGAGGCGGCGTCGCTGGCCGCGCACTTGAAGCTGTCTAATCTTTGCTGGTTGTACGACAGCAATCGGATCACGATCGAGGGAAAGACGGACCTCGCGTTCACAGAAGATGTCGGTACGCGGTTTCGAGGTTACGGCTGGAATGTGTTGAATGTGGACGATGCGAACGATCTGGCTGCGCTGCGTCAAAGTCTTGAAGCATTTCAGATAACGACCGATCGTCCGACTCTAATCATCGTGAAAAGTCACATCGGCTACGGAGCACCGACGAAGCAAGACACGCATGGGGCTCACGGCGAACCGTTGGGCGACGCTGAAATCGCAGGGGCCAAGAAGTCATATGGTTGGCCGGAAGACGCCAAGTTTCTCGTGCCAGACGGGGTGTATCAGCATTTCCGGGAGGGCATTGGCCAACGCGGCGAGGGCTTGCGAGCCGCTTGGATGAAGAAGTTCAACGACTACAAAAAAGCATTCCCGGAGTTGGCCGATCACTTGTACCGAATGCAGCATCGGCAGTTGCCGGACGGTTGGGACAAGGACTTGCCGACGTTCCCAGCCGATCCGAAAGGACTGGCGACTCGCGATTCGTCGGGCAAGGTTCTGAATGCTCTGGCCAAGAACGTGCCGTGGATCATTGGCGGTTCGGCCGACTTGGCACCGTCCACGAAGACGCTTTTGACGTTTGAGGGAGCCGGTCATTTTCAGGCCGGAAGTTACGGAGGTCGCAACTTTCATTTTGGAGTTCGCGAGCACGCGATGGCGTCGATCTGCAACGGGATGTCACTGAGCAAGGTGCGAGCTTACGGCTCGGGCTTTCTGATCTTTGCCGATTATGCTCGTCCGGCGATTCGGTTGGCTGCGCTCATGGAAATCCCGTTCATTCATGTTTTCACACACGACTCGATCGGCGTGGGCGAAGACGGGCCGACGCATCAGCCGGTCGAACAGCTCGCCGGTTTGCGATCGATCCCTGGCATGATCGTGCTCCGTCCGGGTGACGCGAACGAAGTGACGGAAGCTTGGCGCGTGATCGCTCAATCGCGGCATGAACCGATCTGTTTGATTTTGACTCGGCAAGCGTTGCCGACCGTGGATCGCAGCAAATACGCGGCCGCATCCGGTCTGGCAAAGGGTGCGTATGTGCTCGCCGATGCTACAGACGGAAAGCCCGATCTGATTTTGATCGGGACCGGCAGCGAAGTGTCGTTGTGCCTCACCGCCCACGAACAACTGACGGCCGAAGGAGCGAAGGTTCGAGTTGTTAGCATGCCCAGCTGGGAATTGTTCGAGCATCAATCGCCCGAATACCGCAACAGTGTTCTTCCGCCAAACGTCACGGCCCGAGTCGCTGTCGAGCAAGGGTCGACGTTTGGCTGGGAGCGATACGTCGGCATGACCGGTGCTATCATCGGCATGAAGACATTTGGTGCGTCGGCTCCACTGAAGGACTTGCTGAAGAAATTTGGGTTCACATCTGATGGCGTCGTCGCCGCCGCGAAGCAGCAGTTGAGTCCATGAATCATACGTTGCACAACTTGGTTGTTCGTCATTCGGATTTCGCATCGTCAGTCCGCGCACGGAGGCAGCGTTCGTGATCGAATACCGCTCGTTCCGCAATAGTGATCCGCCGCAGTTAGTGCGGTTGTGGCACTCGTGTGGATTGGGACGTGGGGCGGCCGATGGTCTGAGCTACGAATCGTTCGATCGGTTGGTCTGGGGGCAGCATTACTTCGATCCGCAGGGTCTGATCGTTGCTTACGACGGCGAGCGAATGGTCGGATTCGTTCATGCGGGATTTCGTGGGTCGGCCGATGAACTCTGGATTGATCAATCGGCCGGAGCGATCTGCGCGGTTCTGGTTGATCCCGACTCTCGGCGACAAGGAATCGGCCGTGAATTGGTTCAGCGCGCCGAAACTTATTTGCGATCAAAGGGGGCGACTGCGATCCAAGCAGGGGCGGCGGCTCCGTGCGATGGGTTTTATTTGGGTTTGTACAGTGGCTCGCAACTTTCGGGATTTCTGGAATCGGATGCGTTCGCGGCACCGTTCTTCGCCGGGCTGGGGTATCAGTCGGCGGAACGTTACTCCGTGTTGCATCGCCAATTGGCTGACGGCGATCCGATGAACTTTCGGTTGAGCTTGATCCGCCGCAAGATGGAGCCACAGATATTCGCGTTGCCGGAACAACCGACGTTCTGGTGGTTCAGCCGTTATGGCCGTCAGGAAAACGTTCATTTCCGGCTGGTCCCCAAAAGTGGCGGCGATCCGGTCGCCTCGGTGACAGTCGGTGGCCTCGACCTTTACGTCGGCAAGTGGGGCGAGAGAGCGATTGGGATCAGCGATCTCGTGGTGCATTCGCCTGCGCGGCGGCAAGGACATGCTCAAGCGTTGTTGGTCGAAGTCTTTCGCCGCATGAGGCAAGAGATGGTGACGCTGGCTGAGGCACACGTTGCGGAAAATAACTCGGCCGCGCTGGCCGTCTTCAAATCGGTCGGCTTCCGGCCAGTGGACGCAGGGGTCGTGTATCGCAAACTGTAGCGTGGCGCAGCCGTAAGGAATGAGCGACGACGCTTTGCGTCGTGAATTGCGACACGGAGCGTCGTACCACGATTTCGGATTGCGAGGTCTGCAAATTCGGCGCAAGCGAAACGACGGCGCGAGTCGCTCGCACAGATTTCCTGATTTACCCCAACGGGCGAAGCGCCACAAAGTCCGGCCAGGTGACTGGCCGATCATGAAGGCATTGGCCAGTTGTCGTCCGGTCGGATCAGGTGATACCGATCGTGTTGTTTGTGCCGCCGTCAGTCGGAGAGAAGCCCGATGCCGTTATTGAATTCTTCGTGCCGGCCGCAGACGCCATTGACGTTACGACTGGTCGGCTTGCAGGAGGAACTGCAAGACTCGGCCGAGCGTGAGCAGGTCCAGCAATCGCGGTTTCAAGCTTGGCAAGCTTGTTGGGCAGAGACTCGCGAGAAGTTGCAGCAACGGCTGCTAAAAATCGACGCGCAGCTCGCCCGACTAATGGGGAATGAGCGGACACAGCCGCAATTGAAAATCGTAATTGATGAGGATTCGGTCGAACGGTAATTGCCATACCGACAGCGCGGTTCCAAGTCAGAGCGAGAAGCGGACTTGAACTTGGCGGTGCTGCAGCGGTGGGATGGCGGCGGGCAGGACGATGGGTTGGCCGATGGCCACACATTCATCCCAAGGGGGGATGCTCCCTTCTCGGTAAAATCGCTCAACGTAACGCCAATCGGTGGCCACGAAGTCCGAATACCACGAGTCCAAATGAGTGACGCCGACGTCGTGCAGCAGTTGCAGTCCAAATCTCGCAGCTTCGAATTCGTAATCGCGCAGCACTTGCAGGAAATCCTCTTTCTCTGACGTGTTCTGCAATGCGTGCAGTTTGTGCTCCAGCGACGGCGCGACCCATTGGACCGAATGGCCAAACAGATGCAACAGAATAAAACACTGCATCTCGAAGCCGACATCCGGGTCGATCATGATTTGCCGCCCATCGAAGGTGCCGGTCCTCGGCGGCTCCAGATCGCGGTACTCAATCGAGAATCCGTACTTCACGATCCGCGTTGTCACCCGCGTCCACAGTTCGACAAGATGGTCCGTCGCCAAGTGCCCGACACGTTGCTCACCCGGTTCTCGAACGCCAACCAATTCACTGCCGGAAATGTTCAATCTTGAAGCCTCCTATTCGAGCTTAGTGCTGGCAACCGGCAATCAGACAACAGTCAGAGTCAGGGCATTGATTTGATTCCGATCAAGCTACTCTTAGCACAACGATAAGGGGACTTGAGGGACGCTGTGGTCAAGGCAGTGATGTTTTGGAAATGACGTGTGCTGGAACATCCGTGACACCCAAATACGTTTGCTTGACACTCCCGAAACGCAGACATACTATCGCCTCGCCTTTCGGGGAACTTGGCCACATCGGCCGGGAGAAACACCAAATTCTTCGCAGCGGGCGAAGAAAAGACTGGGGCCGCAGGATGCGGTGGCCGATCTCACAGTCTGTCATTTTCAGCATCCAGTGGCCGATTCCGCCAGATCAACTCGCGGCCACTCAATCGGCGAGCCGAATAAGGAAATCTCATGACTCACGTCGTTGCCGAACCCTGTTTCAATTGCAAGTACACCGACTGCGTTGTGGTCTGCCCCGTCGAATGTTTCTACGAAGGGGAGTCGATGCTGTTCATCCACCCGGATGAGTGTATCGACTGCGAAGCTTGCGTCCCGGAATGTCCGGTCGAGGCGATCTTCCACGAAGACAACCTGCCCGCCGAGTGGGCAGCCTACACCGAACTCAACAAGGAGATGTCCAGCACTTGCCCGGTCCTCACCGAAAAGAAAGAACCGCTGGCCGGCAAGTAATATTCGCTGCCGCGTTTCAATGCCGCTTAGACAACAGCCCGGGTGACGGGCTGCTGTCGTTTGTGCCGCACGCGAACCGCGTGCGCTACAAGTCTCACCGCAGCAAACTTCTCTCAACGACCGCCTTGGCACGGTCGAAGCACGGATTCCATTCGATCTCCGGCCGGCCATAACGCAGGCAGTCACGTACCTTTTGCAACGTGTTTCGTGACATGTGCGGGCAGCGATTGCAGGCACACGTTTCGCCGCTCGATTCCATCAAGCCGGGGATCGGAATGTATTCGTGCTGCGGCGCGATCTTTTGTAGCGGATGAATCATGTTCGCTTCGGTCGCCACCAAAAACTTTTGCGGCTCAGCGAACGAGGCCACATGCTTCCGCATCGCTTCGGTCCCGCCGATGAAGTCGGCGTGCTCCAAGATGTTGGCCGGACACTCCGGGTGCGCGATGATCCGGCTGCCGGGATTGTTCCGCTTGGCCTTGAGCATGTCTTGAATACTGAAGACCTCGTGAACCATGCAAGATCCCGGCCACAGAATCATCTTGCGCCCCGACACCTCCGACAGATACCGGCCGAGATGTTGATCGGGCACAAACAAAATTTCTTTATCCGCCGGAACCCGGTCGATGATCTCGCGTGCATTCCCGCTGGTGACGATCCAATCAACGAGGCTTTTCACTGCTGCCGTGGTGTTAATGTACGCCACGGTTTCAAAGTCACGTCCTTCGGCACGCAGCTTGTTCTGAAACTTGGCCAACTCTTCTGGCTGACAGCTATCGGCCAGCGAGCAGCCAGCCAGCATGTCCGGCAGCAGCACGCGTTTACTCGGATTGAGCATCTTGGCGGTCTCGGCCATGAAGTGAACGCCACTGAAAACGATCGTCGAGGTCGTTACCTTGGTCGCGTCGCGAGCCAGCTTTAGACTGTCGCCAGTGAAGTCGGCAACGTCCTGAATATCGCCGTCCACATAAAAATGGGCGAGGATCGTGGCGTCTTTGGTTTTCTTGAGTTGCTCGATCTCGTCCATCAAATCGAGCGGATCTTCTTCAACAATCGGGGCTTGTCCCAAAATCGGCAGAGTGGCAGGCATCGTGAATTTCCAGCAAATGAACTTTGATTTCGACTAATCTTGACACGGTTATTGGGCCACGGATTGATTGTCGTGTTGGCGATTGGCACGGCGTAAGCCCCCTAGGTGGTGCGGAATCGCCGAAGTCAATCGATCCAGCCGAGGGGCTAGCGCCGCCCCGCTCGCCAAGTTGTTCGCGCAGAGTATAGCGTCGTGCATTTCATCGGGAACGATTGAGGAGCCACAAATGGAAACCGTCGGCATTGGGATGATTGGCAGCGGGTTCATGGGTTTGACGTACAGCGAGGTGGTCAGCCATCACGCGAAGGGTTGCCGATTAGTGGCGATCACGGGGGGGAAACGGGCGGCGAAGTTGGCGGCCGATTATGAAGTGCCATGCGAACCATCTGTTGAATCGATGTTGGCTCGCGGAGATGTTTCGGCCGTAGTGCTGGCGACTCCCGATCAGGACCGGCCGCGATTGACTCGGCTGGCGGCGGCGGCGGGAAAGCATGTTCTGGCCGAAAAACCGATGGCACCGACTGTCGCGGAGTGCGATCAGATGATGGCTGCCTGCTCGGCGGCCGGAGTGAATTTGGCAGTCGTGAAGACGGAGCGGTTTCGCAAGATCACGCAGAGGGCTAAGCAATTGATCGACGATGGCACGATCGGGCCGGTTCGGATGATGCGGACGGTGTCGGCGTTTCCGTTGCCGCTGGCGAAGCAGTTGTTCGACGAACGTCCATGGATGGCCGATCCACATGGCGGCGGATTGTTCATGGGAATGGCGTCGCACAATGCCGACTTCTTGCGTTGGCTGACTGGTCGCAATGCAGTGAAAGTGTTTGCTCAGGCGACGACGTTTAGCGATATCGCCGCGCCGGCGCAGTCGGTCATGGCACAGATTGAATTTGAAGGAGGGATCATGGCTCACATGTGGATCACGTCTGAACTGCCGACCCCAAGTTTGCCGAGCAGCGAGGTCCGGTTTCAGGTCTTCGGTCGAGACGCGATGTTCGACTTGGAGAACTTTGAGTTCCTCGATCTCGGCAAAGGAGACAAATGGGAACGCATCTACGAACCGGAGCGATTCGACTATCTGAAAGAGCCGAAGTCGCCGATCCGGCTGTATCCGCACATCGGCGTGATCCAGGAATTTGTGGACAGCATACGCGAACACCGTGCACCGAAAGTCGGCGGGGCCGAGGGACGTGCTGCGATCGAGATATGCGAAGCCTGTTTGATTTCGGCTCGGACGGGTGAGGCGGTCAAGTTGCCAAATTTCGAAATGTGCAACGAATGAAAGAAGACGACGAATCCGAGGCAACCATTGGCCGTCTCCTTTGATTCGTTGAACTCCGCATTCAAGGTATCAACCATGAGTCAGCCAACATATCGCGCGGGGATCATCGGGCTTGGGTTCATCGGCGGTGGCGATCAGGTTTCTGGCGATCGATTAGGCCAGAAAGTCCGGCAGCTAGATGGCAATCATCGCGAAGCCTTATCGTCGCATCCGCAAGTGCGATTAGTCGCGGGAAGCAGTCGCGATGCCGGGCGTCGCAAACGGTTTGAACAGCGCACCGGCGCGCGAGCCTACACCGATTGGCGAGAGATGCTTGCCGGCGAAAAGCTCGATATCGTCAGCGTGGCCTCGTTTGCGCCAAGTCATGCAGAATTGGTCGTGGCCTGCGCGGAACAAGGGGTGCGAGCGATCTTTTGTGAAAAGCCGATTGCGACTCGGTTAGCCGATGCCGAGCGGATGATTGCCACCTGCCAGAAATCGGGAAGTCTGCTGCTAATTAATCACAATCGGCGATTTCATCCGCAGTTTCGTCAACTGACTCGCCGTATTGCCGCCGGTAAATTGGGTGAACTAACCGGAGTTTGGTTGCAATGGGGAGCTGGTCGATTGGGCAACGTTGGCACGCACTTCATTGATGCGGCGATGATGCTGACCGGGCGACAAGTGGAAGCGGTCTCGGCGATGTTGGATCTGACCGGCCGGCTCGATTGTCGCGGCCCCGAGTTTCACGATCCTGGCGGCTGGGCGATGTTGCGGATGACCGGCGGCCTGATCGCGCACGTTCATGCCCCCGACAACCCGGCTGGCCCGGCTGAGATTGTTGTGCAAGGAACACTCGGCCGAGCGTGCGTCAGAGGTGGTGTTGCCGAAATCGAATTGTGGACCGGCGGCCTTAGCGTTTTGCCTAATGCGCAGCCGGAATACGGTACTTCAATGGATCAGGCCGTTCGTGAAATCGTTGCGTGGCTGGATCACGAAACGCCGGCTTGCTGTTCAGCCGACGAATCGCTGCGGACATTGGAGGCGATCCTCGCCTGTCACGCCTCGCACGCGCGGCTGTCATCGTGGATCGAACTGCCGCTGGCTGGCAATGATCGCGAGCGAGAAGTACAGAGCGGGTAAAACGGCACAATAACCCGAAGCGTAAGCGAGGGCGAATGCTTCGAAAGACGGGGAATTCAAAGTTAAGTGAAGCGTTCGCCCTTGCTCACGCGTCGAGTTAGAGAGCCGGAGCGGTCCACTTGCCGCGCAAAAGAACGGCTTCGACTGAGCCGGGGAATGTGACCCCTTCAAATGGCGACCAACCGCATTTAGTGAAGAGCTTTTCCCGCCGAACGGTGTAGGGCTTCGAGAGATTTAACACTGTCAGTGAGGCTGTATGACCCGGCTCAATGCGGCCGAATCGGAGCGGCGAACAATACGGATTCACGAATTCACCCGGCTTGACGGCGCAAAATGTGGCGACTTGTTCCGCCGAAAAACCTTGCTTCACGATCAACCAGGTGACGAACGCGCCGTAGGTATCGAGATGCGGTTGCCCCGAAACGCCTCGAGATTTTTCTTCGAGCGTGTGCGGCGCGTGGTCGGTCGCAAGGTAATCGAGGACTCCTTCACGTAGCGCGGCGAGCATTGCTTGGCGATCGTCGGGAGCGCGGAGCGGTGGGTTCATTTGCATCAGTTCGCGATTGGCCTCGTTGATGTCGGACTCATCGAAATACAAATGATGGGGCGTGACTTCGGCGGTGACTCGTAGGCCGCGCTGTTTTGCCGACCGAATCAGCGGGATGCCCGACTCGACCGAGTAATGACACAGCTTTCCGGTGAGGTCGTATTTCTCGATCATCCGCAGCGCGAAGTCGGTCGCCGACAGTTCGCACTCGGCCGGGCGACGCTGTTCGTGAGTCTCCGCGTTTTGATGCAGGTCCATCAGTTCCGGATCTTCGCAATGAAAGCTGACTGATTGCCCGCGATACGCGGCCAACGTTTCGTCGAGATCACTCAGCCGCCGAAAGTACAGTTCGCCGACGCTTGGCCCCATGTAAACCTTGTATGGCACCGACTGCGACAACGGTCGCGTTCCTGGCCCGATCCCGGCGTACAACGTGACGTGAATCGGCACGCGACGACTGGCCAGCACCTGTTGCTTTGAGGCGTAACTGGCGTCGTCGATTGGCGGCACATGATTGTTTGGCATGTCGGCGACATGCACGACGCCACCGTTGATTGCCGCTCGTGCGGCGGTGCCGAGATCTTCTTTATGACACTCTCTGCCGCTGACATCGTCGCGCGCGTGAATGTGGATGTCGCCGAAACCGGCGAAGATCAGGCAGTCGTCGGAAAAAGTCCGATCTGGCTGGCCGAGGTGTGAACTAACTTCGACGATCTGATCGCCTGCGATCCGGACTTGGCCGGATTTGACACCTTCGGGACTTACGAGTTGGCCTGCGATCAGCATTGTGATAGTCGCCTTGGTTGACGTGGTCGCTGCAACGCGGAGAATCCTGCCCGGTTCAATAAACATCAACCCTGCGAGGCATCATGAAAAAGAATCCGGTCAAGGCGGCGTTGAAGGCGGGGAGTCCGCAAGTGGGGACATGGTTGTCGCTGGGCGACGTCTTTGCCACGCGATTCATGGCTCGTGTCGGATTTCCGTGGCTGACGGTCGATTTAGAACATTCGCCGATCGACTGGTCAAGTGCGGCAATGTGCTTCGCGGCGATCGCCGAAGCCGGCTGCGTGCCGATCGCGCGGGTTCCTCGAGGCGACCACGATCTCATCAAACGAGTACTGGACGGTGGCGCGATGGGGATTGTCGTGCCGATGGTCAACACGGTCGCCGAGGCCAAGGCCGCGATCGCCGCCGCGAAATATCCGCCCGCCGGAAATCGTTCGGTCGGCGGAGCCTTGCACGCATTGAACTTCGATGCGACTGCCGGCGATTACTACAAGCACGCCAACGACGAAATTCTGGTGATCCTGCAAACCGAGTCTCCCGAAGGAGTCGCCAACGCCGAAGCGATTTACAGTCTCCCCGGCGTGGATGCGATCTTCGTCGGCCCGAATGATTTGTCGGCGCAGATGCGCGGCCCGGACGGCATCGACCCCTCGACCGCCGAACTGGAAGTGATGCTGCAACGAGTCCTCGCCGCCGGAAAAAAGGTTGGTACGCCTGTCGGCCTGCATACGCAAACGACCGCTGACGTGCAGAAACGGATCGACGAAGGCTGGCAATTCATCGCCATCGGCAGCGAACTCCGCATGATGGTCAGCGGCGCTCAAGACATTGTCAACAAGCTGAACCTCAAGCAACACGCGGCGGATTTGGCACGGTATTGAGACAACGCCCGATGAATTGTGATGTCCGAATCCTCAGCTAATCGCCGTGATTTTTTGACTGGCCGCGTGCTGCGCGACGAGGTGGTCGCGGTCAGCCATGCGGCAGGTGACGCGATTCTCGGCACTGCTGTCGCGGCTGGCGCGCCGACCAGCGGGCCGACTGTCCGGTTGGTGACATCGGCAATGGCCACAAACTTCGCTGTCATCTTGAACGAGGCTCTTCCGGATGATCGGCGGCAGCCGCTGCGATGGGCCAGCGAAGCGCTCGATTTGGTGCAACTGCTCGAAGACCAGATGAGTGTGTATCGGCCGCACACGGAATTGTCGCAGCTTAATCGAATGGCCTCGTCGCGCGCGGTACCGGTGGAATCGCGGCTGTTTGAACTGCTGTGCCGAGCTCAGACGCTGTGGCACCAGACGGATGGCTGTTTTGATCCGACGGCCGGACCATTGATTGCGTTGTGGCGGCAATGTCGCCAGGAAGTTCGCTTGCCGACGGCTGAGGAAATCACCGAGCGAAAGCGAGTGGTTGGGATGCCCCATGTGCGTTTTGAATCGAGCGGTTCGGGTGACGATGGAGCAATTCGATTTGATCGGCCGGACGTCGAGTTGAATCTCGGCAGCATCGGCAAGGGTTACGCCGTGGATCGGGCCGGCGAGATGTTGCTTGAGCACGGATTGATCGAGTGGTTGATTCAAGGTGGTCACAGCAGTGTGCTCGCGCGCGGCGAGCACAACGGTCTGTCGGGCTGGCCGGTCGGATTGAGAAACCCGCTGCTGCCTCAGCGAACTCTGGGGACGATCTTGCTGCGCGATAAGGCGCTCGCTACGAGCGGCACGGCGGTGCAGCATTTTCGATTTCAGGGAAAGCGTTACGGCCACATCATTGACCCGCGATCCGGCTGGCCTGCGGATTCATTGTTGTCGGTGACGGTGCTGGCTCCGACCGCCGCCGAAGCAGATGCGCTTTCGACGGCGTTCTTTGTCGGGGGAGTCGAAATCGCCGAGCGGTATTGCTCTAATCACCCGTCGGTTTCAGCCGTTTTGATTCCGCCGCCAGCCAGCGGTCAACGGTTGCAGCCGATTTGTATTGGCGTCCCGTCGGACGATTTGTTTTGGAACGACGAATCCGCTCCGGCATTGTAATGTCACGAGTTTGGATTTCGAATTGTTTCTGGAGTTGCCTCAAGTGAATGATCCGAAGAAATGTTGCTGCCTTGCCGTGTGCTTAATCATCGCCTTACGGCTGTCGATTGGTTGGCAGTTTTTGTATGAGGGGTTGTGGAAGTTTCGCACGCTCGGCACGCCGACGCCGTGGTCGGCCGAGGGATATTTGAAAAACGCTCAGGGGCCGTTTCGGAATTTGTTTCGCAACATGACTGGTGACCCCGATGACTTGTCGTGGCTGGAGTACGATGAAGTCCAGAAGGAGTGGGCGGTCGAGAAAAAGTGGAATGATTGGGCCGATCGGTTCGAGAAGTTTTATGATCTGGATGACAGTCAGAAAAAACGGCTCACCGCGCGACTGGATGGAGTGACGGACTTCCGCGCCGATCTGGCGGCTCTGCCAAAGGGTGTTTCGATACCGAAGGAATTGAGCCGGATTGTGAAGTTCGATGGGACAGCGAAGCGTTTGATTTGCGACGGCAAGCAGCGAATGCTCGCGCGAGAACGAGAGGCGCTGCTGGCTTTGGCCAAGCTCGACAAGGACTCGTCCGACGAGTGGCAGAAGTCGGTGAAGGCGTACCACGACGCGGTGCAGAATCTTTTCAAACGCGCCACCGATCCGAATTCGATGAGCGCGAAAGAACGATTAAAGGCCACGATGTTCGGAAGTAATGCCGCCACCGATCCGTCGGTGTCAGAACGAACCTTTGCTTTGTTCGGGGACCCACCGCGAGATGCCAAGGTGTATCGTCAGAAGTTGACCGAGTACGAAGCCGACTTGGCTAAATCGAAGAAGCAAGCCGCCATGCTTTTTCCGCGTGAGCACCTGCAAAAGAAATGGAACGAGATTCAGCAACTGCGCGGCAAGTTAGTCGGCCCGGTCAAGGCGATTGAGTCGGACTTGAAAACCGATGCGAACAAAATTTTGGAACCGGATCAGCTCGCACGCGGACCGCTACGACTGCCGACAACGAAAGTAGATCGGATCAACAAGCAAACGATGTGGAGCCTGACGATCCTTGGGATTTTGCTGCTGATCGGCTGCTGCACGCGAGTCGCGGCTGTCGGCGGTGCCATGATGCTGACCATGTTTTATCTGCCGATGCCGCCGTGGCCTGGCGTGCCGGAAGCGCCTGGACCGGAACATAGCTTCATCGTCAACAAGAACTTCATTGAGATTGTGGCTCTACTTGCGATCGCCGCTCTCCCGACTGGTCAGTGGTTCGGACTCGACCGACTTTGTTCGCGAGTTTGGTGCTGCCGCAAGAAATCGAAATACGTCGGCGAACAATGTCCAGCCCCGACTTCGCCTTCACGCTAACCCGACGCGAGACCGAGGGCGCTCTAGCGCCAGCGTGGGCCGTCTACGTCATTTACCTTCAAGACATGTTGAGGACGAGTGAATAATGCCGGTTCTTTTTTGAAGCGATCGCGATTCTCGGCGGACGAGAACAGATACAAGTTCTCATCGAAGATGGCTCCGAATTGCGTGCTGCCGACGACTGCTTTGTCAGTCGTCCACAAAACCACCGGATCGCAGCCGAGCAACTTCGGAGCGAACTTGGACGGTTCCGCTTGAAATTCGCGAACCTCGTCTGCATCGCGCATCAAGTAAACAACCCCTTGATACTGCCAAGCGTGCTCTTGTTTTCCTTTGAGCCATTGCCGTTGCTTTACGAGCGCGACCGGGCTGTATCGCTCCAAGCCGACGATCAGTTTCGAAACAGATTTCGTTTCTGGCGACTGTTTCGAGTCTTCCTGAACTGGCGTCACGGATTCTGCCATGG
This sequence comes from Planctomyces sp., assembly GCA_031375695.1. Taxonomy (GTDB): domain Bacteria; phylum Planctomycetota; class Planctomycetia; order Planctomycetales; family Planctomycetaceae; genus SXKJ01. The sequence goes on from JANMIF010000091.1 coordinate 16,168, forward strand.
GCTTGGATTGATGTTGTGCCAGCACCAAATTCAGTTGATCGATGTATGCTCGGCGGCCGGATTTTCCAGAACCGGGAACGCCCTTGGTCTTCGACAAGGCTTGGCCGTCTGAGGAGACGACTAAGTCGGCCGGTAGTAATTCAATGTTGAAGTCGTCTGCAATGGGGTTCGGCGAACTGCAATCGACTTTGACCGGAATGAAGTTGCTCGCAAGAAACTCTTGGACTTCGCGATCCGAGAAGATTTCTTTCTCCATTTCCCGGCACGGCGCGCACCAACTGGCGTGAAAGTGCAACAACATCGGTCGGCCGGTTCGTTGCGCTTCGGCTTTGGCTTGCTGGAAGTCATGCCACCAAATGTCGGTTCGGCCAGCTCCTTGAGCAGCCCAACTCAACAACATCAGCCCGGCGGTAACAGTCCAACCGAAATGGAATCGGTTCCGAGTCATAGTCGCACCCCATATTCAAGCCGCCAGCGCAGCCGAAAGCGCCACAGTCAGCATTTATCGACCTGACTCTGCATCCAGAATCAGGAGAGGTCTGCCGGTTTTTCCACAGATCACGGTTCTGCCTGTGATTTCGGGCCGCCTGCGAAATCTGGGCAAGCTGGCCATGGTCGCGTTCGCCAGAGAGCGGGAAGGCCGCGTCCTAAAAGTCCCCACTCTGACGAGGTGCAGCTACGGGGGAGTTGCTTTACCACGGCAACGGCCCGAGCGAACTCCAGTCATCGTTCGGAATTGGCTGGCGTTCGCAGTGCTCAACCTCATCCAGAGCGGCGATAGCGGCTGCCTCTTGAGCGGGCAGACCGGTTTCGTTCAGGAAGTTGGCGAGCAATTGGTGGCCGTTCTCCGTGAGCACCGATTCTGGGTGGAATTGTAGACCGAAAATGGGCAAGTCAAGGTGCTCAAAGGCCATGACGATGTCATCTGCCGTCCGCGCGGTGACTTTCAAACACGACGGCAACGTGGACTCGGGCACGATCAGCGAGTGATATCTCGTCGCCTTCAGCGGATTCGGGACATCAGCAAATAGCCGCCGACCGTCATGTTGTACGAGCGAAGTGCGTCCGTGAACTGGCTCATTCGCGAGAACGACTTCGCCACCAAATGCCTCTGCGATTGTTTGATGTCCAAGGCAAATTCCGAGCATTGGAAACTTTGCTCCCAGTTGCCTCACGACCTCCAAACAAATCCCAGCTTCATTCGGAGTACACGGCCCCGGCGACAGCACGATTGCCTCCGGTTGCAACGACTCGATCTCCGCTATCGAAGTGCTGTCGTTGCGCACAACTCCAACTTCGCAACCAAGCTCGCGAAAATAACGAGCCAAGTTGAACACAAAGCTGTCATAGTTGTCGATCAGCAAGATCATCGTCAGTGACTCACAACTCCAGCGCTCGCATCATTCCAGCCGCCTTGTGCAAAGTTTCCTCATACTCGGCCAGCGGATCGGACTGCGCGACGATGCCTCCGCCCACTTGGCATTGAATCCAACCGCGACACACTGTGAAAGTCCGAATCAAAAGGTTGCTGTCGGCCGAGCCATCAAACCCAACGTAAAACAAGCTGCCACAGTAAGGCCCGCGCACGGTCGGTTCCAGTTCAGCGATGATCTGCATTGCGCGGACTTTCGGAGCGCCGGTGATTGAACCGCCGGGAAACACAGCCGACAACAAATCCCACGCATCGAGTTGTCGGCCGGCAGCGTCACGAGCTAGTTCACCCCGAATGACCGAAACGAGGTGTTGCACCGTTTCATAGCTTTCGACAGAGCACAGCTTCGGCACGCGGATCGAGCCGGGAACACACACCTTCGACAGATCGTTCCGCAGCAGGTCCACGATCATGACGTTTTCCGCCTGATCCTTTTCGCTCTCGCGCAGTTCGTCCTCAGTGAACAAGTCCGCCTCTGGCCGATGCCTGCGCCGCCGAGTTCCTTTGATCGGCCGCGTCTCGACCGTGTGATCTCTCACGCTCACAAATCGTTCCGGCGATGCACTCGCCACCACCCAATCATCGTGAGCGAAGTAACCGGCAAACGGTGCCGCGTTCCGTTCTCGCAGTTTTAGATACAGTGACAAGCCGTCGTCGTGAGCCGGGAACAACAACCGTTGAGACAAGTTCGCCTGAAAGATGTCTCCCGCCCGGATGTACTCGATGACTCGTTCGACCCCACGAAGATACCCGTCTTTCGAAAAGTTACTGATCAACCCCGCCGGCCCCGGCATCGGCCAACTTGGCGCGATCGGCGAGATCGGCGAGATGTGCTCCACCTCACTCGCTCGAAGCGACCGCGAGCGCTCCGCGAGATTCCGATTCGAGGAATTTGAGCTGCGATTCGATTGCGTTGTGGAGCGTTCGCACTCGCTGGCGCTACGGGTTTGTGTTTCGCGCCGCAAACAACTCCGCACCGCCTCCAACCGTTCCGCCGCACGCTGTGCGCGAGCTGCTCCTTCAAACGGAAAGCCTTGCGAGATGATCCACGCTTTGCCGAGTTCGTGATCCCACGCAATCACCCAGTCGTACAGCCCGACTGCCAACCACGGCAGCTCGAACTCGTCTATCGGCGCGAGCGGCAATCGCTCCCATGCTCCACCGAGTTCATACGCCAGCATCCCGGCCGCGCCCCCTTGAAACGGAGGCAGCCCGGCCGCTCGCTCGGTCCGATATCGCGCCGACATTTCGCTCAGCCGAGCAAATGGATTCTCACCGCACAAAACGCGCGACCGCTCGACAAACTCAAACGGATCGGCCGCCAAGAACGAGTACCGCCCCAACTCAGGCCTTTGCGATGCGCTATCGAACAACACCACATCCGGCCAATCCGCGAACCGCCGCAATGTTTTGCCAACATCCGGCACAGGCTCCAGCGGTTCAATCAACGGCAACGCGGTCATGCTCGGATCGTATTCATCAGACTTCGCCCGAAGCGAGCGACTGCTCACGAATTCTCGGACTACTTGCTGCGTCGTCGATCGTGGGCACTCTTTTCCGGAACCGTCAAAAAGCCCCATTGCAAGGCTTCGTCTTGCCTGTATTGCTTACCGAGCGTCATCGCAGTTGTAGCCTTAGCCAACTCATAGCCGAAGTAAAACGCATGAGCGGCGTCGATCGGCACGGTCTGCGAAATCGTGTCGAATAGTTCGTATGGATCACTTCCGTGCCAGTATCCACCGCGATTGAGAATGTGCAGTTCGCCTCGTTCGACGAACAATCGAAAGTTCGCGTCTCGAATTTGTGACGCGAGCCGCAACAGCGACTCTTCCCCCTGCTCGCGGACTTTGAGATCTCGCAGCATCACGAGTTGCGAATTCACATGCTTCGGCAAAACCTGTTTGATAATCGCATGTCGCATCAGTCGCCGAGCCAGGTCAAACTCTTTGACGGCCGACCGGCACCAGTTGGCGACTTCGGTTGTCAATACGCTGCGAATGTTGAGTTCCTGGCAGATCGCCGCCAATATGAAGTTGATCCCCGCACTATCGACCTCTGAAAGCTCAGTCAGATTGCCGACGCCCATCATCATCGCCGCATCGGGCCACTGTCGTCGAGCCGCAAAGCACCGAGCCAACGATGCAGTGAAGCCGAATCCGATCGGCTCCAAAATCGGGTCGATCCGAAAGGTTGTCATCGCCGCTTGCAGCCGCTCGACCGTTCGTTCCAGCGACCCCCAATCCGGCGGTGAATCGGGAATAGCAACTAACTCCGCGCCGCAACCGGCCAGCCAATCGGAGTTGGAACCATTCGCACTCAAGACCAATTCGGCTCCGGCTTCGATTGCTGCTTCGACTTCGCCGCGATCGAAGCTGTCGATCGAAACCCGAAATCCTTCGGACCGAAGATGCCGCACAGCGTCGCCAACTTGCGGCCACGGATCGTCGGGAATACAGCCCAGGTCGATGACATCCGCGCCGTTGTCGCGAAATCGTTTTGCCTGCGCGAGCAACTCGCCGTCGCTCAATTTGGGCGCGTGATTGATCTCGGCGAGGATTTCGATGTCGTAACGGCTCAAGTCCGGCGGCAACTTGGCTTGTCCGCCGAAGTGTTCCGGCAAGTCAAACAGATCCTTCGGGCCACGCTCAAACGGCGTTTGAAACTGCTGCGACAATATGTCCAAATCCCCGCCGCACCAACCGGGCAAGATCACGCGATCGAACGGCGACTCGATCCGCAACTTTCGAGACACAAACTCAACCGACATTAAGGCCGCCACGCTGATACCGAGCACTGCCACGTCGTACGCGAACCCGACCTTGCTCGCCAGCGATGCCAGCAGCTCGCGCAACGACGCTTCCGCCAGTCGCCCGGTCACAAACAAGATGCGTTCGCCGCTCATCATCATACTCGTTGCCGCAGGTGAATTTCTTGCAGCATATCGAGTGAATCGGCTTCGGAAGCGGATTTATCAGCTCGAAGTGAAGCGATTTTGGGATCACGTAGGCTGAGCTTTCCAGTGATTTGGTTGCGGACGATTCACACGAACTTCACAATTACGACGATTTACAGGCGGAGTTCAATTCCCGGTCGCGTTCCCGAATCGCTCGGCCGGTCGATGCCGGCCACGTCGCTGATGATCTCAAACGTTCCGTTCGCGGCACGAGTTCCGATCACTAACGAACCGAACAGCCCGGACGTTCTTCTTTGCTCGTGACCGAATACGTCGCGCCGAACAACTCCAGATCGAGCGTGATCTCCGGCTTACGTTTTGGCCAACTCGGATCGCGGGTGTTCAGCGGAAATGGGCCGGATAAATCTTTGGCGATAATCCCTTCCTAGCCCTGAGCGAGGAAGTAGTGATACAGCCGATTCAAAACTTCTTTCGATTGCGCCAATTACCCTTCAGCGCCGGTCGGATCGGGACCAGCGGCCGAAGTTGAGTCGTTCGCAGCCCGGCGATGCCGTCTTGTTTCAAAACGCGAGCCGCATGAAAGACGTCCGTCAGCGTTTTCGCATGACCGACCTGTTCTTCCGACGCTCCGAATTGGGCGCCGAGCAGCTTGGCCAACTGCGGACCTTGATAGTCGAATCCGAAGCCCGCATTTCGCAGCAGGAGTTTCGCCAGAAAAAACGCCTCCAGCATTTCGCATCGCGACCACAGTTCTCGTAGAAGTGCGAACTTCTGGCTGGTTTTTGACTCGGGCAAACATTGCAGCGTTCGCAGACCTTCAGCGGCAGATCAGCTTTCAACTTCGGCTGGCTTTCCGCGAACAACGCCGCGACGTCGCCGACCTGAACTAACCGATCCAGCAATTCGCGGCGCGAGGTCATGTGGGCCGAAATGAGCAGCCGTAACAAACTGTCTCAACGAATCATGCCGCGCCAGCCAAGAAACGGATCGCCCGAAATGCAGCCGAGCTTTTCTTCGAGGGCCAGGCCGCAATCGCGATTCAAAACCTTCGTCAACAACTGCTCGCGCCCGGCGGTGTCCGTTGGCGATTTGGCAATCAATCCAAGCAGCCCCGCAACACAACTCGGTTCTAGCGACGACAACGGCAGAAACAAGCCTTGGCACAAGCTATAAAAAGGCAGCGAATCGAGCGTGCTCGGTGGTAGTTCACGATCACCCACTTCGACTCGCAATCGTTGCCACAAGACTTGCAAATGAAGCGGAACGCCAAACGACTCTTCAGCAAACTCCCCATCCACCTGCTTGGCCCCGATCGACCGAAAGCATTCGGACGGATCGTTGTCTCGCAACAACCAACTTCGGACATCTTCAGTTCGAATGAGCTTCATCGCAGTCATTTAGGCCGCAGCACTTCGTACGCCGCTGGATGAGCCTCGTGGACGGTGATCACGCCGGTTTCGGCTTCGCGGCCGATACGGATCGGGTTTTGGAATGTTGGCGTGGTGGAACTCTTGATCGCGCGAATGACTTCGATCGTGTCGCGATATTTGCCTCCCCAGAAGTCGGCGATCTCTTTGCTTCCGAGGCTTATTTCTTCGATCAAGAACACGACGTGTGCCGTGTGTTGCAACGCTTCGCCACCGACCGGCAACGGTGTCACGAATCTGGCAGATGCACAATCACGTGGCCCTTTTTTGTCGTGGTTGTAGATCTTCAACGCCGAGTGATTATTCTTTCCATTCGTCCGTCGCGCGTAGACATTTCGGATTTCGCGCTTCGGAATTGGTTCTTCGAATATCGCCTAATCCACTTGCTTGCGAGCTTCTACCAAGATGCCGCCAAGCTTGAAAAACTGGTGCATCTTCGTAAACCACAGTTGGCGATCCCACGGCAGTCCGGCTTGAGCGCACACCTTTCGCAACTCATCCCGATTAAACGTGCGGCACTTCCAAACTCGACCGTTGAGGTAGCCGGTATACGTGTCTTCGGTCGCCGCCAGCAACAAGCTACCGCCGGGCTTGAGGACTCGGCCCAACTCGGCCAAGCCGGGAACCGGGTCGGGAAGATATTCGAGCACATAGCCACAGGTCACGCAGTCAAAGGTCGCATCGGCGAATGGCAGGTGACTGATGTCGGCGGCGACGAACAACGGCCGATTCAGCGGCAGCGAACTTTTACCAGCCAACTTCTGTCGCGCGCGACGCAGCATCTGCGGCGACAGATCACAGGCGACGAGCTGCACGTCAGGTTTCGTGTGTCGCAGCAGATGCCCCAGAATCTGCCCCGCCCCAGAGCCAACATCCAAAATGCTATTGAAACGGCTGAGATCGAATTTGCTCTTCCGTAGCATCCGGCCCATGAGCGGCTGATGCAACGACACCAAACTGGCAAACATCAATAAGCTGCCAGCCGGCCCGTCGTACAACCGGCGGACTTTGCTCCGATACTGATGCAGCGGCAATCGGTGAAACCCCTGAAACTCCACGAGCCGACGGAAGGCCCGCTTGGGCAAAGCGAGTCGTTTCGGTCGATGAGGCTCAAGCTGCTGCGTCATGGCAGAGGATTTTCGTCCGGGAGGTTACGGCTTTGATCGGCTGTTCACCGTTCAAACCGCAGCCGATTTCTAGTCGGTGCACACACTAACCCGAAGCGTCAGCGACGGCGAGCATGAAAGACCGGTCGCGGTACACCGAGTAGTCCTCGACCCACCGAATCGCGATCCGTCTTTCTTCCAGTTGGCCGTTCCTGCGAGCTCCTCGAGCCAACATGATCGTCGCCGCCACCTGGCTCCACTGCCGTCACCACCCGAACTACGTCCACCGCGATTGCTCAACACCCTTGGGGTTAAGGGGTGGTCTACCTATCCTCTGGCACACCCAACAAACTCAACACTCGAAACCCGCTAGCCTGCTTTAAACCGACATTACGACTGCTGATTGACTAGCCGTGAATTATTCAGGCTAACTTTTTTCCAGCCTAACCCATATCGCGTCCAATTCACGCCACCCCAAAAATGATATTTGAAGACCTGCCTCATGTCCGATTGACGCTGAAACCGCGCCATGCCTTGCCGTTTTTCAAACGGCATCCGTGGGTGTTTGCAGGAGCGATTCGGCAAACGCCGCAAGATTTGCCCGCTGGAACCGAGATCGAACTCCGTTCGCACGAAGGGGAATTTGTCGCTCGTGGCCTGTTTAATCCAAACAGCCAAATCCGCGTCCGACTTTATTCGTGGGAACCAGATCAACCGCTTGATCGCAACTTTTGGCGATCCCGTATCGCATCAGCACTGCAACTGCGTGAGCGGTTTTTCGTTGGTGAGTCGCTCCCGCGAATTGCATCCCATCCGGCAAGTGGATCGAAAGAAGTCACGGCCTGCCGCCTAATCAACAGCGAAGCCGACGGCCTCTCAGGTCTCACTGTTGATCGCTACGACCGCTGGCTGAGCGTGCAATTCACGAGCTTGGCTTTGCAGCTTCGGCAGGATGACATTGTCGAACTGCTTCGCGAATTGGCTGATCCATCCGGCATCTTGCTTCGAACGGAAAAAGGTGTCCTCGAAGCTGAGGGCTTGGAACTTCGCGACGGTTTGATCTGGGGCGAACCGCCTCCGCGGCGGTTGACCGTCGTTGAGCACGATGTCCGCTGGGAAGTCGATTTGTCCGAAGGCCAGAAGACCGGCGGCTATTTGGATCAGCGAGACAACCGGCATGCCGTGGCGCAGCACGTTCGCGGACATCGACTGCTCGATGTCTTTTGTTACGCCGGTGGATTTGGAATCGCGGCCCTCACGCTGGGGGGTGCAAGCGAAGTGGTTGCCGTCGATTCTTCCGAGTCGGCGCTAGCGTTGGCTCAGCGAAATGCCGAACTCAATCACGTTGCCGACCGGTGGCGATCTGAACGGGGCGATGCCTTCAAAGTGCTTGAACAACTCCGTGATGTCGGCGAACTGTTCGATACCGTGGTGCTCGATCCGCCGAAGCTGACTCGTTCGCGAACCGCGTTGCCGCAAGCGATGCGAGCCTATCACAGTCTCAACCGCCTGAGCATTTCAGTTCTCAAACCGGGCGGATTACTGGTGACATGCAGTTGCTCCGGCCTCGTAACCCGCGACGACTTCGAGCAAATGCTGGCCGATGTGGCCATTCAGTCCGGCCGAACAATTCGCATCTTGGAGGTTCGCGGAGCCGCGCCAGATCATCCCATCTCGCCATTTTGCCCGGAAAACGAATATCTCAAGTGCTACATTTGCCATGTGAGTTGAAAGTCCGCCCCTCGATTCAGGGATAATGTGAGTCCCCCATGCCTCGTGATTTCATGACCGAAAGTTTGTCGCACGACCCGATTCACGGGTATATCCCGTTTGTATCCAAAGAAGGTCTGCCCGACGGCGAGGTCTCGGAACAAACGCTGATCGATCATCCGTGGGTGCAGCGATTGCGGCATATTCATCAGCTTCAGACCGCTTGGTGGGTGTTCCCGTCGGCCGAACACATGCGGTTCCAGCACGTACTGGGAGCGATGCATCTCGCATCGATTGCGATGGAACGCTGGCATGAATCGCTGGTGATGTCATGTGCGAACGTGCCGTCGCGGGCGTATGTCGAAAGCTTGGTGCGGCTGGCCGCGCTGCTGCACGATGTCGGGCACGGGCCGTTTGGGCACTTTTTTGATGAGCACTATTTGGCGCAATTCGGCATCACTCACGAAGACCTTGGCGCAGCGATAATTCAACAGGAACTGGGCGACTTGATTCGCCGAATCCGCCGCAATCCGAACGGCAAGCTCGGTCCTCTGGAAGAATTGGACCCCGTGCAGATTGCCTGGTTGATTCGCCGGCCGAGCGGTCGTTTGGAAGACGAACAAGGTCAACCTACGTGGCTGAAGAAACTGCGGTCGCTGTTTAGCGGCATCTACACCGTAGACAACATGGATTTCGTGCTGCGCGATGCATACATGTCCGGCTACAACACGAAAGCGTTCGATCTGCTGCGGATACTGCATTACAGCTTTTTCACGTCGGAAGGATTGACGATTCACGCGCGCGGCCTGCCGACGCTGATCAACTTCATCGAAACGCGAGCCAATCTGTTTCGCACGATCTATTTTCATCGGACCGTGCGAGCGATTGATCTCGCCTTAGAAGAGTTGTTCGGTCCGACGATGTTGCGGCTGTTCGGCGATACCTCCGGCCAGCCGATGAACCCGCTACTGCATCTGGATGAGTATCGCCGGTTGAATGAATCGACGTTCTTGGTTGATGTCGAACGCTGGTCGCGCGGCGGTGATCCGCAGCTCATGCAGCTGGGGCGGCTGTGGGATGATCTGTTGAATCGGCAGGTCGCCTGGAAAATGGCTTGCGAGCGGACGTTCAACTTTCACGCCGGCCAAGCGGAACAAACCTCGATCATTTCCGAACCGGAATTGGTGGAACGCCGCCTTCGTTCGGCATTGCCGGTCGAGTTGCGCGAGATTCCGTTGAAAATTGATGTGGCTCGACACTATCACCGGCCGAGCGGCCGTTTGCCGGCAGGCGGCCAAAATTTCTGGCTCGATCCAGCGGACGGGGTCGCTCGCGAATTGCACGACGATGAACTTTTCCGGGGCCTACCAACCAGTTTTTCGATTTTCCGCGTGTATTCGAAGGATCATCGTCACGATTCGGAGTTGCAAGCAGCGGTGAACGCGGTGCTTGGCGCTGTCGCGGATGCCAAGACGAATATGTAGTTGGGCGTATGGGATCGGGTATTTAGTTTTTTAGATTGGCGGGAAGAAGAGGTTTTTCGCGAAAGAAGTCCAATTCTGCAATTTCAAAAAGCCAAAAGCCCGCCCCCTAGATTTGTGCCCTACTCGGCTTTGTAACGGCTATGCCGTGTGGCACAGCGGATCGTGTCGTACCCGTGATGCGAGTCGCTCTCGTCGTGGCGCAAAATGCTGTTCTGCGGCGAAGCCATATCGTGCCGCGAACTCAGATCAAGCGGGTCATGGCAGTGATGTCGGTGCGCTGCGCGGAACTGGCATCCGCGGTGATCTCGGCCGATACCTTGCAGCATCATGGACCAACACGACGTTGATCTGCTGGGGTCGAACCCTGATTGGCGACAGGTGCTGCTGGCGTATCGCTCCGCTTTGGAAGCGCCAGCGGGTGCCGATGAGCAACTAGGCGAATTGATCGCCAAGGGCTTTCGCCCGCGCGTTCGCGAAGTGGACGGGATTCAGCCCGAGCTAATTTCTCGAATTCACGGCAAACTGATCGCGCACGGGTTTTTGCAGGTCGAGATCGCCGATCGCACCGGCGGAATGTTGTATCAATTGACTCAGGCTGGCCGCCGAGCTTGCGTGCAGTTGTGGAACGTCTCGGACGTCGACAGTGAAGTCGATTCCAACAGTCACGCGACAATTTCGTAACGAAGTCTCTCTACTGCACTTTAGCGCGAACCTTGAACGCTCGCTTGGGGTTTGAAGAAATTTGGATCTGACTGATGCTTTGTGTTGTGCAAACAACACTTCATCGGAAGAGCCAAGGGTGGCTGGCTCAACGTAAACGACAGTCGTTGCATCCGCAGCACAAGAAGTCTCAGCTCTCGCGGCATGACAAGCGGCGGTGGCGAAGATGGCCGGGGCGCTCGATGCGCGAATGAGTTTCCGGCTGGCGATCATCGTGGCGGGGATGTTACTCGCGGACGATCGGCGGACGGCCAGTTCGTGGTTCGTCGCAGCGGGAGTGCACGATGATTGGGATCGGTTCTACGACGCGATCAGCAGCATCGGTCGGCGATCGCGGGACGTGTCGGAGGTGGTGTTGCGGTTCGTGATCGAGAAGCTCGATCCGAAGCCGGCGGGCGGATCACGCTGGCCCTCGACGACACTCCGGAGAAGCGTTACGGGCGGCATGTCGAAGGGGCCGGTGTGCCTCACGATCCCACGCCGGGGCCGGCGGGGGGCGAGTTCTGCTATGAGCACAACAGAGTCTCGTTGGCGCGGTGGGCGAAGCATCCGCGGTGGGGCGTGATCGCGTTGTCGTTGCGTTCGTGGCTCTATGTTCGCGAAGTCGATGTGCCGCGGCTCGACGCGATACGGGGCTGGGAGTTCCAGACGAAGCATCAGCTCGCGGCGCAGCTGGTGACGTGGTTCGTGACGACGCTGCAGTCGTGGAAGTGGGCGTGCATCGTGTGGATCGTCGTCGATGGGACTTACGCGGCGCGGCCGTTTCTCGACGCGGCGTTGGCGGCAGAAGCGGTCGTCGTCAGTCGACTCCGCAAGGACGCGGCGCTGTTCGACCTGCCGCCGACACGCACTCCCGGTCAACGCGGCCGGCCGCGCAAATTTGGCGAGAAGCTCTGTCTGGCCAAGCGAGCCGCGCATCCCGACGGCTGGCAGTCGATCACCTATCACTGTCGCGGCGGCGAAGTGACTCGCGAAGACAAGGCGTTCCTGGCGATGTCGCATCTCGCCGGCAAACTGTTCCGCATCGTGCTGGTGCGGTTCGATGATGGCGATTGGGTTCCCTATTTCTGCACCGACCCAAACGCCACCGTCCGCGATATCCTGGAAGCGGCCGCCGACCGCTGGGCCATCGAGGAACACTTCCATGACGTGAAAGAGATCTGGGGCGCGGGCCAACAACAAGTCCGCAACGTCTGGTCCAATATTGGCTGCATGCGAACCAGAACTTGTTCGGCACGCTGGTCTGGCTTCCGAGTCCCCCGCAGCGTCTTGCCGTCCCAGATCTCGACGTCCGTCGGCGAGGGTGCCGTCGTCAAGTTCGTTGCTACCGAGTTCGCCGCCGTTGAGTTCGCCAGATTTTCCTCCGGCATGCACTGCTCGACAAACTTCAACAACAGCGATTCCAGCCATTCCGGATCAAGTTCGGCCAGCACGTTGACGTACGTCTGCGCACCGGTGGCTTGCGAGTTAAACCCCAGCAAATGCCACATCACCGAGCCATGCGTGTTGAGCCACATGACCACCGGCTGAACGCCACGAAACCCACACAACGTGGCACAAACCACGGCCGCCAACATCGCGAACAACGGATGACGCACTCCCTTACGCCCGCGCGGATCAGGAACTCGCTGAAGCATTTCCAGCAAGCCTTCTGCGGGCCGATCATTCACAGCAAAACCCTTCCAATACCTCCGGTCAAACAACAGCCAGACAATCCTGCCTCGCTCAAATCCCAATTTCTTCTTCGTCAATTACCCAACCACTCCATCACTATCAACTAGCAAGCCCTGCAGAGTCTGACGGCTTGGCTATTCGACGAGGCCGGGGAATGCCAAACTAATGAGATTGGCCGCAAGTGATTCGTGCAAACTGGCTGGGTTGGCATCGAGTGGGGCGAGAAGATTCGATTCCACCGCGCCTCTTGTGGCAATTGCCTGTGTATTCGATGAAGGTGTCTGGTTGACCTCGATGGCGAATCCCAAGGATCAGCCAGATCTGTAACCGCATTGCATTCCAGATGAAACTCTCGACCAAGGCGATTAGGATGCATTCGCTCGAAAGCGAAGCAGTCGCAGCCACGAAACATTGCATTTCTGCCAAGTCAAATTGGCTGCAACGACCATTTACGTCGTGCTCATCGAGTCCACAAGCCGGGAGTTCTACCGTTGGCAACTCACCGGATTCCGATCAGCCGACGTGAGAATCTCCAAACCTCATACCACTTCGAAACCAGGTGATTTCCATGCGCCAATTCGCATTTCTCTTTGCGGTTCTGGTCGGTTCGCTCGCAGCGCAAGAGCCGCCGTATCTTAATCCTCTGAACGCCAGCCCACCGTACTATCGGGTCCGTTTCGAAGGTTCGACGCAGCCGGGCGAGTTGGTCTATCCCGTGAGTTTCACGATTTGGATTCCGCCAGAAGTCAAAGCGCTGCGAGGTCTAATCGTGCATCAGCACGGTTGCGGCGAAGGCTCGTGCAAGTCGGGACAGACGGGCGCGTTCGATCTGCATTGGCAGGCTCTGGCCAGGAAGCACGACTGCGCGTTGATCAGCCCCGTCTATGAGCAACCCGAGAAGGCCGACTGTCAATTGTGGTGTGATCCTCGTAACGGATCTGACGCGGCGTTTCAGAAGTCGCTGACCGAATTGGGGGCAAGGTCGAGTCATCCGGAATTGGCCACCGTACCGTGGGCCCTCTGGGGACACAGCGGCGGAGGGCATTGGGCCGGCGGAATGACATTGTTGCACCCTGATCGAGTCGTCGCCGCCTGGCTTCGTTCGGGAGTGCCGCCGATCACCGTCGCGGACGGCAAGCCAGCACCCTACACCATTTCAGACGCGGCTTGCCAAGTGCCGGTGATGTGCAATCTCGGCACCAAGGAAGGAGTCACTGACAAGGAGAGCCGATTCGCTGGTGTGTGGCCTGGGAACGAAGCTTTCTTTCTTGCCGTGCGAGCCAAGGGGGGACTAATCGGTGTGTCGGTTGACCCGCTGTCCAGCCATGACTGTGGCAACCAACGCTATCTGGCGATCCCGTGGCTTGATGCCTGTTTGACCTCGCGTTTGCCCACCAGGAATGGCGATCCGTTGAAGGCGATTCCGAACATGACTGGCTGGCTGACTCCACTCAACGCCGGTGATCCAAATATCGTCGCCGCCGTGCCTGCAACAAAGTTCGAAGGTGACATGACGAAAGCGGTGTGGCTGCCGAACGAGTCGGTGGCAATGGCTTGGGCACAGTACGTCAAAAACACGGCAGTGACTGACTCAACCGCTCCGCCTGCTCCAACGAATCTGCAGGTTTCTGGCAATATGCTGACCTGGTCAGCCGAAGCTGATCTCGAAAGCGGTCTCGCCAGCTTCGTCATCGAGCGTGATGGGCAATTCCTCGCAAACGTTCCTGAGCAAGCCAAGAACCCATTCGGTCGCCCGATCTTTCAAAACCTGTCTTACAGCGACACCCCTTCTCAACCGCTGGTCGAGATGAAGTTCACCGACACCAGTGCCGAATCGGGTGTGACCCATCAGTACCGAGTCATCGCGGTAAACACGGTCGGGCTGAAGTCCAAGTAGATCCCGTCATGTCTCCATAGAACTGAATAGAACTGATAACGCTTCGGCCGACTGGTGAAGAATGCGATCTGAATCTAAAGTGACCTGAGTTTTCGGCGACAACTTCAGCAAGTGGTATCACGATCGGTGTCATTCGCGCCCTGTGGGGCGCACGATCGACGCTTGCCACGTTGACGAGGCACGCCAAATGTTTCGCGCCGCCGTGAGGTGGTCGATCAGGTCATTCGCACCTGCGACAAAGGTTTTATCGGCCGCCTCTCGAAGGGAGAGCGGCGCGACGGCGAAATCGAACAAGCACCCGGTCTCCGGAAATGTGAAAGGATTGGTATGACTCGCCTCCTGATTGGTCTCCTATTTGGGGGCTTTCTCGCGACGGTCCCCGTGCATGCTGCCGAGAAGCCGGTCAAAGTGTTCATCCTCGCCGGCCAGTCAAACATGGAGGGCAAGGCCCGCAACTCACTTCTTGACTTCCAGGCGACGGACGCGAAGACCAAGGATTTCTTCGCCCCTCTTCGCAAGGACGACAAGTGGATCGAGCGCGATGACGTTTTCATCAAGTTCCTGGAGCGCCGGGGACCACTCACGTTTGGATACGGCTCCCCAGGCTGCACGGGTGTCGAATTGGAGTTCGGGACCGCGATGGGGAACCACTTTGGCGAACCCGTCCTGCTGATCAAGGCCGCATGGGGTGGGCACTCGCTCTACAAGCTCTTCCGTTCTCCCTCGGCAGGATTACCCGAAGCCAAGATTGAGAAGGAACTCGAACAAGCTCGGACCCGCGTCAAGCAAGACAACGAAAAGAACAAGAAGAATGCGCCGCTTCCGACGCTGGAGGAAATCAAAAAGGATTACGGCTCCTCCTACCGCAACATGCTGGCGGAAGTGAAAGACGTGCAGGACAACTACGCAAAGCTGTTTCCCGCATTGGAAGGACGAAAGCTGGAGAGCTGGCCGGGTTCGTGTGGTTCCAAGGTTTCAACGACATTTTCGGTGCCCAGGACGAATACGCTTCGAACATGAAGCACTTTATCAACGACGTGCGCAAGGATCTCGGCTCGCTCCATCTGCCATTTGTGATCGGCGCTTTGGGTCAGAACGGATCGAAACCGGCTACCGGCGGGATGTTAACTGTCCGCGAAGCACAACTTTCGATGAACGACGTGCCCGAATTCAAAGGGAACGTCAAAGCGTTCCCGGTTGATGTTCTGGTGGACAAGGCCGCCGAAGAAATGTTCCCGAATTGGCAGAAAGAGCCCGAGTGGGTTCACACCGGGAGTGATCGCCCGTACCACTACTACGGGAGCGCGATCTGGTTCAATCGCATCGGGAAGGCAATGGGCGAGGCAATGCTGGAACTACTAAAGGACCGTTGAATGAGAATCGCCGTGAATCCGGATGTTCGAAAAGTGATCGTGTCAGTCTTGACGCTGGTGGCGTTGGCCTTCGTGACGAAAGGTTCCGCCATCGGCGAGGAGGTCACGCGAGTGTTCCTCTTCGCGGGTCAGTCCAACATGGTGGGCGCCGATGCGCATGCCGATCGCATTGATGACTATCCGAACTTCAAAGGCGCGGGTGAGCCGCAGACCGATGTCCTTTACTCATACATCCTCGGGAGTGGTGATGAGGCCTCCCAAGGTTGGGTACCGCTCAAGCCGTTGCGCTCGTTCGGCCCGGAAGTGACGTTCGCTCGACGAGTTCGGCAGCACGCTCAGTTTCCGATGGCCATCATCAAGTCGGCGGTCGGAGGAACGACGGTCGCCTTGGATTGGAATCCCGATGCGCCGGACAAGGGGCAGAAGCTCTACCCGCGAACGCTCAAGCTCATTCGCGAATCGCTCGACGAATTGGACAAACGCGGCGTTCGTTATCGGCTTGAAGCGGTCATGTGGCATCAGGGGGAGAACGACATGCTCGACCGCAATCTTTACAAGCAATATGCCGACGGGCTGACGAAGCTCATCGCGCGGCTGCGAGCCGACTTGAAGGCTCCGGAGTTGAAGTGGTACATCGCCGAGGTCAGCGAGAAGGGGATCTGGGGCATGGATCACCGCAGCAACCTCGGCATACTCCGCCAGCAACAAGAGCAAGTGCTGAAGGCCGATCCGCTGCTGCGTTGGGTGCCGACATCTCACTTGGCGTTTGAAGTCATGGGGAGCGGACAGCCGCACTATCACTTTGGCACTCAAGGGCAGCTTCAAATGGGCGAAGCGTTTGCGGCCGCGTATCTCCGCGACATCGGGAAGCCGCTGGTAACAACCGACCGCCGTTTCAAGAGCGGACTGCCGATCGCGAAGCCGGCACGCGTGAGACTGTTCGTGCTGGCCGGTCAGCGAAACATGGAAGGTGAGGATTCATTCGTCTCCGAAATCGCGCAGCAGCCGCGCTACGAGTCCTTTGCCAAAGATCAGAACAACGTCTTGTTTCGCTACTCAGTCGGCGGTGGACTGAAGTCGTCAACTGGTTGGGAACCCTTGGGACCGGTCGATGATCTCGGCAACTTCGGCCCGGAGCTGAGCTTCGGTGCTCGATTGCGGAAGTCGCTGGATGCGAAAGAGGGAGTGGCCATCGTTAAGTTCACTCACAGCGGAGCGCAAGGCCCCGATTGGTTTCCAAACGGCTCGACCGAGTCGCATCGCAATCTGTATCCGAAGCTCATCAACTTCATTCGCGCGGCTCAGGATGACCTGACGCAGCAGGGATTCGAGTGCAGCCTCGAAGGCATCTTCTGGCACACCGGCGAGAACGACACGTACTTCGGTCCGTACGCGCAAAACAACGCCAAGTGGCTAAAGCAGTTGATCGACGAGACGCGGGTGGAACTCAAGCAACCCGAACTCGCTTGGTTCATCTCCGAGCAGCACAAGAACGCTCCGTGGCGCAACATCGAACCCGTCAACGCCGCGTTGAACGAGTTGGCTCGCCCTGATCCGCGCATCACGATCATCAAGACATCCGAACTGCCTCACGCTCGGCTGCATTTCGGTACCAAGGGAACGCTTTTGTTGGGCGAAGGCATGGCCGACGCGTACTTGAAGAAACGATCGGAATAACACTTCAGCGGCCAATGAGGCTTGAGCCTCATGACGTCGTCGGCAAGACTCGGTATCTTGCGAGAAGTAACCTGAAGCGTCAGCCAAGGCGAACGACGACGACGTCGTCCCTAACGCTTCGGGTTATTTTCCGGCCGTGAATCATGCAGGCTCGCGCGTTCCGGCTGATCGTGAAATCTGGCACGCTTCTTCACTCAACTCGAAAGGATCTACTTGATGTCGTCTTCGGATGTTTTTCGTGGCTGTATGCCGGCGCTGATGACTCCGTGCTTTCCGGATCGCTCGGTGAACTACGAGGCGCTTGTCCGCAAAGCGCGGGAGCTGATCGGCGTCGGGATGCGAGCCGTGGTGTATTGCGGGTCGATGGGGGACTGGCCACTGCTTACCGATCAGCAGCGGCAAGAGGGCGTGAGGCGGCTGGTCGAAGCAGGAGTGCCGGTCGTTGTTGGCACCGGCGCCCAGAACCCGCGACTCGCGGCGGAACATGCGGCTCACGCCAAAGCGGTCGGAGCGGCGGGGCTGATGCTGATCCCGCGCTTGCTGTCGCGAGGCAGTTCGGCGGCGGCTCAGCGGGCTCACTTCTCCGCGGTCTTGAAAGCGGGGGGCGATCTGCCGGCGGTGATTTACAACAGCCCCTACTACGGCTTTCAGACCAAGGCCGACTTGTTCATGCAGTTGCGGAGCGAGCATCGCAATCTGGTCGGCTTCAAAGAATTCGGCGGAGCGGAATCGCTGAGCTACGCGGCCGAGTTCATCACGAGCGGCGATCCCGATCTCGCGTTGATGGTCGGCGTGGATACTCAGGTCTTTCATGGCTTCGTACGCTGTGGAGCGGTCGGAGCCATCACGGGCATCGGCAACGCGCTGCCGAAGCCGGTGCTGCGACTGATCGCCTTGTGCGAGAAGGCCGCTGCCGGTGACGCAACCGCACGACGACTTGCGCTGGAACTCGAAGAGGCACTGCTGGTGCTCTCGACGTTTGATGAAGGGCCGGACCTGGTGCTCTTCTACAAGTACCTCCTGGTCTTGGAGGGCAACCCCGAGTACGAGCTGAACTTCAACGAGTCGGATGCTCTCAGCCCGTCTCAGCGTGAGTTCGCACGGCAACAATGGCAACTCTTCAAGAACTGGTGGAGCACATGGTCGGCAGCAGGCAATTGAACGAAGTTGGTTCCGGTATTCGCGTCGTGGATTCGCATACGGAAGGGGAACCGACTCGCGTCGTGTTGAGCGGCGGTCCGGATCTTGGCGACGGATCGTTGCGCGACCGCTTGCAGCGCTTCCGCGAGACGGCCGATGACTTTCGCCGCGCGGTGATCCTGGAGCCACGCGGGTCCGAGGCGTTGGTCGGAGCGTTGCTGTGCGAACCGGTGGACGCGACTTGCGCAGCGGGAGTCATCTACTTCAACAATGCCGGTTATCTCGGTATGTGTGGACACGGCACGATCGGCGTCGCCGTGACGCTGGCTTACTTGGGCCGGATCGGGATCGGAACGCATCGCCTTGAGACGACGGTTGGAATCGTCGAAGTGACGCTGCTCTCGGCGAACGAAGTCGCCATCGAAAAC